>NZ_CP068419.1:1792500-2143183 GCF_016757795.1 Gluconobacter sphaericus | reverse complement strand
CATGATGGGCGTAGCGACCAGAAACGGTGCGAAGGCGCGCTTCTCGCTGCGGTACAGGCCGGGTGCAATAAAGATCCAGGCTTGAATGGCGATCATTGGAAAGGATAGGCAGGTCGCGCCGAAAACGGCCACACGGATGTAGGTGAAGAAGGCCTCATACAGCGCGGTGTAGATCAGGTGCGGCTGTTCGCCGTTCTTACGCATGATGTTGCCGAGCGGGGCCGCCAGAAAGCGGTAAATCTCGCCCGAAAAATGGTAGCAGATGGCAAACGCGATTACGAAGGTCACGATCGACCAGATCAGGCGTTTGCGCAGCTCCACAAGATGTTCGAGGAGCGGCATCGGCGTGTCGTTGATGCTGTCAGTGTCGGTCATTCGCCGTCCTTTCCGCTCGCGATGGGGATGCGCCTACCGGCGTGGATGGCCCGGACGGGCGGGAGGATGTCGGGCGCGAGCCAGCGGGAGCGCTCATGCTGGAGCCGCCGTGCCGTGCTGGGCGGGAGAATGGACGGAGCGCCCGCGACATCTTCGTTGACATCCAGCTCTTCCTGCACGGGCAGGTCCACGACTGGCTCGAACTGCGGACGGGCATTGTAGGGCAGCGTTTCCAGATCGGTCAGGGGCGGCGGGGGAAGTGGTGGCGCGGGCGGAACCTTGGGCAGATCGGCCGCGGACGCTTTTGCAGGTGTGTCGAGCTCCAGACTGCGCCGGATGGAATTGTCGCCGTCGATCGCCTTCGTGACACGGTCGCGCAGGTTGAAATTCTTCAGATCCCGGAACTGATCCCGGGCCTCGGACAGATCAGCCTCACGAACCATCTCGTCGACATGGGACTGGAATTCAGCCGCCATGCGCCGCATCGCCTTTAACCCGTTCGACAGGGTGCGGATCGCAACCGGCAGGTCCTTCGGGCGGATGAAGATCATCGCCACCATCACGAACAGCGCGATTTCCGAGAAACTGAAGTCAAACATGCATTATTCCTAGCCTGTCTGCTCCGTTCCGCCTACGGCAGAAGCATCGCCTTCTGCTTCTGTGGGCGCGCGGTCCAGCAGGAAGTCTTCCCGGCGAGGTAACCCCCGGAGATCCGGAAGGCTGAAACTTTCCAGAAAAACAGCGGTGGTGCCCCATAATACGGGCCGGCCTGGAACGTCCTTGCGGCCTTTGGGAGCGATCAGACTGTCTTCCAGCAGGGCATCGAGAACGGCCTGCCCGAGCGAAACACCACGGATGGCTTCAATTTCCGCACGGGTGCAGGGCTGATGATAGGCGATGATCGCCAGTGTTTCCATCGCGCCACGGCTGAGGCGGCGGGGCTTTTCCACGATTTTTATCAGAGCGGACGCGAATTCCGAGCGGGTGCGGAACTGCCAACCGCCAGCGACCAGCACCATTTCCACGGCATGATCGGCATAACGACTGCGGACGGCATTAAGCGCGTCCTCGACCGGCACGGAAATGGACTGGGCGGTCAAAAGATCGGCGATCGCCGCAGGCTTAACGGGATCGGGGCTGGCGAAAACAAACGCCTCCACAAGCAGACAGGCGCGATCGAGCATTGTGGGATCTGTCATGAAGGCGAGGCCGCCCGCCATTCGATTTCCCCGAACGCTTCGGGCTGGCGCAGTTCAAGCGCGCCGCCCTTGGCCATTTCCAGCCCTGCGAGCAGCGTACCGGCAAGTGCCGCATTACGCCCGTATGGCCCTTCCTCTCCGTCCAGTTCGTTCGGCTCCGGGAGAAGGGACGTCAGGGTGTGCCAGCCGATAACATGATCTGTCCCGAGCAGGCGCTTAAGACGGGATAGCGCATCCTGCACGCTCCAGTACCGACGGGCACGCGGCGCATAGACGCGCCGGCGCCCCGTTCTGCGACGGGCAGAAAGATAGGCTGTGATCAGCGCGGGCATGTTCACGCGCAGGCCAGAGCGGTCAATTTCGGTATGATCCTCGCCCTGCCCCCGCCGGAACACGTCCAGACCCAGACGGGGCTGTTCCGCGAGCCAGCGGGCGGCAGCGCGCATCCGCTCCAGTTCGATCAGGCGTTCCTGAAGCAGCTCGATGGCGTCTTCGGCGTCCGGGTCTTCGTTTTCGGCAGGCAGGAGCAGCTTGGATTTTAGCCAGGCGAGCCAGGCGGCCATGACCAGCCAGTCTGCCGCCAGTTCCAGCCGCAGGCTCCGCGCTTCCGCACGTGCCTTTTCCACGACTGCCAGATATTGCTCCACCAGTTGCAGGACGGAGATTTTCGCCAGATCCACCTTCTGCTTGCGGGCTAGATCGAGGAGCAGGTCCAGCGGCCCCTCAAACCCGTCAAGCGTCAGGTGGAGTGTCTCGCTCAAACGCCAGCTCTCAGAACTGGGCTGGCGTGCAGGCGACGGACTGCGCGTGCAGCTTCACGCAATAGGCGCGTGCGGATTTGAGATCCGCAAAGCCACCGATCCGCAGACGCACGAAGGTATGGTCACCGCGTGTGGTCTTTTCGAACAGCGGCGTATGGCCTGCGAACAGGGCCGGAGCCTGATGGCGCAGACTGTCCCATTCCTTGCGGGCCGCGGCTTCGCTGTCGAGCGCGCCGAGCTGGACTTCATGCGTCCCACGCGATGTTTCCGCCTTCTCCGCAGCCGGAGCAGCGGCTTTCGGCGGTCCAACATTCTCAGGATCCGGAAGCGGCGCGGGAAGCGGCTTCTCGGCAGGTCGTGCGGCATGATGGACGGGCGCCTCTTCCTTTTTCGGCGCTTCGGCAGGTGCGGCAGCCTGATCCTGCAGCTTCTCCGGAACCGTGGCAGGCAGCGCGGTGCCCGGAGACATCTGCCCAGTGTCGGCTGGCGCGGCTGCTTCCGGAGCAGGCGTCTGGGCTGCCGGCGCGTTATCCGGTGCTGCACCATCTGCCTTGGGAGCATCGGTCTTTGGTGCTTCCGGAGCAGGCGTTCCGGGCGGGACGCCATATTGACGGGCCAGTGCCTTCGTATCCGGCTGCTCCGGACCCGGAGCAAGATGCGCCTCGCCATTGCCGGTCATGTCGGTGTCGCCGTCATCACCGCCCATGATCTGCATCCCGCCCGGATCGGCCGGACGGTCCTTCACGGGGCCCGGCGGCGGACCTATAATGGGAATGCCGCCATGATGGCTGCCCATAAGCGACCAGCCGCCAACCGCCAGCAGCAGCACAACGCCGATGCCCACTGCGCCACCAACCAGCTTGCGGGTGGCGGGGTCGTTACCCAGCACGGACGTCAGACGCCCTGCCCCGGACGCACCGCCGGCGGTAGCCGGGCGGCGGCGCGGTGGGGGTTCGTCGTCATAATCGTTGCTCAGGCGTTCGCGCTCGAAACGCGTCTGCGGACGCGCTCCTGGAGCCGGACCCGCAGGCTGTTTCGGGGTACGGGCGTAATCGCCCGGATCGGGGCGGTTGCGGTCCTGATCGTTTTCCGGACTCATCGCATTTCCTCTACCGGCACGACGCCGAGAATGGTGAGGGCACAGCGCAGCGTTCCTGCAATCGCCGAGACCAGCGCCAGCTTGGCGAGGCTGGTTGCGCGGTCGTTCTCATGCAGGAAGCGCAGGGTGGTGTCTTCGCGGCCCCGGTTCCACAGGGCGTGGAAGTCAGACGCCAGATCAATGCAATAGGTCGCGATCCGGTGCGGTTCACGCGCCGTAGCCGCGGCTTCCACACTGCGGGGGAACGCGGCCAGACGGCGCAGAACGGCCAGTTCGACGTCCGAAGACAGGTTGGTCAGGTCAGCACCGCATAGGGCTTCCGGCGTCACGGACTCCGTACCGAACATCGTCTCTGCCGAGCGTAAGACCGAGCGGCAACGGGCGTGGGCATATTGGACGTAGAACACCGGATTGTCGCGCGTCTGGGCGACGACAGCATCCAGATCGAACTCCATCTGCGCGTCGGCCTTGCGGGTCAGCATCGTGAAGCGCACAGCGTCACGGCCCACTTCGTCCAGTAGATCACGCAGGGTCACGAACGTACCAGCGCGCTTGGACATCTTCACCGGCTCGCCATTTTTCACGACGCGCACGATCTGGCACATCACGACTTCAAAGCCGGTCTTGCCATCCGTCAAAGCGGAAATGGCGGCCCGCATCCGCGAGACGTAACCGCCATGATCAGCGCCGAGGACGTCGATCAGGACGTCAGCATTTTCAGCTTTCTGGGCATGATAGCCGATATCATTGGCGAAGTAGGTGTTGGTGCCGTCGGATTTGCGGAGCGCACGGTCCTGATCGTCGCCGAACTCCGTGGAGCGGAAGAGCGTCTGCGGACGGGCTTCCCAGTCTTCCGGCATCTTGCCCTTCGGCGGCTCCAGCACGCCCTCATAGAGCAGGCCTTTGCTGTCGAGCTTGGCGATCGCGGCGTCGACACGACCACTGGCCAGCGTTTCAGCTTCGCTGGCGAAGACTTCATGCGAAATGCCGAGCGCTTCCAGATCCTCGCGGATGGCAGCCATCATCTGCGTCAGCGCTTCACGACGCACAGTCTCGAACCAGACGGACGGATCTGCCGGGCCACCTTCGGCATTGGCGAGCGAACGTCCGTGCTTTTCAGCGATGCTTTGCGCGACGGGGATCAGGTACTCGCCCTGATATTGCAGGCCGTTCGGGGTCAGGGCGCCGAATTCGTCTGCCGGGATGTCCGTGCCGATGGCCTGAAGATAGCGCCAGTATGTGGCCCAGGTCAGGGCGACAACCTGAGTTCCGGCATCGTTGATATAGTATTCGCGCGTCACCGGACTGCCTGCGGCTTCGAGCAGGTTGGCCAGCGCATCACCCACCACGGCACCACGGCAATGACCGACATGCATCGGGCCGGTCGGGTTGGCTGAGACGTATTCCACGTTCACGCGCCTTCCCTGCCCCATCGTGGAGCGGCCGTAGCGGTCGCCCGCCTTGAGAACGGAAACAGCCACGCCCTGCAGGACTTCGGGCTTGAGTGTCAGGTTCACAAAGCCCGGACCGGCAGCTTCGGCCTTCGCGATCCCCGGCAGCTCGGAGAGTTTCACGACCAGTTCGGCGGCAATATCGGCGGGTTTGCGGCGCGCGGGCTTGGCGGCCAGCATCGCGGCGTTCGTTGCCATATCACCATGGGACGGGTCGCGAGTGGGGGTCAGGTCGACGCGCTGCACCACCTCTTCCGGCAGGCCGGGGACGACCGATCGCAGAGCGTCGCACACCTGAACCCGGGTGCGGGCAAAGAGACAATCAGTCGTAAGGGTCGTGTTGTCAGCGGCCATTTCAGCTCGATTCCTGTAACGCGTCTTCAAATCAGAGGCTCTATCAGCCCAGCACGGAGAGGTCCGTCAACCGTCGATGTTCTTCCATCGCGAAACGATCGGTCATTCCGGCAATATAATCGGCCACCAGACGCCTGCGCTGTACGTCATCAGCGGCTTTCGCCCGGCCCCGCAGCGGATCGGGCAGAAGGCCGGGATCTTCGGACAGGATGTCGAAAATTTCGCGCACGGCGATCTTGGCCTTCCGCGCCATGCGGTTGACGCGCCAGTGGCGGTACATGTTGGCATAGAGAAACTTGCGGATGGTCTTGTTGGCCTCACGCATTTCCGGGCTGAACGCCACCACGGGATAGCCGGCATTACGGATGTCGTCGGCCGATTGCGGATTGAGCGCTTCGAGGTTCCGGCGCGTCTGGTCCGTCAGGTCGGTGGCGAGCTGGTTGATGACGACGCGGATGGTTTCATGACGCACGCGCTGGGCCTGATCGGACGCCTCACGCCCGATCTGACGCTCCATCTCGCGGGAGCGGCGCAGGGCGTCTCCGACCAGCGGCAGGTCTTCAATATCCTCAAAAGACAGCAGCCCGGCGCGCAGACCGTCATCGAGATCGTGGCCGTGATAGGCGATATCATCTGACATGGCCGCCACCTGCGCTTCGGCCGAGGCGTGGCTTTGCAGGTCGAGATGATGTTTTGCGTCGTATTCCGCGAAATAGGGCGTCGGGCGTTTGACCGGGCCGTTATGTTTGGCGAGGCCCTCCAGCGCTTCCCATGTCAGGTTCAGGCCATCAAAGGCGTGGTAGCGGGCTTCGAGCGCAGTCACGAGCCGCAGGGATTGGGTGTTGTGATCGAAGCCACCCCAGTCCTTCATCGCAAGTGCGAGGGCGTCTTCCCCGGCATGGCCGAACGGCGTGTGACCGAGATCGTGAGCAAGCGCCACGGTTTCGGTCAGATCCTCATTAAGGTCCAGATTGCGGGCGATGGAGCGGGCGATCTGCGCGACTTCGAGCGAATGTGTCAGGCGTGTGCGGAAAAAATCGCCTTCGTGATTGATGAAGACCTGTGTCTTGTATTGCAGGGTCCGGAACCCTGCAGAATGCAGCACGCGGTCACGGTCCCGCTGCCAGGGCGAGCGGACCGGGCTTTCCACTTCAGGGTAGAGTCGGCCCCTGAAATCCGTAGGGGAGCCGGAATCCTGTACCGCGTAGATCGCTACCATCAAGACATGTCCTGCGTGAGCCGTCGGGCCGAGAGAGCGCCGTTTCGGGCGGCCCACGGGGTCATTCTACGCCAGCATTGTGCCCGCGCAAGCATGCCTCCTCTACCCACCCCTTTGCTCTGGGGGACGCTCTGGCCATATAATCAGGACCGCAGTTGTCTTTTCAGAAGAGTCCGGGAACCAGAACCCATGTCCGACACCGTGCCTTTCAGCGTTTCCGCTAGTGCGGCCGCCCGCATCAAGGAGATCATCGCAGCCCAGCCAGAACCTGAGGGGCTGGCGCTGCGCGTGGCGGTTCTGGCCGGAGGATGCAACGGGTTTCAGTACCAGTTCAAACTGGAGCGCGATCAGGCCGCGGATGATGTCGTCATCGAGCGTGACGGCGCTCGCGTATTTGTGGATACGACCAGCCTCGACCTGCTGGAAAACGCTGAACTGGAATTCGTGGACAAGCTGATGGGCGCGCATTTCACGGTCACGAACCCGAATGCAGCTTCATCATGCGGCTGCGGCACCAGCTTCTCGCTGGCCTGATCCGATGAGCACGACGCCGTTCACCTTCGCAAGCTGGAACATCAACTCCATCCGCGCCCGCGCCCATCACGTTCAGGACTGGCTGGAACGCCATCCGGACTGCGATCTGCTGTGCCTTCAGGAAATCAAATGCGAGGACAGCCAGTTTCCGGCCGTGTTCGCAGAAGCCGGACTGCACGTCGCGACCTCGGGACAGAAAGCCTATAACGGCGTGGCCCTGATTGGACGCCGCCCCTTCACGGTGACGCACCATGCGCTTCCGGGCTTCGATCATCCGTCCGCCCGTTATATCGAGGCGGAACTCGATGGCATCACGATCGGCAATCTGTATCTACCCAACGGTAATTCCGGCGGTGAGGACGGTTACGCGACCAAGCTGGCGTTTTTCGACGCTTTAGCGGAACGGGCGCGTGTTCTGCTGGAGGCGGAGAAACCGTTTGCGTTCATCGGGGACTTCAATGTCTGCCCGACGGACGAAGATCTCGCGCCCGGCGCGCTATCACCTAACGACGCACTGGTACGCCCTGAAACGCGCGCAGCATTCCGCAAGTTAAAATGGATGGGGCTGACGGATGCCCTGCGCACGCTCTACCCTGCAGGCCGGCATTACACGTTCTGGGATTATCAGGCGGCGGCGTTCCAGCGAAATTCGGGCCTGAGGATCGATCATGCACTTCTGTCGCCTCGTATGGCCGAACGCCTGACAGCTTTCGTGATCGACCGGGACGAGCGGGCAAAGGAAAAGGCCTCCGATCACGTCCCAGTTCTCGTTACAGTCTGAACATACAAGGGGAATGCGTTGTTCCCCTTGCATCCCCTCATGCGTGTCGCAGATTAGGTTTTCTACTCAGATGGCCCGACTGCCACTGATACCCGTTGCCGCTCCAGCGCCAGTAGCCCGGTACCCAACGCAGGTCTCCGCGATGGGACGGGATGGTCTCCGGCAGCGTATGTGGAGGCGGAGGCGGCTGACGGTATGGGCCGCTATAGGGCACAAACTGGGCATGGGCTGTTCCCGACATCGGCGCAATCGCCATCGTACCTGCAAACAGGGCGGAAACAGCCAAGATCCCTGACAGATGTTTCAGCATCAATGCTCTCCTTTCCATGACGTTTTGTCACGGAAAGATGATGACGGGCGCGCCTTGGCGTAGCTGAGGCGCATCTGTGGCGGAATCCGGGCAGATCATGATTTTGTGTTACATGCATGACGCCCTCCCCTACGCCTGTAACGGAAAGATACAGAAGTTGATTCGTGTCTTTTGAGATACAAATTTAGAGTTAAATTTATTTCCAGCCTTTGAATTTGAATATTTTATATTGACTGTATCATTTTTGACGCAGTACGTAGTGTGTGCCTACATCTTGCACATCCGGTTCGCACGCCATTACCGCAGACCCTCATTTCGTTTTTTCGTTGGGGGTTTTATCATGTACACAGACTGGCGGATTGCGGCCTGTATTCTCGGCAGCGTCTGGGCCTTCCCGCTTCGCGCCCAGGCCCCCGCCTATTTCATGCCCGCACATCATACCGCCCGCACACGAATACCCCGTTCGGATGCCCTGCGGGATCCTGCGCTGCTAGACAGCATGACAGGCCGATCCGGGTCAGGCGGATTAAGTTTTGACCAGACAGGAACGTCCCCCGTGGTGCGACGGGAGTGGATGAAGCTGGATCTGTCGAATCTCTTAAAAATTGGCCCTCTGGACGTCGAACGGGCAGCACAATCGCCGTTAATGGAAGAAAAAGGCGTGACGACGACTTTTGCCTATCCGCTAAAATCACTTCCGGGCGTGGACCTGACGGCGAGCTTCTTCGGAGGACACCGCGATACCATCCAGGGTGCCGCAGGCGGCAGTGCAGCTGTGACGGCGGGCATTCGGGTCCACTGGTAGTTCCGCGCAGACCACACTTGGAAATAACGAAGCAGAACAGGCAGCATAAAAAAACCGGCATCTCCCGAATGGAAGATGCCGGTTCTGCAACAGCAAGCGAGGCTGCTTAAGGTTTACTTGCTGGCGGTCGGCTTGGGCTTCGGCAGATCGAGCGCAAGATGAAGCTCCTTCAGACGGGCCGGCTCGACCGGGGCCGGCGCTTCCATCATCAGGTCCTCGCCGCTCTGGTTAAGCGGGAAAAGGATGACCTCGCGAATGTTCGGCTCATCGGCCAGCAGCATCACGATACGGTCCACGCCCGGTGCGGCGCCACCATGCGGCGGAGCGCCGTAACGGAAGGCGTTCAGCATGCCGCCGAAACGCTCTTCCACGACTTCGGGGCCATAGCCTGCAATCTCGAAGGCACGCAGCATGACTTCCGGCAGATGGTTCCGGATGGCGCCAGAGGACAGTTCCACGCCGTTACAGACGATATCGTACTGATAGGCGTTGATCGTCAGCGGGTCCTGCGTGTTCAGAGCATCGAGCCCCCCCTGAGGCATGGAGAACGGGTTGTGCGAGAAGTCGACCTTCCCGGTTTCCTCGTTCAGCTCAAACATCGGGAAGTCCACGACCCAGCAGAAGCGGAACGCATTCTTCTCGATCAGGTCCAGTTCGGTTGCGACCTTGGTGCGGACGACGCCAGAGAACTTGGCGACCTCATCACCCTTGCCAGCGGCGAAGAACACGGCGTCTCCGGCCTTGAGGCCACAGGCTTCACGAATGCTCTCAACGCGCTCGGCTTCAAGATTCTTGGCAATCGGGCCCTTGCCGCCTTCTGCCTCGAAAATGATGTAGCCCAGACCACCGGCACCGCTTTCACGCGCCCAAGTGTTGAGCTTGTCGAAAAAGCCGCGCGGACGATCCCCAGCACCCGGAGCCGGGATCGCACGGATCTGGCCACCGGACGCTGCGATCTTGGCGAACAGACCAAAACCGGAATCGCGGAACGCTTCCGTCACGTCCTTGATAATCAGCGGGTTGCGCAGATCCGGCTTGTCGGAACCGTAGTCGCGCATGGAATCGGCATACGGAATGCGCGGGAATGCGCCGTCCGTGATTTTCCAGCCTTCGGGCGTAAACTCGTTGAACACGCCTGCGAGGACGGGTTCGAGCACCGTGAAGACGTCTTCCTGCGTGACGAACGACATCTCGAAATCGAGCTGATAGAACTCACCGGGGCTGCGGTCAGCGCGGGAGGCTTCGTCACGGAAGCAGGGTGCGATCTGGAAGTAGCGGTCGAAACCGGCAACCATCGCAAGCTGCTTGAACTGCTGCGGAGCCTGCGGCAGGGCATAGAACTTACCCGGATGCAGACGGGCCGGGACAAGGAAGTCACGCGCGCCTTCGGGAGACGAGGCCGTCAGGATCGGTGTCTGGAACTCGGTGAAGCCCTGCGCGATCATACGCTGACGCAGGCTCGTGATGACCTTGCTGCGGAGCAGGATGTTCTGGTGCATCTTGTCGCGGCGCAGGTCGATGTAACGATACTTCAGACGCAGGTCTTCGGGGTAGTTCTCGTTGCCCGCCACCTGGAATGGCAGGACCTCGGCGCTGGAACGGATTTCCAGAGCTTCGGCCAGAACTTCCACATCACCGGTCGGCAGGTTCGGGTTGCGCTGCGACCCATGACGGACCACGACTTTCCCGGTCACTGTGATGACGCTTTCCACGCGCAGACGCTCGGCTTTTTCCAGCAGGTCCGTACCAGCAGGGATGACGATCTGCGTCACACCGTAGTGATCGCGCAGGTCGATGAACAGCAGGCCGCCATGATCGCGCTTGCTGTGGACCCAGCCGGAAAGACGGACAATCTGCCCGGCATTCTCCTCACGCAGAGCGCTACAGTCATGGGTGCGGTATGGATGCATATCGGGCCTCTTCAACGTCCTGTGCGGATAAGTGGGCGCAGGAAGCCGGGACGGCCCTCTCATGTCAAGTTTTCTGCGACTTCAGAGGGCCTCTCCGGCCTTTTCCTGCATAAAACCATCGAAATCGATCGCCGCCAGAGCCATCTCTGCCGCATGCCCCGACCCGGCCAGTGCGATAGGCTTTCCATCCTTGAGATAAGTCGCAAGGAACCTGAAACCCCGGATATCCCCTTCCAGCGCCACGTTGTCGAAGCTTTCGCCCCAGCCCAGAAGTTCAATTTTCTTGCCGAACTGCTGTGTCCAGAACCACGGCAGCGGTACGTTGGGCGTGTCATGCCCCATCATCGCAAGAGCCGCGATCCGTCCTTGCACTTCGGCATGGCGCCAATGCTCGATTCGCCGTGGTGCTCCGTCATGAAAAACCGCGGATGCGTCCCCGGCTGCGTAGACGCCGGGGACGCATCCGGCCTCACCACCTCTAGTCACGCGCATCTGACCGTTCACGACGATCGCACCGCTCTCATCACGCTCCAGACCGGACACGTAATCCGTGACGGGCATCACACCCACACCAAGCAGTACGAACGCGGCAGGCAGACGGGTGCCGTCGTCGAGTTCCACACCTGAAGCCGTTCCGTTCTTGCCGTCCTTGGCATAGATCTTCGTGACCCGAGCATCCGAGACGAATGCCACGCCGTTTTCTTCATGCAACTGGCGCAGACGAATACCGATTTCGCGGCCAAACTGCTTTTCCATCGGGATTTCGGTATCGGAAATAACAGTCACCCCGACCCCACGCTGCCGTAGGGACGAGGCCGCTTCAAGCCCGATAAATCCTGACCCCACGATCGTTACCGCCAGATCGGGATCCAGAATGGCGGCGATCCGCTCCGCATCCACCCCACGATGCAGCGTATAGACGCCCTTCATGTCCACGCCCGGAATATCCGGCTTTCTGGTTACGGCCCCCGTCGCGATCAGGACGTGATCCGCCGTCAACTCCATCCCGTCCTCCAGTCTGGCCGTGCGGGTCTGCGGATCGAACTGCGCCACATGGCCGCAGACGCGGGTAATGCCGCGTTGAGTATAAAATTCCTCTTCCCGAAGCAGGGGCGCATGGGCTTTTTCAGACTCGCTGACAAGGACGGTCTTGCTCAGGGCGGTACGATCGTAAGGAAGATCTTTTTCCTCACTGACCATCGTGATGGTGCCCGCAAAACCTTCCGCCCGGAGCGTCACCGCAGCGCTGACAGCGGCAGCCCCGGCGCCGAGAAGCAGAACACTTTCGTTTTCCTGTCGTTTTTCCGAAGCCTGACGTTGCTTCGGCTTCAATCCGACCAGCACACGGCCATCAACAACCTGCACCGGGTACTGTGACAGAGGATCGAGTGCCAGTGGTTCGACGAGACTGCCATCCGTCGCATCAAAAACCGCCTTGTGCCAAGGGCAGACCAGCACACTTCCTTTTTCCGTCTTGCAAAAAGCCCCCTGCTCCAACGGTGCCTCCTTGTGGGGGCATTTACCGGCGAAAGCATGCACATTCTCCCCGTCCCGAATGAGAACCACCGGCGTGCCGTCCAGGGAAAACGGCGTAATTTTCTCGTCTTCGAGCGCATCAAACGCACAGAGATCGCGGAAATCGGCAGTCAGGTCGGATTGGGACATCGAGTATGGCCTCCCGGCTGGGAAATGGGGACAGTCACGAAAGCGAACGCAGCATAAGCTGCCCGGTTGGCAAACATCAAAAAACCCGTCCGGACATCAGGTCCGGACGGGTTTTGAATGATGCCGACCTGAAAAAGGCAGGCTCAGAACATGTTGTCGAATCCGCCGCCGTCACCGCCACCGAAATCTCCGCCACCACCAACATCACCGCCGCCGCCAAAGTCGGAATCGGAGAAGCTGCCGGCATCGGTCCCGGCGCCGCCGAAGGGATCGAAGGCCGAAGCATCACTGCCGTAGTTGTTGATGATGGTGTCGCCACCCGCACCCCAGCCACCAGCCGCATCACCACCCGCACTATGATGATCGGAAAACAGGCCTTCAAGCGCATTGGCGGCCATCATACCGCCAGCCACACCAGCCGCTGTTGTCAGGGCCGAGCCGAGAAAGCCCGAACCGCCGCGCTGGAACATGCCCGGCTGATAACCCGGCGGATAACCGTACTGCTGCTGCGGCGCGAAATTCGGCGGCGGAGCGGCCTGTGCACCCCAGCCCGGCGGGGGCGCAGACTGTTGCGGACGGTTGCCTCCACCAAACAGGCCACCAAACAGGCCAGGCTTGGATGCGCCAGACTGCTGCACCTGTGCGAGCTGCTGCTGGGCCTGCTGAAGCTGGAACTCGAGCTGGCGGATGCGGTTCTGCGCCTGTGCCAGAGCAGCCTCCTGCACCACGGCCATCTGCGTGACGCGATAACGGGCTTCCGGGTATTTCTGGAAGTTGTCGGCAATGAAGCGGTCCGCCTCAGGATCGATCGGCGGCAGAGGGGCGGCCGGTGGCTGGCCTGGTCCCGTGACCTGCGGCCCTCCCCCGACACGGGCGACGAAACGGGCGATCAGATCGCGTTCTTCGTTGTTCATCGTCATCATCCTTCCAGATGAAGAAATTGCTGAGCCTCCATCATATGATGCACCCACGACCAGTCTACAAGATCAACAGCAGGAGGCTCCCTTCCGGTTCAGGGCCTGTGCCTGTAAGGTGACGCCCGATTTCTGCCAACCGGAGCCTATAGAATTGTCTGCGACCCGGCCGCTCTGTTTTCAGGACCTGATCCTGCGCCTTCATCAATTCTGGTCCGAGAAGGGCTGCGCTATTTTGCAGCCCTACGATACCGAACTCGGAGCGGGCACTCTCTCCCCGCACACCACGCTCCGCGCGCTCGGCCCCAAGCCTTGGGCCGCCGCCTATGTGCAGCCCTGCCGCCGTCCATCGGATGGACGTTATGGCGAGAACCCGAACCGCCTTCAGCACTATTACCAGTATCAGGTACTGCTCAAGCCGACGCCGGAAGACAGCCAGCAGCTTCTGCTCGACAGCTACCGCGCCATCGGGATCGACCCCGAACTGCACGATATCCGATTCGTCGAGGATGACTGGGAAAACCCGACCATCGGTGCCTGGGGACTGGGCTGGGAAGTCTGGTGTGACGGTATGGAAGTCTCGCAGTTCACGTATTTTCAGCAGGTTGGCGGCATTCCGACCGTCATGCCGTCGACGGAGCTGACCTACGGGCTCGAGCGTCTGGCGATGTATGTGCAGGGCGTCGAGAACGTTTACGACCTCGATTTCAACGGAAAAGGCCTGACCTATGGCGATGTATTCCTGCGGGCCGAGCAGGATTATTCACGCCATAATTTCGAGCTCGCCGACACGCAGATGCTGCTGACCCATTTCAACGATGCCGAGCGGGAGTCCATCCGGCTGTCCGAGGCCGGCGTGGCCCAGCCCGCCTACGACCAGTGCCTCAAGGCCTCCCATCTGTTCAATCTTCTGGATGCGCGGGGCGTGATTTCCGTATCCGAGCGCGCCTCCTATATCGGGCGCGTCCGTGCGCTTGCCAAAGCCGCCTGCGACGCCTGGCTCGCCGGTGAGGAGACGTCCCATGGCTGAACTCTTTCTCGAACTGTTCAGCGAGGAAATCCCCTCCGGCATGCAGGCCCGTGCGGCGGACGATTTGGGTTCGTTGCTGACCAAGGCGCTTGATGGCCTGAATCCGCGCGATCTGCGGACGTTCTTCGGGGCCCGACGCATCGCGGCGGTGCTGAACATCGATGCTGAAATCCCGGCCCGCAGCGTCTCCGAACGCGGCCCGCGTGAAGGAGCTCCGGAAAAGGCACTGGAAGGCTTCACGCGCAAGCATGGCGTCACACCGGCGGATCTGAATCTGGAAAACGGCTTCTGGGTTCTGAACAAGTCGCTCGATCCGGTGAGCGCGGAAAGCCGAGTGTCCGAAGCCGTGCCGGAGCTGCTGTGGAAATTCCCATGGCCCAAATCCATGCGCTGGGGCGCGGGATCGAACTTCACATGGGTTCGCCCGCTGCGCCGGATCGCGTGTCTGCTGGACGGGCATGTCGTGCCGTTCGCTCTCGCCCGCGACGGGGATGATGCGCATGGTCTGAAGGCGTCCAACCTGTCCGAAGGCCATCGCTTTCTCGCTCCGGGCGCGTTCGAGATCATGTCGGGCCAGCAGTGGCAGGACGAGCTTGAAACCCGCTCGATCATCGTGGACATGGACAGCCGCCGCGACATGGTGCGCACCGGCGTGGCGCGTCTGGCGGACCAGCATGGCATTACGGTCGTACAGGATGACGGGCTGGTCGATGAAGTCTGCGGGCTGGTCGAATATCCGGTGCCGCTTCTGGGCCAGATCGACGCTGCGTACATGGATCTGCCAGCCGAAGTGATGCAGGTCTCCATGCGGATCAACCAGCGTTATTTCGCGCTCCGCAATCCGGACGGCTCGGCTGCACCCTATTTCGCCTTCATCGGCAACCTGCCGTTCAAGGATGGCGGCAAGCTGACCACGGCGGGCAATGAGCGCGTGCTCCGCGCCCGTTTTGCCGATGCCCGACATTTCTGGGATCTGGATCGCAAGACAAAACTGGCTGACCGTGTTCCAGCTCTGGCAGCGGTGACGTTCCATGCCAAGCTGGGCACGCAGGCCGAGCACGCCGAGCGGATCTCGAAGCTTTCAGGCACCGTGGCGCAGGCCATGGGTCTTGATGGCGCGCAGATCGCACAGGCCGAGCGCGCGGGTCTGCTGGCCAAGGCGGATCTGACGACCGGCATGGTCGGCGAGTTCCCGGAACTTCAGGGCGTCATGGGCGGCTATTATGCGGCGCATGATGGCGAGGACGACGCCGTCTCCCGCGCCGTGGCCGAGCATTACCTGCCACGCGGTCAGTCCGATGAGACTGCAAAGGCGCCGGTTTCGGTCGCTGTGGCACTCGCGGACCGGCTGGACCTGCTGGCAGGGTTCTTTGCCATCGGTGAGCTGCCGAGTGGTTCGGGCGATCCGTATGCGCTGCGTCGTGCGGCACTCGGCATCATCCGCACGATCCGTGATAACGGACTGCGTCTGGACCTGACGACGCTGTTCGTACAGGCCGCAAATGGCCGGACGGGTGGCGAACTGGCCAAGCTGCCGGACTTTATGGCCGAGCGTCTGCGCGTGCAGCTTCGCAGCGAGGGCGAGCGGCATGACGTTCTTGCTGCCATTCTGACGCGCGGGCTGGACGGCGATCTGGTCCGGCTTCTGGCCCGCACCTCGGCACTGTCGGAGATGATCCAGACGGAAGACGGCCGCAATCTGCTCGCTGCTGCCAAGCGGGCCGCCAACATCCTGCGCATCGAGGACAAGAAGGACGGCCCGCATACCGGCGCGCCCGATCCAACTCTCTACACGCAGGACGAAGAACGCGCTCTGGCTGCCGGTCTGGATCAGGCCGTCCCCGCGATTGAAACAGCTCTCAAAGAAGAGCGCTTCACCGATGCGATGCAGGCCATTGCGGCCCTGCGCCCAACGCTGGACCGGTTCTTCGAAGCCGTGACGGTCAATGCGCCGGAGCCGGAGGTACGGGCCAACCGCCTCAGGCTGCTGTCCCGCTTCCGCGAGACAACCGCCCTGATCGCCGATTTCGGCCAGATCGAGGGCTGAGACGATGGGAGCGTGGTGGTCCGGATCCGTCACCACGTTCCTTCACACGCCTCCGGACCAGCTCTGCGCCGCTTTGGCCCATAAGGTGGTGCAGAACCGTTTTCAGGGCGAGCCGCAGCAGGCTCGTGCCTGGGAAGCGCAGATCGATCTTCTGCATGAAATTCTCTCCACACTTCCCAACACACAGGACTGGCAGGTTCTGTTCGAGTTTCCGATCCCGCGGCTTGGCGGCCGGATCGACACGGTTCTGGTCTCGCCCGGCGCGATTTATGTACTGGAATTCAAAATTGGCTCGTCCAGCTTCGACGCGGCCGCTCTCTCCCAGACGGAGGGCTATGCGCTCGACCTGCTGGATTTTCATGCCGCAAGTCGGAAACACCCGCTCGTTCCCGTTCTGGTCGCCACGGATGCGCCGTCCCGAGCCCAAACAACGCCGCTTCTGCTTCCCTTGGGCGTCACAGAGGTTCAGTGCGTCAATGCAGCGGGACTGAATAACGCTCCTGACCACGTTGGCGGCACAGACGGCTCATACCGATCATCCGCTGGTCCCCGCACAATGGGAGCATGCTCCCTACGATCCGGTCCCAAGCATCGTAGAAGCGGCACGGCAGATTTACGCCACACATAGCGTTGCCGACATCCACACCGCCCGTGCCGATGCAACGAACCTGACACAGACCTCTGCCTGCATCGCCAACATTCTGCAAAAAGCTCGAACGGAAGGACGCAAAGTGATTGTGTTCGTCTCGGGCATTCCGGGCGCGGGCAAAACCTTATGTGGCCTGAAAGTAGCTTTTACGGATGACGGCGACGCAACGGACGCCACGTTCCTGACGGGAAATCCGACCCTTGTTTCGGTTCTACGGGAAGCCCTCACGCGCGATACCGTCAGTCGTGGACAAAAGCGCCCGCTCGTCGAGCAGCGGATGGAATCTACCATTCAGTCCCTGACGAAATTCCGTGATCACTATGTCGGGTGCCCAAAAGAATGTCCGCCTGAACAGATCATGGTCATCGACGAGGCCCAGCGCTGCTGGACGCAGGCTCAAGCTGTGCGCAAGAGTGCATCGCGACATGTGAAGCTGACAGATTCCGAGCCTGCGCATCTGTTGGACATCATGGGTCGGCATGACGGTTTCGCGGCCATTCTGTGCCTGATCGGGCATGGGCAGGAAATCAATGACGGTGAAGGAGGTCTGGCCTGCTGGGGCGAAGCCCTTTTGAGACGCCCAGCCTGGCGCGTTGAAGCGGCTCCGGACGTAATCGGAACCGGGGATCTGACGCATCTACCCGCAACACTTGAAGCCGGGCGGCAGCGCTTTTTGCATCTCGGTGTGGCTATCCGCTCTCTGCGTGAAGAAACCGCACCACGTTGGGTCAACGCCGTCCTGAACGGAGACGTCGAGGCGGCCCGCTACCTAGCCGCACAAACGGATCTGCCGTTTCGTCTCACGCGCAGTCTGGACGATCTGCGGGCTGGGCTGCGTCACCGTTCACGACTGGCCTATCGCTGCGGGCTGGTTGCGAGTTCAAAGGCCAAGCGGCTGCGAGCCGAAGGGCTTGGCTGTGAAGTCCCGCATATGGACGAAAAGGCCGTCTCCCAGTGGTTTCTGAACCGCTGGGTTCCGGATCGAGATATCCGGGCCTCCGACGCGCTCGAAACGTGTGCTACGGAGTTTGCCATTCAGGGACTGGAACTGGATTTTGTGGGGCTGTGCTGGGACGGCGATCTGATCCGCGTGCCTTCTGGCAATCGCTGGCAGCCTCGCCGCTTTTCGGGCACGAAATGGATCAATGTCAGCACAGCAGAGGCGACGCTGTGGCGGCTGAACACCTATCGCGTTCTTCTGACGCGGGCACGTTACGAGACGCTGATCTGGGTGCCACAGGGCAGCGCGGATGATCCAACGCGCGATCCGGAGACACTGGACCGGATTGCGAATTTTCTGATGACGTGCGGCGTGCTCCTTCTGGAGCCTGCGGCCCCTGCCCAGGCCTTCACTTTACAGAACGATCTGGCAGACCTGCTTCAGGACTAGTCGTCGTCATCATCTTCCGTGCCGGGATCACGCTCGTTGCGATGCACCCAGGCGGACATAAGCAGACCAAAGCCAAACATCATCGTCAGCATGGCTGAACCACCGTAGGAAATGAGCGGCAACGGCACGCCGCCCACCGGGATGGCGCCCATGACCATCGACAGGTTCACGGCGCAGTACAGGAAGAAATCCATGGCAATGCCCAGACCCAGAAGCCGCCCGAACTGGTTGCGACTGCGAATGGCAATGAGCATTCCGCCCATGACGAGCGTTCCAAGAAGGGTAATGACGGCAATCCCGCCGACAAAACCCCATTCCTCACCGATCATGGTGAAGATGAAGTCCGTCTGTTTTTCCGGCAGGAAGTTCAGTTGTCCCTGACTACCATGCAGGTATCCCTCACCCCACATGCCGCCCGAGCCGAGGGCGATCTTGGACTGAATGATGTTGTAGCCCGCGCCCAGAGGATCATGTTCAGGGTGCAGGAACGTGTCGATCCGGGCCTTCTGATAGTCGTGCAGATGGCTGTAAATCAGCTTTCCCATGAAGGGGAGCGGCGCCACGAGCAGCAGGATCTGCCACAACCGCATTCCAGCTGCGAAGAACAGCGTTGCCCCGATGAGACCGATGATTGTCGCAGTCCCGAGATTAGGCTCCTTCAGCACCAGCAGGACCGGCAACAACGTCAGAAGTGCGGGCGGGAGCAGGCGCAGTGGATTGCCCATCCGCTCGTTGCCGATGCGGTGAAACCATGTTGCCAGCATCAGCACGAGACCGATCTTGGCGAATTCGGACGGCTGGAACTGCATACCCGCCAGATTGATCCAGCGTTCCGCTCCCTTCCCCACATGCCCCATGCGCAGCACAAGCGCGAGCAGCGTGACGGAAAGCAGGTAGACCGGCACGGACGCCATGCGCAGGATGCGCGGACTGACGAGCGAGACGGCAATCATCATCACCAGCCCGAAGCCGAACCGCACCATTTGCGGTCCTGCAAACGGCTTGGCTGACCCGCCCCCTGCCGAATACAGCGCAATGTAACCCACGCCCGCCAGCACACAGACCAGCAGGACATATAACCAGTTGACCTGAAGCAGGCGCGCCATCGGGCGAAAATCGGGTTCGGCCCGCAGAAGGCGCCGGTCGGATTTGAGAAAACCGAACGTGTTCACACCGTTCCGTCTCATTGTGCGGCTCCCGGGTCCGTCTGTTCCGGAGGTGCGGCTTGAGCAGAAGCAGTCTGCGAAGGCGTCGTTCCATCTGCGACTGGTGAAGGGGGCGGCACAACGCTCGGCGCAGGAGGCCGAACATCACTGGCCGGATCGCGTAGCAGGGTGTCGGTCATGATGAGTTTGGCTAACGGGGCCGCCTCATCCGCACCCGCGTTTCCGTGCTCTACGACGACCGAAACCGCGTATTTCGGATTGTCGTACGGCGCAAAACAGATGAACAGCGCGTGTGGGCGGTATTCCCAAGGCAGATTCATGGAATTGAAGTGTCCGGACTCACGCAGCGCACGTGACACGCGCCGCACCTGCGCCGAGCCGGTCTTGCCCGCCATCTGGATGCCCGGAAGATCAAGCCGCGCCTTGGGGGCCGACCCATGCGGCTCATTAACGACGGCAAACATACCGCCGCGCACGACGTCCAGATATTCTGGCGAGAGATCAACCTTGCCTATGTCATCTACAGAGGCCATCGCCGAAAGCTGGTCTCTGGTCGCCCGCAACAGATGGGGCTGGACATCCCGCCCCGATGCAATCCGCGACACATAGGTCGCCAGTGCAAGCGGTGTCACCTGCACGAAACCCTGACCAATGCCTGCATTGACCGTATCACCGCCGTTCCAGTGGAAGCCATGCTTCTGCCGCCATTCCGGCGTGGGAATGACGCCGGAATGCACATGCGGAAGCTCGATCCCCAGCTTCACGCCCAGCCCCATAGCATTGCCGACCGCCTGAATCGGGTCCATGCCGCAACGGCGCGCCACTTCATAGAAATAGACGTCGCAGGAATATTTCAGGCCTTCGCGCATATTGATGAGGCCATGCCCCCAGCGGTTCCAGCAATGGAAGCGTACGCCGCCGAGATCATAATATCCCGGACAGTTGAAACGGTCCTGAGCCGTAACGGAACCGGCTTTCAGGGCCGCAAGCGCCACGGCGGGCTTGAAGGTGGAGCCGGGTGGGTAGAGACCGGACACAGCCTTGTCCACCAGTGGCGTGCGCGGATCATTCGCCCATTCATTCCACTGCGCGTGGCTGACACCGGAATCAAACAGCGATGGATCGAAGGACGGTGTGCTGACCATCGCCATCACCTCGCCATTACGGCAATCCATGACTACCGCACTGGCGACACGGTCTTCTAGACGGCTGAGCACCTGCTGTTGGAGCACGGAATCCAGCGTCAGTCGCACATCCTCGCCCTGCTGGCCTTCCACGCGGTCGATCTCGCCGATGACGCGCCCGACCGCATTGACTTCCATTTCCACAGAACCCGGCGCGCCCCGCAGGGAGGCCTCCTGCGTCTGCTCAATCCCGGCACGCCCGACGCGCATACCCGGCAGGGAAAGCGTCGTGTCCTTGGCTACGTCCTCTTCATTAGGAGGCGCGACATAGCCTACGATATGGGCCGTCAGGTCCTTGAACGGATAAAGCCGCGTCGATCCCACATCGACCAACACACCCGGCAGTGATGGCGCATTGAGTTCAATACGCGCCATGTCATCCCAGGACAGGAACTCATGCAATGTCACGGGAACATATTTATGGACATGCCGCAGATCGCGTTCGATACGGGCCCGGTCATGCTCGTCCAGCGGAACGATCTGAGAAAAGCGCTCGATGACTGCCGGAATATCCGTCGTTTCTTCCGGCATCAGAAGCGCGCGCCAACTGACCTTGTTGTCCGCCAGCGCTATGCCGAACCGGTCATGGATCGTGCCACGCGCGGGAGCGAGTAGGCGTTTGCTGGTCCGGTTCCGTTCGGCAAGTTGGCGCAGATGCTCTCCGTCTACGACCTGAAGATTATAGAGCCTTCGCCCTAACACGCCGAGCACCCCCGCCTGGACTGCCATTACAAGCAGTGCCCGGCGCGTAAAGACGCCACGCCCCGAACGCACAGGCTCGGCCTGATGCTTCTGGCGTATCCGTGACCGGAAGGGGGTGTTTCTGGAAAACATCAGGGCAGAAATTCAGAATCCGGAAAAGAAAGCAAACTTCCACGCGACACGCAGAAGACGCTGTCAGGCCTGATCGGGATTGGCAAATGTACGGCGTCCCCAGACAAACAGCGCTGTCAGACTGGGATAGATACCGATTGTCAGCGCGGCCTGAAAGAGGCCAGGCGCAGGAGAAAGGAGTGCCACCGCATGCAGACACACGAGCGCCCACTGGAAGAAGGAGGCTAGAACAGCAAAAATACTGAAAATCAGCCATCCCACGATGAAGCCCAGACGCGACAGACCATAGCGCCAGTGATGGGCCACGCCATAAATCACCAGCAGTGACAGCAGCACAGTTCCCGGTGGCCCGAAGCTGAAGATCTCCACAACCAGCCCACACAGGAAAACAGCAAGAGCCGGCATGGAGCGCGGACGGCTGTACGCCCAGAACCAGACCGTGCACATCGCAATTCCAAACTGAAGCTGCGCCTGTCCGGGAATGCCGAACGGCGCCGAAAGCAGGATCGCGGAAAATATGATGAACAGGGACGGCATGGCCGCCCGGGCAGCCATATCGAGCGCACGGCGGAAGGTCTGTTTCGGCTCGACGGCGGAATGCAGATGCGGCGTTGAGTTCTCGGCAACCATGGCGTTACTGGCCTCCCCTACCCGGCATGTCAGGCAGGTTGGGCAGCCATGAGAACGGCAGAGGACCGGTCAGCGGATTTTGCGGCAGCTTCTTCACGCGCACACGACCAGGAGCATCCGGAGCCTGCGAGTCGTCATCGCCGTAATCGAACACGCGAACGATATCCAGCCGGTCCAAATCCGCATCCGGCACCACCACCGGCCGGTTAGGCGCGCTGTAATGGACCGTGCCCACCGGCAGTCCAGCCGGCATCGTACTCTGGCCACGGGTCTCGACACGCTCACCTTCAACGGGATGATGATCCTGCGGATAGAAGATCAGGCGTGGGGACGCCGTGTCATCACCAGCCATGATCGCATCGCTATGCGAACTCCCGAGCGTCACGGGAATGCGGCTCGCATCGTCATTGATCATCAGGACGCGGACCGTATGAGGTCCGACTTCCGTGACGCGCCCCAGCAGCCCGGCGGCATCCAGCGCGACATCCCCGATCCGCACGTCATGACCGCTTCCGACATCCAGCAGGACCGCGCGGGAATACGGTCCGCCATCATCGCGCGTTACCCGACCGGTCACATATTGGGGCACCGTCTCCGGGATCCAGTGCAGGCTTTTCTTGAGGCGGCCATTTTCTGCTGCAAGTGCCACGGCAACATCATACCAGTGGCGCAGGGCACGGTTTTCGTCCCGCAGACGGGCATTTTCCTTCGCCAGATCCGTCGCACCGCGCAGATCCATCAGCCAGACCTTAACCCGCTCCTGTGGCCAGACCAGACCATGATAGGCTGGCGCCATGAAATCCGTCGCCATCAGACGCACTCCATCAACGGCTGGACGACGAACCAGTCCGAGAAGGACGAGCCCCACCGCCAGCAGGATCAGGATAGGCAGGACGGCCTTTGCAAGCACCTGCCGGGCATGGATGGACAGCATCCGGCGTCAGACAGTCCTCAGTACATGCTGCTCAAAACACTTCGCAGACGACGCATTTCCTCAAGCGCCCGCCCAGTTCCGAGCGCGACACACGACAGCGCGTTTTCCGCAACCGTCACGGGCAGGCCGGTATAGAGACGCAGCACCTCGTCCAGACGATACAGAAGCGCACCGCCACCGGAAAGAACGATGCCCTTGTCCACAATATCGGCGGCCAGTTCGGGCGGCGTGTTTTCAAGCGCGGTCGTCACGGCATCAACGATCTGCATCACGGGTTCGGCCAGACTCTCGGCGATCTGAGCCTGGCTGACGACCACTTCACGCGGCACACCATTGATAAGGTCGCGGCCCTTGATCTCTGTCAGCGGACCGTCCGGGTTGGCAGGATCGTCCGGCATCATGGCGGAACCGAGTTCGATCTTGATCCGCTCGGCCGAGCTTTCGCCAACCAGAAGATTATAGGTCTTGCGGATATAGGAGATGATGGCTTCGTCCATCTTGTCTCCGCCCACGCGCGCCGAACGGGCATAGACGATGCCGCCGAGGGAAATGACCGCAACTTCGGTCGTACCACCGCCAATATCCACGATCATGCTGCCCGAAGGCTCCGTGACCGGCAGGCCCGCACCAATGGCTGCCGCCATTGGCTCCTCAATGAGCATCACCTTGCGCGCGCCCGCACTCTCCGCACTTTCCTGAATGGCGCGGCGCTCGACGGCCGTGGCACCCGAGGGCACGCAGATGATGATCTGCGGACTGGCAAACGCACGGCGGTTGTGAACCTTGCGGATGAAATGTTTGATCATTTCTTCCGCAACTTCGAAATCTGCGATCACGCCGTCACGAAGCGGGCGGATGGCCGAGATGTTTCCCGGCGTACGGCCTACCATCTGCTTGGCTTCATTACCAACCGCGAGCACCTGTTTCTTACCCCGAACCTCGGCGATTGCCACAACGGAGGGCTCATCGAGAACAATGCCGCGACCCTTGACATAAACGAGCGTATTGGCAGTGCCGAGGTCGATGGCCATGTCGGCAGACATGAGACCCAGCAGACGAGAAAACATCCAAAACTCCTGGCGCGGCTCTGTGCGGGGGACAGATGGCGGATCGTGATTGCGGGGCGGTTCCCCGCGGGTGGACTTAACCAGACGACGCAGGTTCAGCAAGGCCCGAAGACGCAATATAATGCGACCGGTCTTAATGGATCGTACAGATCCCATCAGGAGACATCGAAAAAAATAATCGTGCGCCCTGATCCTGCCACCCTTCCGTCACGTTCTGTGTGTCTAGATCCGCAAAACCGGTCCGCGCACCGGTCACTGGCACGCGGACCGGAATGTCAAATGAGGATATTTGTCATGAAGACTTTCACAACACCCCGCTTTCTGGCGGCTCTTGCCCTTTGCGGCGTTGCCCTCACCGGCTGTGGCAACCCTTATGACAGTGGTGCCCGCGCAGGCTCGGGCGCCCTTATTGGTGCAGGCGGTGGCGCAGCAATCGGTGCGCTTGCTGGCGGCGGACGCGGCGCTCTCATCGGCGCCCTTGCCGGAGGCGGTACGGGGGCTGCAGTAGGTGCGGCGACAACCCCCAATCGCCCACGCAACGGGTATTGAGCTATAAGCATCGCTCATTCCGTTAGAGACGATCAAGGATTCGGACTATGAGGACCGCTTTTTCCCACTCCGCCCTGCGCGGTACAGCGCTGGTCGGAGCATTCGCCACAGTCATGGCTCTGGGTGGATGTCAGGGAAACTATGATCCTGGCTCACGCGCACTGGGGGGCGGCCTTCTGGGCGGCGGAGCGGGCGCTGCGATCGGCGCTCTCGCCGGCGGTGGCCGCGGTGCGGCGATCGGCGCACTGGCTGGCGGCGTTCTGGGCGCCGGTGCAGGTGCGGTCACCACGCCCAACCGCCCCAGCTATCAGAGCGGCTATGCCAATGGCCAGCAGCAGGGGTATTACAACGGCCAGCAGGGCGCCTATCCGCAGCAGCGGGGCCAGTACATGCAGCCACAGTACCAGTGCCCACCTAACACAAACTGCCAGTATCCGACCAACAGCGGATACTCACAGCAAGGTGGTTATCAGCAGCAGCCGGCCCAGAACTATCAGGGCGGTTACGGTTACTGAGACCTGACGCCTGAAATCATCGGCCTCAGATCATTCTCAGACCGATGATCGCCAGGAGGATGCCCAGAAACCATCTCTGCGCACCCTCCGGCAGCCGTCCAGCCAGCAGCGTCCCAAGCAGGATGCCTGGAATGGACCCTATGAGCAGCTCCACCAGCACAACGCTATCAACCGCGCCCTGAAGCCAGTGCCCGCCACCAGCCAGAAGCGCCAACGGAACAGCATGGGCGATATCCGTAGCCACGAGTTCCCGCGTGCTGACCCGTGGATAAAGCACTGTCAGTGCCGCCATGCCGATGGCTCCTGCCCCTACCGACGACAGCGTCACCAGCGTGCCCAGCACGACACCAAGAAAAACCGTCAACACATCCACTGTCTTGGGGCGTAGCGTTCCCGCACCAATGGACCATTTCTGCAACCATGGTTTGAACAGGATGGCAGGAACCGTCAGCAGGAGAGCCACGCCCAGGACTTCGGTAATCAGCTTCGAGACAAACGGACTCGGGCCGAAGTGACGCAGGAAAATCAGACACAGGAGTCCTGCAGGAAGGCTGCCGACCATCTGCAGAAACACTATTCTCCAACGTACAACACCATGATGACGATTAAGGACCGTTCCAAAAATCTTGGTGATGGCGGCATAGAGAAGATCCGTCCCCACGGCCGATTGCGGTTTGACGCCAAAAAGCAGGATTAGCAGCGGCGTCATCAGAGAACCGCCACCTACACCGGTCATTCCCACCAGAAAACCGACCAGCAGCCCTGAAAGCGTATAGAGCCATGAATGCGGCATGACGGTCCCTTATTCCACAGATAAGTTAACAATACAGATAGTGTTATATTTGTCTACTTCTTATATAAACTATTATTTTTAGTTGTTTTATCCGTGACAAAAAAACAGGTATGCAAGTCTCCCTGCATACCTGTTTCGTGAAACACCCTGCTCCCGTGGATCAGGACAGCGCTTCCGGCTCCGTCCGCTCACGCTTGGTCAACAGCTTGTTCAGCGCATGGATATAGGCGCGAACGGCGGACACCACCGTATCGGCATCGGCGCCCTGCCCGTCCACGAGCTTACCGTTTTCCTGCAGGCGCACCGTGGTGCGAGCCTGCGCATCGGTGCCTTCGGTAACGTTAGCGACCGAAAACAGTGCCAGTTCGGCCGTATGCGGGAATGCTTCCCCAATAGCGCGGAAGGCTGCATCGACCGGTCCGTTGCCGCTTACAGCCGCATACTGGATGGCGCCATCGACACTGATTTCAAGCTTGGCATGGGATTTCTGCTTCGTGCCGGACGCCAGTTCCAGCGAAATCAGATGGACGCGCTCGTGATCGCGGCTCTCGTCATCGACGAGCGCACGGATATCATCATCGAATATGACCTTCTTGCTGTCGGCCAGATCCTTAAAGCGCGCGAATGCGGCGTTCAGGGCCTCATCTTCCAGAGGCGGATAGCCGAGCTGCGCCAGCTTATCTCGGAAGGCCGCACGGCCGGAATGCTTGCCCATGACAAGTGATGTCTTGTTCCAGCCCACGCTCTCCGGCGTCATGATCTCGTAGGTCGCGGCGTTTTTCAGAATACCGTCCTGATGGATGCCGCTTTCATGTGCGAAAGCATTGCGACCGACGATCGCCTTGTTCGGTTGTACGTCAAAGCCCGTGATCGTAGCCAGCATACGAGACATACCCAGCAGCTTCGTCGTCTCAATACCGGTCGTCTTGCCATACTGGTCGTGACGCGTGCGCAGCGCCATGACGATTTCTTCAAGCGCTGCATTGCCTGCACGCTCGCCGATGCCGTTGATGGTGCATTCAATCTGGCGTGCCCCACCTTCGACGGACGCCAGCGTATTCGCGACGCCGAGACCCAGGTCGTTATGGTTATGTGCGGAGAAAATCACCTGATCCGCACCCGGCACACGCTCGCGCAGCATAGTGAAGATTGCGCGCATTTCTTCAGGCGTGGCGAAACCGACCGTATCGGGGATATTGATCGTGTTGGCGCCGTTACGGATCGCCACTTCCACGCAGCGGCACAGGAAGTCCGGATCAGTCCGCGAACCGTCCTCGGCCGACCATTCCACGTCATCCGTATACTGACGTGCCTTCTGATTACCGGACGCGATGATTTCCAGAACGGTTTCCGGCTCCATACGCAGCTTGTATTTCATGTGCAGCGGAGACGTGGAAATGAAGTTGTGAATCCGCGGTCGCTCGGCTTTTTTCAGGGCCTCGCCACAAGATTCGATATCGCGCTTGCCACCACTGCGAGCCAGACCGCAGATCACCGATCCACGGACATCTTCGGCAATCCGGCGCACACTCTCGAAATCACCTTCAGACGCCACGGGAAACCCGGCTTCAATCACATCCACGCCCAGAGCGCTCAGCGCATGGGCCATACGGAGCTTCTCTTCGAGGTTCATCGAAAAGCCGGGAGACTGTTCGCCGTCACGCAGCGTAGTGTCGAAAATAATGACGCGGTCGTCGGCGATGGTGCCGAAGGACGGGTGATGGAAAGTCATGATGGAGATCGTCTCGTCTGGTTCAGGGTGGCTTTCGGTCTGTTATCCCCTGAACGCAACGGAGCGCTGTCCGCCTAGAATAAGGCGTTCAGGGGCCGATAAGTCGAAGCGAGAGGATCGAAAGAAACGTCATGGCTGCGTTAAATGACCGATTCTTGCGCCATGCGCAACCCGCATGATCATAAAGTCTCCCCCGCGCACAAAACGGGTCAGCCGGTCATAATGCCGGAATGCGTTGTGAAATAACGGTCTATGGCAGTTTTCATGGCACTGGCTACCTGCGTGCGGTGCACGGCCTGACGCAGCGCCGCTTCATCCAGCCGGTTGGACATGAACCCCATCTCGACCAGCACCGATGGAATTTCGGATGATTTCAAAACTACGAACGCCGCATGACGTGACGGATGGGTCAGAAGGCCGATCCTGTTTCGGAACGAATTGACCACACTGGCCGCCATATGAGCCGATCCCCGACGCGTCTCTTCGGAAACAAGGCTGGCCAGGATCTGCTGGACATCCGGCGACATACCGTGAAAGGCCGGACCGGCGAAGCGATCCGCACTGTTTTCCGTCCGCGCCAGAGAGGCAGTCTGCGCATCCGAGGCCCCGCTGGACAGTGTGTAGACACTCGCACCACGCACATCCCTGTCATGCAGGGCATCGGCATGCATGGAAATAAAGAGATGTGCCTGATGGCGCTGCGCCAGTTCGACACGTCCTTCAAGCGGAATGAAGCGGTCTTCGGAACGGGTCATAGCAACGCGATACTGGCCCGAAGCCAGAAGCTGGCGACTCAGTTCGGAGGCTGCAGCTTCGGCGATATGCTTTTCATAAGTACCGGAAACTCCAATAGCGCCGGGGTCTTTTCCGCCGTGACCGGGATCCAGCATGACGAGCGGTTTCGGAGGTGCGGCACCGCGATGCACGGCGGGAGCAGGCAGTTTCCTATGCAGCGAATGGCGTCCGAATGCCGCGACAGGCGTCAGCAACGGTAGCCCTGAGAGACCACTTACCAGTGCGCGTCGCGTCAGCATCCCTTGCTCCCAGTGTCCAGCGGTGAATGACGGGGCGATTATACAACACAAAACCCTGTCAGGAACATGGCAGAAAGCGCCCGGAAAACAGCGCACGGACAAATGAAAAACGCCACGCTTGCCACGGAAGGCTGTTTCAGTCATCCTGCGTGACAGGGACCTGTAAAGTGCGGTCCGACCGGACACGGGATCACGCCTTCCCGTACCGCTCCCGCCTTTTCTTGTCCCCGCCACGACATCCCGTCGTTTGACAGATGCGCGACTAGCCCTCCGTACCCTGTCCTGATCGGATCGAACTGGCGATCTTATGGATCTCGGTACTGGCCAGCTGCCCGTCCGGATCAGGTTTTTCATCCGGCTCCAGCCTCTGGACCGGCCGTCTGTTCAGGGGACGAATGTCACTCAACGTGCTTGCAGCAAACGACCTCACCGGAACGGGACCCAACGTGTCCCGCCGCTGTGCGTTCGGGCTGCGCCGTTCCCACAACCTCACACAATCTGACTCTCCGCCCGGCCAAGGCAGCCATTGTGGAGCGTCATGGAGTTCAGTTTTCCATGACCAAGCGTATGCTCATCGACACCACGCACGCGGAAGAAACGCGTGTTGTGGTCATGGATGGTGACCGCGTCGAAGATTACGACGTCGAGACATCGACCAAGAAGCAGCTCAAGGGCAATATCTATCTTGCCAAGGTCATTCGCGTAGAGCCGAGCCTTCAGGCTGCTTTCGTCGAATACGGCGGCAACCGCCACGGCTTCCTCGCCTTCAGCGAAATCCACCCCGACTATTTCCAAATTCCTGTCGCAGATCGCGAGAAGCTCATCGCGCTCCAGGAAGAAGAAATTGCCGAACGCGGCGAGTCTTCCGATGATGGCGAGACCGAAACGGTTACCGAAGAGGCCACGGACAGCGAAGACGGCGACAATCAGGACCGTCGTGCTCCCGAGACTGTCGGGGGCGAGCACGATACGGGCGAGGAAAGCGTAGCATCGCGCCGCACGGCCCGTTTCCTGCGCAACTACAAGATTCAGGAAGTCATCCGCCGCCGTCAGGTGCTTCTGGTGCAGGTCGTCAAGGAAGAGCGCGGCAACAAGGGCGCGGCCCTGACCACCTACATCTCCCTTGCCGGTCGCTATTGTGTCCTGATGCCGAACGCCCTGCGTGGCGGTGGCGTCTCACGCAAGATTACATCCGATGCTGATCGCCGCCGTCTGCGGGACGTGATTGCAGAGCTGGACCTGCCAAAGTCCATGGCAATGATCGTCCGCACCGCTGGCGCCGGACGCCCGGCGCAGGAAGTGACGCGCGACTGCGAATATCTGCTTCAGCTCTGGGACGACATCCGTTCCCACGCGCTATCTTCAGTCGCGCCGACGCTGGTCTATGAGGAGGCAAGCCTCATCAAGCGCGTTATCCGTGATCTGTTTTCCAAGGACATCGAAGACATCCTCGTGGATGGCGAAGCAGCCTGGAAAAGCGCACGCGAGTTCATGCGCCTGTTGATGCCGAGCAATGCCAACAAAGTGAAGCTCTGGCAGAACCGCGGCCAGAGCCTGTTCGCACGCTACAATGTCGAAGGCCATCTGGACGCGATGTTCTCGCCGACGGCGCGTCTGCCGTCGGGTGGCTATCTGGTCATTAACCAGACCGAAGCCCTCGTCGCCATCGACGTAAACTCCGGCAAATCCACCTCCCAGCGCAACATCGAGGAAACGGCACTGCGCACGAACCTCGAAGCAGCCGAGGAAGTCGCCCGTCAGCTGCGCCTGCGCGATCTGGCCGGTCTGGTCGTGATCGATTTCATCGACATGGAAAGCCGCCGCCACAACGCGCAGGTTGAGAAGCGCCTCAAGGAGGCTCTGCGCTCCGATCGCGCACGCATTCAGGTCGGGCATATCTCCCATTTCGGCCTGCTCGAAATGTCCCGTCAGCGCCTGCGTCCGTCCATTGCTGAATCTGTACTGACACCCTGCCCGCACTGTCAGGGCACCGGCTTCATCCGTGGCACCGAGAGCTCGGCCCTACACGTCCTGCGCGCCATTGACGAGGAAGGCGCACGCCAGCGTTCGTCCGAAATCGAGGTGCATGTAGGCTCGGACATCGCGCTTTACATTCTCAATCACAAGCGCTCTTGGCTGGCGGATATCGAGCGCCATCACCGCATGCAGGTGATTTTCTGCACGGAGGAGAACCTGGCTGCGGCTGATATGCGCATCGAGCGCCTTCAGGCCCAGACCCCGGCTCCCGCCCAGATCCGTGCGCCGGAACGCGCACCGGAGCATGTCCGTACGATCGAGATCATCGAAGAAGAAGCGCCTGTCGTCGTGCGGACGGAAACGCCTGTTGTCGACGCCGAGATCATCAAAGACGTAACGACATCCGAGAGCGAGGAGGAAAGCAACGGAGGCCGCCGCCGCCGCCGCCGCCGCCGTCGTGGGGGCCGTCGCGAGCAGAACGGTGACGTCCCGGCAGCGGAATACAGCCAGGAGCAGGATGTTCCCAAGGCTGAAACGCGCGAGATCCCCGCTCCCGAAGCCGCTGACGAAAACGGTATTATCCCGGGCCGTCGCCGTACCCGCTTCAAGCGTGTCCTCAAGGACACTGAAGGCTCTGACGATACGGCTGCACAGCCCGTATCCGAGGTCCGTGACGTCGCCCCGACACGCCAGGCAGTAACCAACCGTTCGAGCGCACCTGCCCCGGCCCGTACCCAGCATCGTCGTGAAGAGCGCGAGGAACGTCCGGCACCGCGTCGCTATACGGGTCCGACGCCTGCCGATCCGTTCGGTGGCAGCTTCGACATCTTCGACGTGATCGAGCAGGCCGAACTTGAAGGGACGACCGAAGCCCTTCAGACTGGGATCAGCACGCCCACGGAAATCGTGATCGAGCATGTCCCGGCTGCTGAAACGCCCATCGTCGTGGAAGAACCAGCAGTCGAGGAAACCGCCAAGCCCCGTCGTGGCCGCGGACGTCGTCCGACCCGCGCCAAGGCTGTGGAAACCGCTCCGGCCGAGACCATTACGGAAGAAGCCCCGGCGACAGAAACCGCTTTGACTTCAGAAGAGCCTGTGGCCGAAGAGGCTCCCAAGCCGCGTCGGACCCGGACACGCCGGACGCCGAAGGCTCAGCCCGTCGAGGCTGAAGCCCCGGCTGAGCCCATCGCGGAAGCAGCTGCGACTTCCGCAGAGACTGTTTCTGAAGAAGCCGCCAAGCCGAAGCGCACCCGCGCCCGTCGCACACCGAAGGCCAAGCCCGTCGAAACCCAAACCACCGAGGAAGGGAATATCCTTCAGCCGGTGAACATCGATGAAGTCGCGCCAACGAAGCGTCGTGCCGGCTGGTGGAAGCGCTGATCCGTCAGCGCGCTCCGCGAACCAAAAAAGGCCGGTGGGGATATCCCCACCGGCCTTTTTTCTTTTGTCCCGAATAACCCCTAAAGCCTGCTTTAGCGGCACACGCTCTGTGCGCCGGTTGCCGCAATATAAGTCCCGGTCAGCGGCTGAAAACAGGCATTGCGTGGGCAGGAACTCGTGCTCGCCACACTCTGAGGATAGATCGCCGCCCCCGCCTGCGCCTGCTCCTGAAGCGCCGTACCACAGAGCGGCGTATCCAACGGGGCCGAAGGATCGTTGAACAGCTTCTTCTTGCCGTCTTCGGACGTCTCCTCGGCCAGGCCCGGCGCAAAGTCCTGCGGCGGGATTTTGGCCTGCGTCGGAGACGAGCCCGCAGGACGCGCTGGCGCCGTCGGCTGCTGGGCACAGGCTGCAAGCAGCGGCAGGGCAACAAGACTCAACCAGAACGAACGCATGCAGACTCCGGATCACAGATCGGGTGGATGGAAGATTTACAGTCCAAGATCGCCCTGCGGCGACAGACTGTCCAGTCTTGCCCCACGATCACCATCAGCGAAAGACAGAACGACGCGATCCGCAACAGGACGGGCCTCCGCACTGGTGACGGGTTGTCCGTTCACATCCTGCACGAGGACGTAGCCCCGGCTGAGAATAGCTCGAGGTGAGACTGCCTCAAGATGGCTGCCCAGTCCCTGAATCCGGGCCAGCTGGAGACGAATGGCACTCCTAAGAACGTCCGGCGACAGGCGTTGGCGCTCGGTTCGGAGCTGAAAATTCTGGAGCGAACGCTGCCAGGTCGTATCCAGTTCAACCGACACGCCCCGAAGGGCGGCACGACGGCGTTCGATCAGCAATTGTGGACTGGGAAGATGCGTCTTGGGTGCCGTCAGGCGCGCGCGAGCACGGCTGACGAGAACTTCGGGCGCGGGCAAACGCAAAGCCTGTAGCCGCGTATGGCTGCGTCCGATCAGAAGCTCCGGCGATGGCAGATGCATCCCCGGCGCATCCAGCCGGTTGCGGATGCGCATCACAAAGGACGGAAGCGCCAGATCGAGCCGCTGGCCACGATCATCCAGACGCATCCGTGCGGAATTCAGCAGACCGGGCAGATCGGGCAGACGGGCAGCGGCCTGATCCAGTCGCGCGCGGGCCGTCTGGATAACCCGGGTGAGCGCACCCGTCAGACGCGCATTACGATGCGCCATGTCCGCGACCATTTCCGAGCGCAGGGGCACGGCCATTTCAGCGGCGGCGGTTGGAGTGGGCGCGCGACGGTCCGACACGAGATCGATCAACGTCGTATCAGTTTCATGCCCGACTGCGGAAATGACCGGCACAGGACAAGCAACAACAGCGCGAAGGACGCGTTCGTCATTAAAAGCCATCAGGTCTTCAAGAGACCCACCGCCACGCGCGACGATCAAAACATCCGGCGTGCGGGGACGTCGGACGGACATGCCTTCGATGGCGGTAGCAATCTGGGCTGCCGCGCCTTCTCCCTGTACCGGCACCGGCCAGAGCAGAACGTCACGCGGAAAACGACGACTGATTGTCGTCATGATATCATGCAGCACTGCGCCGGAACGCGACGTGATGACACCCACCAGAGACGGCAGAAACGGAATGGCTTTCTTGCGCTCGGGATCGAAGAGACCCTCTTCGAGCAACTTGCGACGCAGGCGCTCGATATTGGCGAGAAGTGCGCCCTCGCCCGCGAACTCCATACGGTCAATGACAAGCTGATAGCTGGAGCGCTCGCCATAGGCCGAGACACGGCCGGTCGCGATGACCTCATTGCCATTCTCTGGCGCCATGCCGAGGCGCGAGACACTCCCGCGCCAGATCACACCCGCAATCTTGCCACCTTCATCCTTGAGCGAAAGATAAATATGCCCGGACGGATAGCGCTTAAGCTCCGTGATCTCGCCACGCACGCGCACGCGCCCGAATCCGCTCTCCAGAGTACGTTTGATCGCACCGGAAATCTCGGAAACCGAATATTGCGGCACATTCCCGCGGATCGACGCGCCATCACTCTCCATCATGGCATCAGTCTATGCTACGCACGCCCTCAAACGAAGCCCATGAGTGCAGAATAAAGGATAAGCGGAATGCGCGTTTTGCTAGTCGGGTCCGGAGGGCGTGAACATGCCCTGGCTACATGTCTTGCGCGCTCGCCGAGCCTGAGCGCTCTTTATGCGGCTCCGGGCAACCCCGGCATGGCGTCCATTGCCACGCTCGTTCCGCTGAAGGCCGACGATGTCGCAGGGCTGGTGCAGTTCGCACAGAAACAGCAGATCGATCTGATCGTACCCGGTCCGGAAGCGCCATTGGTCGCCGGCTTGGCGGATGCCTGCGCCGAGGCTGGCATTCCGTGCGCGGGTCCGACGAAGGCCGCGGCCCTACTGGAAGGCAGCAAGGCGTTTACAAAGGACGTGGCAGACGCAGCCGGCATTCCAACCGCACGCTGGGAGCAGTTTGAAGACGAAGCGCCGGCTATCGAGTTCGTTCGTCGTCGTGGCGCACCGATCGTCATCAAAGCGGATGGTCTGGCTGGCGGCAAGGGCGTGGTCGTCGCCCAGAGCGTTGAAGAGGCTGAAGACGCCATTCGCAGGCTCGGCATGCCGCTCGTGATCGAGGAATGCCTGGTCGGCGAGGAAGTCTCGCTCTTCGCGTTCTGCTCGGACGACAAGGCCGTACTCATCGGTGCCGCACGCGATCACAAACGCCTCGGCGATGGCGATACCGGCCCGAACACGGGCGGCATGGGAGCGATTTCCCCGCCCCCCGCTTTCGGGCGTGAGATGCAGGAAAAAGCGCTCGACATCATGGTGCGCCCGATGCTGGCCGAAATGGTCCGACGCGGCACGCCGTTCCGTGGCGTGATCTTCGCCGGGTTGATGCTGACGGCCGAAGGGCCAAAGCTGATCGAATACAATGTCCGCTTCGGAGACCCAGAAGCGCAGGCCCTGCTGATCCGCCTGCAATCGGACCTGCTACCGATCCTTGCCGCACTGGCCCAAGGCAATCTGAAACACGCAGCCGCCGAATTCTCTGACGATCACTCGATCTCGCTGGTACTGGCCGCGAACGGTTATCCGGACGCCCCGAAGAAAGGCGGCCGCATCAACGGGATCGAACGCGCAGAAGCCGTTCCGGGCGTCTCGGTTTTCCATGCGGGCACAACACTGGTCGATGGCGTTCTGGTCGCAGATGGCGGCCGCGTGCTGACTGTCTGTGCAAAGGCCACAACGCTTGAAGAGGCCCGGAAGCTTGCCTATGAAGGAGCGTCCGCGATCCAGTGGGAAGACAAGATCCTCCGCAGCGATATCGGACTCTGACAGAATAGAACCTGGTTAGATGACAGTAATTATCGCAGAAATCCGTGACGACGTGCCTGTTCTCATCGGTGACATGGCCGTCTTCCATTTTGGTACCCCGGCTACCGATGGCATCCTCATGCCGCTCGGCAAATCCATACCGAAAATTCAATCGGCTCACCAAAAGATCATGCGACTCAACGATGTCTTTGCAATCGGTGGAGCAGGAGATCCGGCGATCATCCTACAGTTCTGTTATCAACTGCGGGAGAAAGCTGAAGCTATTCGAAACTTGGAAGATCTGCGACACTTTTTGGCTGACCGGCCCGTTGATTTCACAACCAATACAGACATCACAGGCGTTTTCTCGGGCTCAGCGAACGATCCGGCAACAGCCTTCAAGATCGACCTCCGCCAAGGGCTTTCTCTCGCCGAGCGTTTCCAAACCGGAAAATCGTTCATTTTGGGAGAAAAGAATGCTCAAGATGTCGTTACCAAAAAGATGCGCCTTTGTGACAAGCAACTGCATCTTGATCCCAACAATACAGCCGAGACCGAAAACAGCCTGATAACCATCATGAATCATCTCATGCTGGATGAAAGAGGCACACAAACAACGCTCAATAACAATTATGGCCTCGCCTATAAGTGTCTGTGGCATGACGGAAACGATTTTCGACCTATTCCTGGATGCTTCTCGATTTTTGGAGATCTCAAATGCCATCTATCGACCGACGGAACCTCTAAAAAAATTCATTTGAGCTATAATTGGATTCCTGGGAGCCGATCTTTCTTTTTCTATACTGATACAGGTCAAACCGTAGACATTACCGTTTTAGGTGAAGACCATCTGGGACAGGTATGGGAGGTTCCTCCCTTGCTGGAGCCGTCCCTCCCTTCAGAGAAGGTTACATATTCGAAGGCAGATATCACCAGGCCTATTATCCCCAAAATTTCGGGGGAAGCACCCAAAAGTCTCCTTCTATGTGTAGACGTACACATAGAAGGAGAAATTCCGCCCAAAGTCATACCTATAGTATATTTCTGGTCTTTTATGAAAAACGATGTACCTAATATGAATAACTTCAGTTATGATCCATACCTTGTTCCGAATGAAACTATCCAGAGCCTACTCAATACCGCTATAAACCATTATTTATCACACTATAATAATATATCAGATTAACCGTCTCCATTTTTTTATCATCGCACCCAGACATGAGAAAACAGCATGTGGATCAGAAGGGTTGAAAAATAGTTCCCGAGCCGTTTCGAGACGAAATCGACCGTTTTCATCTGGATCATGGGCGCGCCGGGCATCTGTTTCATGATGGCGTGACCGGCTTCCTGCCAGATCGGAGCCGCTTTGGTCGGATCTGTCTCGGCTTTGGCCTGATCGAACAGAGATTGAACATGCTGGTCGCAGAACCCCGTGAAGTTCGGGGAGACGGCTGCGTTGGGATGATAATTGTCGCACCCGAACAGGTCGTCGAGGAAAGTTGAGGCGGAGGGGTAATCCGCGAACCAGTAGGATAATGCGATCTGGACGTGATTGGCGGTGTTCTGTTCGTAAGAGTCCGCAAGACCTGCCGTAATCGGACGAAGCTGCGCGTTCAGGCCGACGGCCTGCAAAGCATTCCGCAAATACGTGCCCATCCCAAGTTCTATGGCCCGGTTGGGAACGACCAGTGTCACGGATGCCCCTTCCGCACCCGCTTCATGAATCAGACGACGTGCGCCCTCCAGATCCTGCGGGCAGTTCAGCCCCAGATCGGCGCCGGGAATTCCGTGCGGCACCATCTGGCACAGAGGTTCGGAAATCGCACTGCCTCCGAACAGGATCGTCATGGCATGGCGATTGACGGCCATGCTGACCGCCCGGCGCACCCGCACATCAGTGAACGGTTTTTCATGCGTATTCATCGCAAGATAATAAAGGCCCAGCAGCGGCTCGATATGGACCTGCGACGTGTATTGCGCGCCTAGTTCACCCAGACGATCCGCAGGCTTGGCGTCCAGCATCCAGTCATAACGCCCCTGCTCGACCGCCGTGATCTGCGCTTCGTCCGACAGGCCGAAATCATATTCAATCCGGTCCACAAAACCGTCCGTCTGGGCCTGGGGGTTCCAGACGTGGAAGTACGAATTGCGCTCCAGAACCATCCCGTGTCCCGGATCGTACTGCGTGATGCGATACGGCCCGGTTCCGGGGACGGTCGTTCCACCCATGTCGTGTGCAGGCGTTGCGGCGGGCAGGATCACCGCATGAGGGAATGCCAGTTTGTAGAGGAATTCGCCGTCCGGCTTCGTCAGATGAAAAATGATCTCGCCGGTTTCCGGATGCCCCTCAACGCCGGGTAGCATGCAGCGGTCAGGCTTTTCCAGACAGTCGGCAGCACCTGCGATACCGCCATAGAATGAGGCGGCAGTTGGGCTTCCGGCGCGATAGATCCGTCGGAAAGACGCCACCACGTCTTCCACCCGCACGGGCGCACCATCGGAAAAATGCAGCCCCGGCCGCAGATGCAGGCGCCATGTCAGGCCATCCGGGCTGATCTGCGGCATGGCGTCGGCAAGGTCCGGCACCACTTCCAACCCTGCTGTTCCCCGCGCCAGGCGGAAGGTCAACAGCGGATCGTACATGTTGACGAACACCTGCATGTACTGGGTGCCGTAATTAATCTGCGGGTCCAGCGTGCCGCCGGGCCCATCCGCCGTCAGATGCAACGTGCCGCCGCGATGGGGACTGCCAAGCGTGATGCCATTCCAGTCAGGCGATGTCTGCTCTTCGGCAAGTGCCGGAAAAGCCCCCAGTCCCAGAAACAACCCCGCCGCGAGAAGCGCAGCCCCCCGCTTCATTCAGCGCTTCGCCAGTTCACGCAGACGCGCAATCAGAGCATCTGCGTTGCCATCAGCTGGAATAGTGCCGGCATAACGCGCATTCGGGTCCATAATGACGATCTGCGGCGCAGGAACGAAATGGTCCCCCTCCTTCTGGAGCGGCGCATGATATTCGGCCGTCATGGCCTTGATCATGTTCGGCGTGCCCGTGAACGGCATGACATGCGGTGCGACGGGCAGGACATATTCCTTAAGCGGGTCAGCCTCGTCGAACGGATTGAGGGACACGGCGAGAGGTGAAACGCGAATGCCTTCCGGACGCAGCGTGACCAGTGCCTGCTCCATGCTCTTCAGCACAGGCTTGCACTTGTCCTCGGGGCAGTTGGCATCAAAGAACCAGACGAGCATCCAGGTATTGTGGAAATCGCCTTCGGTGACGGTGCTCTCGCCAAGCGAATCAAGACGGAAGCTGCCGCCCACCTCGTTACCGTTGGACTGGACCAGCAGACCCGGCCCACCGTTAGACGCCAGATGGAAGCCGACATATCCCAGAACGACCGCCACGGCGAGAACGCCCCAGATGATGCGATTGCCGACCTTCTTGCGGCGTTCATGATTGGTCTGCATGACCTTCCTGTCTTTAATGTGCGTCAGCCCAGCTGGGGCCGATACCGGTTTCTACTTCAAGGGCCACGTCGAGTTTGGCGGCCCCTTCCATTTCTGTGCGGACAAACTCCGCCAGTGCCTTCGCATCCTGCTCTTCAACTTCGAAGAGCAGTTCATCGTGCACCTGAAGAACCATTTTCGCTTTCAGCCCCGTTTCGGGCAAACGCCGCGCCAAATGGACCATGGCACGCTTGATAATATCCGCCGCTCCGCCCTGAAGCGGGGCATTGATGGCCTGACGCTCCGCATAGGCGCGACGGGCGCCATTCTTTTCGGCAATGCCCGGCACATAGCAACGACGCCCAAACGGCGTGGTGACATAGCCGTGCTTCTTCGCCTCTTCCTTGGTCCGCTCCATATAGGCGCGGATACCGGGATATCGGGCGAAATAGGCATCAATATAGGAGCGTGCTTCACCCGGAGAAATCTGGAGCTGCTGCGCCAGACCGAAAGCCGAGATACCGTAAATAATGCCGAAATTGATGGCCTTGGCCCGGCGACGGGTCAGCGGGTCCATGCCTTCGAGCGGAATACCGAAGACTTCAGACGCCGTGCGGGCATGAATGTCCTGACCCAGACGGAACGCCTCAAGCAAAGGTTCGATCTGTGCAACATGAGCCAGAAGGCGCAATTCGATCTGGCTGTAATCCGCCGATAGCAGAACGCAACCGGGAGCGGCAACGAACGCCTTACGGATGCGTGCGCCTTCTTCTGTACGGATGGGGATGTTCTGAAGGTTCGGCTCGTTGGAGGACAGACGGCCCGTCGTAGTGATCGCCATCTGGAAGGACGTGTGGACCCGCTGCGTGTCCTGATCCATCTGCTGGACCAGCGCATCGGCATAGGTCGATTTCAGCTTGGCGAGTTGGCGCCACTCCAGAATTTTGCGCGGCAGGTCATGCCCCTGCTCGGCCAGTGATTCCAGAATCCCGGAATCCGTGCCCCAGCTTCCGCTTTTCGTCCGCTTTCCGCCAGGAAGACCCATTTCGTCGAACAGGATTTCACCAAGCTGCTTGGGAGAACCGACATTGAAGCTGCGCCCAACCTGTTCATGGATCTCCTGCTCGATCGCTCCCATGCGTTCGGCAAAATCGACGGACATGCGGCGCAGTTCTGTGGCGTCCACCTTGATGCCGGCATCTTCCATATCTGTCAGGATCTGGATCAGCGGACGTTCGATTTCTTCATACAGCGCCAGTGCCTGACGGGTCCGCAACTGCGGGCGCAGCACCTGCCACAGACGCAGCGTGACGTCCGCATCCTCCGCGGCATAAGCCGTCGCCGCGTCAATCGCGACCTGTGCGAACGGAATGCGCTTGCGACCCGTTCCCGTTACAGAATCATAAGTGATGGGCGTGTGACCCAGATGCAGTTCGGAAAGTTCGTCCATCCCCTGCCCGTGCTCACCGGCCGACTGGGCGTAGGAAATCAGCATCGTGTCATCGATGGGCGTGATCTCGGAGATGCCTGCGCCGCGAAAAACGGTCAGATCGTATTTCGCATTCTGAAACACTTTCAGGACGGACGCATCACGCAGCAGCGGCCCCAGATGCTCCAGCGCCTCAGCACGATCAAGCTGGCAACTGGCGGGCTCATCTGCCGGAGCCTCTTCCAGCAGATCACGCGTCACTTCATGCAGGAACGGCACATAACACGCCTTCCCCGGCGCGACCGACAGCGACAGCCCAACCATATTGGCCTGCCGCGCGTTGAGACTATCCGTCTCGGTATCGACGGCCACCACGCCTGCGGCCCGCGCATCCGCAATCCAGCGGTCCAGCGTATCAATATCCGTCACGGTCTCGTAGGGACCATAAGGTGCATCAGGGATCGCGATTGTCGCAGCGTCGTCCCGTTCCGCTGCCTTGTCGTCAGGCCGGACGATCTGGCGCGTGAACGAACGCGGCTTTGCGGCCAGACCCAGCCCCATCCGCTGGATGGTGGAATGGAATCCCATTTCTTCCAGCCAGTCCCGCAGGGTCTCACGTACGGGCTCACGGCAAGCGAGTTCGCTGATCGGCTGCGGCATCGGCGCGTTGTCGTCCAGCAGCACCAGCTTGCGTGACATACGCGCGGCATCGGCATGTTCGATCAGGTTGTCGCGCCGTTTGGACGCTTTCATGCCCGGTGCGGCAGCGAGAATCTGCTCCAGCGTGCCGTACTCATTCACGAGCTGTGCCGCGCCCTTTGGACCGATACCGGGCACGCCGGGGACATTGTCCGTCGAATCCCCCATCAGCGCCTGCACATCCACGACCTGATCGGGACGGACACCGAACTTGGCCTCGACCTCGGCTTCGCGGATCGACTTCTGCTTCATAGGGTCCATCAACTCAACGCCGGGACGCACGAGTTGCATCAGGTCCTTATCTGACGAAATGATGGTGCAACATCCGCCCTCCTCAACGACCGCCTTGGCATAGGCGGCGAGCAGATCATCTGCCTCCCAGCCCTCAAGCTCGATCGACGGTACATTAAAGGCGGCCGTGGCATCACGGATCAAACCGAACTGCGGGCGCAGGTCCTCCGGTGCTTCCGGACGGTGCGCCTTATACTGTGGATAGATCTCGTTGCGGAACGTCACACGGCCGGCGTCGAAAATCACGGCCAGATGCGTACCCACATGATCCCGCAGCAGACGCGTGAGCATATTCGTAAAGCCATACACCGCATTGACCGGAACGCCCTGCGGGCTGCTCATCGGCGGCAGAGCATGGAAGGCGCGGAAGATGAAACCAGATCCGTCGATCAGGACCAGATGGGGCTTTCCCGAAACAGGCTTTCCCAGATCAGACTTTTCTGGCTGCACGAATGTCTCCCTTCTCGCCCCGAAGGAGCGGACGTTCTAAAATCATTCGTGATGATAGGCTCATTCCCCTCCGTTTCAAACCGCCTCAGACGTCTTTCCTTCGGACTGCTCTGCCTGATGTCTCCGCTAGCGCTACAGGGCTGCACGGCACCTCATATTCCAGACCTGCATCCGACAGCACAGGAAACGGCTCTCATCTCCCCGACACTCACACTCGACATGTCGGATGGCGCCCATATTCCCCTCCGACTGTATCCGGCCCTCACACCCAGCCTCCGTGGCATCATCCTGGCCCTGCACGGTTACGGCGACAGCCGGGATGCCTGGGAGTTCGCCGCACCGGTCTTCACAGCCCAGGGCTTTACACTCGTCGCGCCGGACATCCGCGGCTTTGGAGAAACTGCCGACCGGGGTGAATGGAGCAGCACGGCAAGACTGGTGCAGGACGCTCGCGAACAGGTGCTCTGGCTGCACACTCGCTATCCCGACACACCCATTCACATCATGGGAGAAAGCATGGGCGGCGCCATAGCCCTGCTGCTGGCCGCGACAGACACGCCCCATATCAACAGCACGATCCTGCTTGCCCCTGCGGCGCTCGATATCGGCCAGCCCTGGGAGAGCATTCTGGGCACTCTTGATCTCCTGGCCCCAAACTGGAAGCTGGACGGTTCGGCCGTTCCTGGTCACCGGGTTGCAAGCGACAACATCAAGGCCCTGCGGCGGATGTATTTCGATCCCCTCACCTTGCACAGTTCAACAATCCATCCGCTCTATGGCTTAACCCTGCTGATGCAGACTGCCTACAAAGCCGCGCCCCAGGCCCGGACCCCGCTGCTCATCATTTTTGGTGGCCGTGACCAGTTCGTCCTGCCACCCTTCACTGCACGCCTGCTGCGCAAACTGCCCCCCGACACCCGGATCGACGAACTACCCGACGCACACCACCTTCTCAGCCGGGACCACCGGGGGGCGGCACAGGATGCCGTCTCATGGTTAACAGACCCCGACCACTTCCTGCCATCAGGCGGTGATATCGCTGCCAGCGCATGGCAGGCCACCGCCCAGACGCAGACTTTTCCGTGACCTTCTGCCAGCCGTATGTCCGAACGACAGAACTTTCAAAAAAGAGGGCTGGCAATCTGTCGCCGAAGCAGTTATCTGAAGGCGCATGGACCTGTAGCTCAGCTGGATAGAGCGTTGCCCTCCGAAGGCAAAGGTCACGCGTTCGAATCGCGTCAGGTCCACCACTGATCTCAGAAATCGCTATATTCCGCCAATTACTCTGCGTCTTTGACACCTTCCTGAACAGGTTTGACGGGCGGGTCTTAGCCTTAACATCGCCGAACGTGCCAATTCCATCTGCACGGCGACACGGACGTAGCAGGCAACTTCTCTGAGGCTCCGATGACCTGTGATGGCGTCGGTCTGATGAGTTGTGCAACCGGCTTCTGCGAGCCTTCGGGCCGCGGCCTTTCTCAATCGTCAGGAACCTCCCCGCCCTGTTCGGCTTCCACTGATCCAACTCGGCGCCTGTTTTCTGCTGACGGAGATGGATACCGCTCGCACTTACGGAACTTGGCCCCACTTTCACAAAATTGCTTCGACGTTGACCTGTATGGAACAGCAAGGCCAGTGCCGGACGTTACCGCATGCCAGTCGGCCAGCGCGCTTCATTTCGGACGTTCTCGTCATTCGTCCACGAATGGATACCGTCACTTTTGCCCCTCCCATGTCGATCCTTAGATTTCGTGGACAAAGGGTATCTACTGGAGCGTTGAGGCGAGATTGACGAAGCCAGAATATGATCCCTTGGCTTTGTCATATAGGGTGGCGATGCGCCGCCAGTTCCTGAGTTTATTGAAGGGGCCGCTCGAAATGATGTGCCCGAACCATCATACTGTCGATCTTGTCAGCCAGGGTTTGAGGCATTGCATCGAACACGCCCGTCATTATCCAACGTCAATAGTGTCAGAACACGCTGTTCCGCTTGCCCTAGTCATCAAGCAGATGGCGCCATTGCGATCCGGTTCGGGCAATGATGCTCCCAACAGGCAGCCTTGAAACAATCGCGGCTGTTACGGTCACCTTATTACCCACGCAACCTGAGAGGGGGGCGTTTCCCCCATCTGAACACAGACCTGCCCGGCGAGTATTAGCGGGAACACCCAAGCCTGCGATGGACCAATAGTTCTGCGCCCTCTGCCGCCAGGTGATAACGAACCAACCGGAAACGACGTTCAGATCGTCAACACGGCCCCCTGTCTGCTAGACGCAGATGAGACATCCGCCCAAGCCATACGCGCCTAAGCCGTCTCACCTGTATTATCTTTGTGAATGGCTGCCCTCAGGCAGCCATTCTTCAAACGAAGCTCATCGTCCTGACATCAATCATCCCGAAATCCGTGATCTTGAGATGAGGAATCACGGGTAGGGGCAGGAAGGCCAGTTGCAGAAACGGCTCTTCCAGAACAACACCCATCGTCCTCGCCGCCTTACGCAGGACAATCAGATCATCCCGGACCTGTTCGTAAGGCGCATCGCTCATCAAGCCTGCGACCGGGAGGCGTAGATCTGCGAGCACCTGTCCATTACGGACCGCCACAAAACCACCGCCGGTTTTTTCCAGATGGTTCACCGCACAGGCCATGTCGGCGTCGCTGGTTCCAACAACGCAGATATTATGGCTGTCATGCCCGACAGACGACGCCAGCGCGCCTTCCTTCAGGCCAAAACCCCGCACGAAACCACGCCCGATATTGTCGTTATGCCCATGCCTCGCTACGACGCAGACTTTGGCAACATCCTGTTCCGGATCAGGCAGAACGTGGCCATGGCCTTCAGGCAGGTCCAGACGCAAAAAATCCGTGATGATCTGACCAGGAATAACCCCCATAACAGCACGGTTTCTGCCGCTGCCTTCAACAGCCATGTCCTGCACCGTTACGGGGCGGGAGAGCTTCACGCTTTCCAATCCGACCGGAGGCACAATTTCGCGGCTTGCGAACAAGGCATCATTCACGAGGCGCCCGGCGGCAATGACGTCTGAAACCTGACAGCGCTCCAGATCATCAAGCAGGACGATATCCGCACGCTTGCCCGGCGCGATCTGTCCACGATCCTTTAGGCCAAAAGCTGTGGCAGCAGACAATGAGGCCGCCCGATATGCGGCCAGCGGCTCCACACCCAGTTCAATGGCACGGCGGATCAGGAAATCCAGATGGCCTTCATGGGCGATTTCGAGCGGATTGCGGTCATCAGTGCAGAACGCAAAGAACGGCGAAGTCGCGACGTTCAGAAGCGGTACCAACGCCTCAAGATCCTTGCAGACCGATCCTTCCCGGATCAGGACCGTCATACCCTTACGGACTTTCTCCAGTGCTTCGTCAGCAGCCGTGGCTTCGTGGTCGGTTGAAATGCCGGCTGCCAGATAGCCGTTCAGGGGCTTGCCCCGCATGAGTGGTGCATGACCGTCAATATGACCGTCTGCAAAAGCCGCCAGCTTGTCCACACATCCGGGATCGCCATTCAAAACGCCCGGAATGTTCATGAACTCGGCCAGACCGATCACTTTCGGATGGTCCCGATAGGCCACCAGATCATCTACGTTCAGAACCGCGCCCGATGTCTCCATGGACGTGGCTGGAACACAGCTCGACAGGTTGACGCGCAGATCCATGATGGTCCGCTCGGCAGCGGCCAAAAAGTAGTCGAACGCCGCACGCCCCAGCACATTGGCCATTTCATGCGGATCGCAGATGGCCGTCGTCACACCATGCGGCAGAACGCAACGATCGAACTCGAACGGTGTCACCAGAGAGGATTCGACGTGTAGATGGGTATCGATAAAGCCCGGCACGGCGATCCGACCTGCGCCATCGATCGTCCGGACACCTTCGTATTCACCGTAAGTCCCGACGATCCGGTCGCCGCAGATAGCAATATCAGTCGGAATAAGATCACCCGTGACCAGATCGAGCAGCCGAACATTGCGGATGACCAGATCGGCGGGTTCGTGGCCCTGCCCCTGGGCCACGCGACGCATGATGGTTTTCTGCATGTCTGAAATCCTCCGTACGTCAGCAGTGCATGCTTATACCGCATGAAGGGTGAGCAACTCAAAGAGGCATGTTGTCGATCAGCCGGACCTCCCCGGCCCGCACAGCCAGAAGCGCCAGCGCGTTGTTAGAACAGGGCTGTTCGCGGCAGAACGTGTCTGCGTTCACAACTGTCGCATAATCGATATCCGGAAGCCCGGCTTCGATCAGGACCGCGCGCATCGCATTTTCCAGAATCTCCACATCACGCTCGCCATTACGGAACAGCCGCGCAGCTCCCTGCAAAGCCTGAAACAGCGCTGGCGCTTTCTGACGGTTTCCAGGTGTCAGACGCACATTACGGCTGGAGCGGGCCAGACCGTCCGATTCACGCGCAATATCGCAGACCACGATTTCAACCGGAATATCCAGATCTGCCACGAAGCGCCGGACCACCGCACATTGCTGGGCATCCTTCTGGCCGAAATAAGCCCGCTGCGGCTGAACGATATTGAACAATTTGGTCACCACCGTCGCCACACCGGAGAAATGTCCGGGACGGGACTGACCTTCGAGTTCTTCCGCGACGCCGCCAACGTCAATCCGGGTGGCAGAACCTGGCGGGTACAGCACATCGGGCGTTGGCAGAAACACCAGATCGGCCCCAGCCTCTTTCAAAAGCGCCAGATCGCGCTCGGGATCGCGCGGATAGGAGGCATAATCCTCGTTCGGGCCGAACTGCGTCGGATTGACGAAAATACTGACGGCCACCGCGCCATTTTCCGCCTTAGCCCGCCGGACCAGTCCGAGATGGCCTTCATGCAGAAACCCCATGGTCGGAACGAAACCGAGAGCTGGATAAGCCGTCCGTGCTGCACGAAGCGCCCCGATTGTTTCAAAAATCTGCATGTCATGTTCCTTTCCCGCCAGAACTGGGGGCGCGGAGACTGACAAACCCTGCTCCACATGGCAATCAGGCGCTTATGAATGCTTCACCCCCTTCCCCATCCATTGCCATTATCGGAGCAGGTCCCGCCGGACTGTTCGCGGCAGAAATCCTATCCGCAAAGGGATGCAGGGTGCAGGTTTTCGACCGGATGCCGAGCGTAGGACGCAAGCTGCTCATGGCCGGTCGCAGCGGCCTGAACCTGACACATTCAGAGCCTCTGGAACGTTTTCTGTGCCGCTACGGCAAAGCACAAAACTGGCTGGAACCGGCCATTCGCACATTTCCACCATCGGCGTTAACGCAATGGGCTGAAGGACTGGGACAGACCTGCTTTTCCGGCTCCTCCGGACGCGTCTTTCCCACCGCGATGAAAGCCTCTCCCCTACTGCGTGCCTGGCTCCAGCGTCTGACAGAACAGGGCGTTCAGATCCGGACCCGGCATCGCTTTATGGGCTGGGACGGTGCAAGTTTGCTGTTTGAGACGGCCGACGGGCAGGCATCCATCAGGGCCGATGCGACCGTTCTGACAATGGGAGGCGCAAGCTGGTCGCGACTGGGATCGGACGGACGCTGGGCGGATCTCCTGACGGATGAGATAAAGCCTTTCGCCCCGACAAATTGTGGTTTCCTGCCCGACTGGCCCTCCGATTTCACAGCGCGGCACGAAGGCAGCGTGCTTCATTCCGTTGGCCTGACCTTCAGGGCGCAGCAGACACGTGGTGACCTGACCATCACAGCACGCGGGCTGGAAGGCTCCGCGCTCTACGCGCTCTCGACGGATCTGCGGGACAAAATCACGGCCGAAAAACGCGCAGTCCTTACACTCGACCTGCGTCCCACGCTTTCAGTGGATGATATCCTCAAACGCCTGCTGGCGCAGCGGGAGCGGGAAAGCCAGAGCAACCGACTGCGCAAGGCACTGTCGCTGAATGTACCATCTCGCGACCTTCTAAAGTCAGCCACCCCTAAAGATGCCACGCCGCTTCAACTGGCCCAAACAATCAAAGCCGTTCCTCTGCCACTGATCGGCATGGACGCTCTTGATCGCGCCATTTCCACGGCAGGCGGCGTACATCAGGCTGCTGTGGACGAGCAGTTCATGCTCAAATCCCGCCCGGGTGTTTTCGTGGCCGGTGAAATGCTGGACTGGGAGGCACCAACGGGCGGGTATCTGCTTCAGGGGTGTTTTTCCACTGCTCATGCTGCGGCAAATGGCGTCCTTGGGTGGCTAGAATCGTCCAATTCCGCTATCGCCTGACGCCATGACATCCATCGTTCTCGGACAGGGCCGCGACGGCTCCGACACCTGCATTGATCTGCCGGAACTCCTGGCCACGCGCCTGCTGGTCCAGGGCAATTCCGGCTCGGGAAAATCGCATCTCCTGCGACGCCTGCTGGAGCAGACCGCTACCCTCGTCCAGCAGGTTATGATCGATCCGGAAGGCGATTTCGTCACCCTGGCCGACCATTACGGCCATCTGGTGATTGACGTCGAAGACCAGTCCGAAGCCAGCCTGCGCGCAGCAGGCGAGCGCGTGCGCGCCCATCGCGCATCCGTGGTGCTGAACCTTGAGCAGGTCGAAGCCGAAATGCAGCTTCGGGCTGCGGGCGCGTTTCTTAACGGCATGTTTGAGGCACCCCGCTCACACTGGTATCCGGCGCTCGTGGTGGTGGACGAAGCCCAGCTTTTCGCGCCCGTCACGGGTGGCGACACGTCTGATGAAGCCCGTCGCCTGTCACTCGGAGCCATGACGAACCTGATGTGCCGTGGCCGAAAGCGCGGTCTGGCAGGCGTGATCGCAACCCAGCGTCTAGCAAAACTGGCGAAAAACGTTGCGGCGGAAGCGTCCAACTTCCTGATGGGCCGAACTTTCCTTGATATCGACATGGCCCGCGCCGCCGATCTTCTGGGCATGGAACGCCGGGCGGCGGAATCGTTCCGGGATCTGGCACGCGGGCAGTTCATGGCACTTGGCCCTGCCCTGAGCCGCCGCCCGAAACTTGTGGCGATTGGGCCCGTCACGACCGCAAGCCACGCCACGGGGCCGGTTCTCGTGCCACTCGAACCCGTCTCGGCTGAAGACTTGCGAGATATCATTCTTGAACCGGTCCACGAATTCACGCCCCGCCCCCGCCGGGAGTCCCGCCCTCCCCCGCCGGACCTTCTGGCACAACTCGATGCTTACGGAGCCGAGCGCGAGGCCGAAGAACCCGCTCCGGCAGCCGTCGCCGTCGAAGCCAATCCCGACCAGCTCTGGTCGCTGGTGGCCGAAGTCGTGGCCGGTGAAGGCTCGGACTATAAACCCCTGGCGACCCTGTATCAGGACTTCCAGCTCAGGGCACGTATTCAGGGCCTGTCGCGCAATGTGCTGGAACTGGGGTCTTTCAACCGCATGCTGGCCACGATCCGCGCCGGGATGGACCGGGAACGTTCGGAAAGCGAGGACTGGAAACAGGCCCAGGCCATCGCCGCGACCCTGCCCGAAGACGTGCAGGGCGTCTTCCTGCTTCTCGCCCGCACGGCGTTGGACGGCGAAACCTGCCCGGGCGACGAGGCCCTGGCCCGCGCCTATGGCACGCACTCTCTTGGTCGCGCGCGGCGGCAGCTGAACTATCTGGAAGAGCGCGAAGTCATCGTCCTTCAGGACACGCCGCTGGGGCGCCGGGTGGCGATCGTCGGACTGGGCTGGCAGACAGCCTGACTGTCATAATTCTGTCATTACACGTTCACAGGAGCTTCACACGCAGTTCTTTAAGGAAAGATTAGGGTCCGCCGCGTCCGATCCCTTTTTGCTCCGGAAAGATCTTAGATGCCGCGCAACCTGCTGCGTTCCCGCCTGCTCCTGACTGTTTTCTGCTCGCCATTTGCGCTGGCTGCCGCCCTTCCGCACTCTGCCAGTGCCGCTGCGGCCGAAACCAGAAAAGCCACACCAGCCAAACATGCTGCGAAAAGCAACACCAGGCACAAAGCCAAGGTGGATGCCCTGGCGGGTGGTACGGAACAGCTCGTCATCACGGCACGCCGCACGCGGTCTGAACAAGGGCTGAGCCATGTGCAGATCCAGCGCATTCTTCCGGGCATCAACCCGGTCAAGGCGCTTGAGATGCTGCCGGGCGTTGTGTTCAACAATGCCGACCCCTGGGGCAATAACGAGCAGAACTCCTCGCTCTATGTCCACGGCTTCAACCAGAACCAGCTTGGCTACACGCTTGACGGCATCCCCCTCGGCGATCAGGCCTATGGTAACTATAACGGCCTGTCCCCGCAGCGTGCAGCCATCAGCGAAAACATCGGTTCAGCGTCAGTCTCCTCAGGTGCCGGTGCACTTGGTACGGCGTCCACCTCTAACCTTGGCGGAACACTCCAGTTCACGACGCAGGACCCGCTGAAGAAGCGCGGCGCGCAGATTGAACAGGTTTTCGGAAGCTGGTCCACGTTCCGCACCTTCGCCCGGATCGATACGGGTGAGTTCGGCAACGGCAACTCGGCCTATGTCTCCTTCTCACGTCAGGACGCACGCGCCTGGGACTTTGCCGGCCATCAGGGCGGCTATCAGGTCAATGCAAAGTTTGTGCACAACAGCGAACACGACCATTTCTCGACTTTCTTCGACTGGTCCCAGAAGGTCGAACCCAACGAGGACAGCATCACACTGCCACAGGGATACGGCATCTATGTTCGGCCGTTCACCTATCCAAATTTCAACTACGCAAAATCCTATATCAATTCAGCAACCTACAAAAATGCAGGCCTGAACTACCGCAACTATTACTCCGCGGCCCAGCGAGAGGACTTCCTCGCCTATTCGAAATGGACACATGATTTCAGTGAAAACCTGCACTGGGACAACAGCATCTATTATCACCATGATATGGGTGAAGGTGTCGTCGCCGGTCCGATCTCGGCAGCCGGTCTGCCGACACTTTTTGCCGCCTATTATCCGGGGCAGGACCTGAACAGCGTCTTCGGCGGCTCAGGCTATGCAACGCGGACGACCGAATACTGGGACAATCGCGGCGGCCTGATGTCTACGCTGCGCTACCATCTGGGCAAGCACTCGATCGAACTCGGTGGCTGGTATGAGCGCAACAACAACACACAGGCCCGTCGCTGGTATCCGCTGAGCGCCACCAACCCGACGACGCCTTATGAGCGCCAGCAGAACGCCCTGATCGACCAGTACACCAACAATTTCTATACCAACACATTCGTCACTCATCTGCAGGACAACTGGCAGATTTCGAAGAACTTCTCCCTGATGGCGGGCTTCAAGTCCGAGCTGGTCTATACGAATGGCACCCTACCGGTCGCTGCAAAGGCCGGTTCGCTCTCCCCGTCCTATGCCGTAACGGCTCCGGGTGGCGAGATCGATGCAGCCAAGCCGTTCCTCCCCGCTTTCGGCGCAGTCTGGGACATCACGAAGCACGAGCAGTGGTTCGCCAACATCCAGGAAAACATGCGCTCCTATCAGGACGCAGGCTATGGCAATGCCACCCCCTGGGGCGCAACCAGCCAGGCCGCCTTCGAAGAGTTCAAGAAGAACGGCAAGCCCGAGACATCATGGACGTATGAGACCGGTCTGCGTGAGCATCGCCAAGTCCATCTCGGCCCACTGACGGCGATCGAAGGTCAGGTCGAATACTATCACGTCCACTTCTCAAACCGTCTTCTGGCAGTAGCAACGACGCAGACCCTGTCGTCCATCATCGGCTCGGCCACAACGCTCGCAAACGTGGGTTCGGTGACGACGGATGGTATGGACTTCTCCTTCACCACCCATTTCGGTCCGCATTTCTCGCTTTACAACGCGCTGTCCTACAACAAGTCCACCTATAACGATAACTACAGCACGGGTTCGAGCATCATTCACACGGCGGGCAAGAACGTCGTCGGTATGCCGGACTGGTCCGAGAAGTTCGTCTTCACCACCAACTGGGGCAACGCCTACGGCCAGTTCACCGGTGACGTCATTGGCAAACGTTATGCGACTTATACCAATGACATGTGGGCGGCACCCTATGCGCAGTTCAACCTGAATGCGGGCTATACCTTCCACAACATTCCGCATCTGGCCTCCCTGAAGGTTCAGGGCAACATTACCAACCTGACAAACACCAAGGGATGGTCCACGATCAACGCGACCCAGACTTCGGGTCAGTTCTCGGCTTACCCCATCGCGCCGCGCATGTTCTTCCTGAGCCTCAGCGCAGCCCTGTAAGGAATACTGCCCCATGCTGACACGTCGCCAGAGCCTCGGCCTGCTCGCAGCCGGGCTTCCCGCCCTGCACCTGCGGGCGAAAGCCGCGCCCTCACTGGCGCCGAAGCCTCTCGTGTTCGCCCATCGCGGGGCCTCGGCCCTGCGTCCGGAACACACACTGGCCTCCTATGCCCGCGCCATGATGGATGGTGCAGACTTCATCGAGCCCGATCTCGTCATGACAAAGGACGGCCATCTGGTCGTCCGCCATGAAAGCAACATCGCCGGCACAACGGACGTGGCAGATCATCCGGAATTCGCCTCCCGTCATCGCACGCTCAAAATCGACGGACGCGCGGAAACCGGCTGGTTCACCACAGACTTCACACTCGCCGAGCTCAAAACCCTTCGCGCCCGTGAACGTCTCTCAACGATCCGGGTCCACAACACCCGCTATGACGACCATTTCGAAATCCCGACCTTCGAAGAAGTCATCGAACAGGTCGCGGCCCAGTCCGCTGCAACAGGTAAGGTTTTCGGCCTTGTTCCGGAAATCAAGCACTCCACCCATTTTAACAGCCTCGGCCTGAACCCCGAAGCCACTTTCCTACGAACCATCTCTGCCCACGAGTACACCCGGCAGGCCCCGCTGGAAGTCCAGTCTTTTGAGACGGGCAACCTGGGGCGCATCCGGACCGACGTCCTGTCCATCAACCCGCAGGCGCGTCTGATGTTCCTTATGGGGGAGCGCAAGGATGTTCCGCCGGATCTTCTGGCAGCTGGCAAGACCACGACCTTCGGGGATCTCATGACGCCCGATGGTCTCAAGGAGGTTCGCCGCTATGCTGACGTGATCGGCCCGTCCAATACGGACCTGATCCCGCGGGACAGCAAAGGCGGCTGGCTTGAACCCTCTACGCTCGTAACAGATGCCCATAAGGCCGGGCTTCTGGTTCATTCCTATACGGCACGGCCAGAAAACCACTTCCTCCCGGCCCAGCTTCGTAACGATGCCGGAGACACCGCCCGCAACCCCAAAGGCATGATCGCGGAACTCCGCCGCTATCTGGACATGGGCATCGACGGCTTTTTCACGGACGACCCCGCACTCGGGCGCATAGCAGTGGATGGGACCATCTGATCCGTATTACCCTATAAAAAAGGAGGCTCTCTCGGCTTGGGAGGCCTCCTTTTTTTATGCACTGATAAAAATCTCAACCGAGCCTGGAATGCCTGCCGACAACCTTGTTAAAGGCCGGAATATCATCTGGACAGCATGAGAAAACACAAGTCCCGTCAATGACGACCTCATTATCCACCCAGGTCGCACCGGCTTTTTCGAGCGCGTCCGGCGGTCCTGTCAGTTCAATTTCTTCGAGGCCAGCGATGGCCAAGTCCAAAGACTTTTACCATGACGCTGATCCTTTCAGAAAAAGACGGGCGACCGCCATGCCGTCGCCCGTTCGTCCATTACGCGTTGAGGTAAATGGTCTTCGTCTGGACATAGGCTTCCATGCCGTGCTGCCCGTCTTCGCCTCCAAGGCCACTTTCCTTGTAACCATGATGGAAGCCCTGCGGCGCTTCACCGCCCGGACGGTTCACATAAACCTCACCAAATTCCAGATCGCGGGTCATACGCAGAATCCTGCCGAGATCGTTTGTGAAGAGATAGGCTGACAGGCCGTAGCGGCAATCATTGGCCCATGCGATCGCTTGGTCGAAGTCCTTCACGCGGATCAGCGACATGACCGGACCGAACACCTCGTTATGCACGATGTCCATATCCTGCGTGACATCGGTCAGGAGCGTCGGGGCATAAAAATAGCCCTTATCATACACGTCGCCTGTCAGACGCTTGCCACCAATAGCGAGACGTGCGCCCTGACGGACAGCATGTTCGACCATTTCATGGACTTTGTTGAGCTCGTCCTCGCTCACCTTCGGCCCCATATCCGTGGACGGATCTGTCGGCAAGCCGACCTTCAGAGCCTCGATCTTCTCACGGACCTTCTGGACGAACCTGTCATAGACGGCCTCGTGGATATAGGTGCGTTCATTACAGGTGCAGACCTGACCGGCATTACCGAAGCGCGACGCCACCGCCGCATCTGCAGCCTTGTCCAGATCGGCATCTTCCATGACCATGAACGGCGCTTTGCCACCCAGTTCAAGCCGGACCTCCTTCAGCGTCTCGGACGCAGCAGCCATGATCTTCTTACCGGCCGGCGTGGAGCCCGTCATCGTGATAAGCTTGATGTCCTTATGCGCCACCAGGGGCACACCGACATCCTTGCCGTCGCCCGTCACGACATTGATGACACCGTGCGGAATTTTGGCTTCCTCAACCAGCTTTGCCAGATGAAGGCAGGCCAGTGGCGTCAGCTCATGCGGCTTGACGACGATCGTATTGCCCGCGGCCACAGCCGGACCGATCTTGCGTGCACAAAGCGCCAACGGGAAGTTCCACGCCGTGATCGCACCGATAACGCCGAGCGGCACACGATCAATCAAGATCTTCTCTTCCGGGGAGCTGCCCGGAATAATCTCCCCCTGAAGCCGCAGCACATTCTCGGCTGCAAACCGCAGCAGACCAATGGCGAAATCCACCTCGATCCGGGCTTCCTTCAGCGGCTTGCCCATTTCTGATGTGATGATGGCGGCAAGCTTTTCCTTGTCGCGCTTCACCAGATCCTTGAGCACGTGAATGTAATCGGCCCGCTCGGTCGCCGTACGGCGGCTCCAGCCGATGAAGGCCGATTTCGCAGCCGAGACCGCCGCATCCACATCGGTCTGCGTGCCCTTGGCCACTTCGCCCACAATGGCTTTTGTGGCCGGGTTTTCAACGGTGATCCACTCGCCACCCTTCGGTGCGACCCAGCTTCCATTAATGAAAAGATTACTTTTCTCAGTCATGAAATTTCCTACATTTTCTGTGTGGCGATCATGCGCTCCGTAGTGAAACAGACGCATCAGCCAACCAGCAGTTCATTTGATGACTGTAAGGTGCAGGCATTCATTCATAATAAAAAGTGATGATTTGTGAGTTATGGGTTCACTTTTCATAAGCACCCGGATGCGTGGGCGCATAATCCAGAAATCTCCGCCCCAGATCATTCAATCCCGGCTCACGCCAGATAAAATAGACTTCGCTCCCTTTTAGATCTTCGGGATACGTAAACGAAATTCCTTCACGACGCCGTCTTTTGACCTGCGAAACGATACTGTGTGGGACACAGGAAATGCCCAATCCCGCCTGAACACAGGCAAGAATGACGTCATAGGATTCAACCGTGTGGATAATCGCGTTCGAAACACCATGCCGCTCAAGCCAGATCTCAAAATACCGGCGGTAGAAGCAGTCGGTATTGAACAGAAACACATGCTGCCCGTCCCACGCGCCTTTCTGCCCTTCCGGTATGGCGAGCGCCAGTTTCTCGCGAAAAGCAAAACGACTTTCCATCAAGGGATGAACGATCGGCCCGTCCGTCAACGCCAGATCAATTTCCCCATCCGCCAACATCCGCTCCAGCGTATAGGTCGGGCGCAGGAACATCTTCAGTTCCACACCCGGACAGGCTTTGAGGAACTCCGGCACGATCCGCGGCAGATAGCCCTCAAGCGCGACATCCAGCGCTCCAATATTCAAGACGCCGCGCGGAATACCTTCGGAAAACAAATCCGTCAGGCTCCGTGCGCCAGCCACGACCGGCATAGCCTGCTGATAGAACAGGCGACCTTCAGGAGTGAGCGTCAGACGCCCCCTCTCACGCAGAAACAGTTCCTGCCCAAGCAGCAGTTCCAGTTCCTTCAAACGCGCCGTCACATTGGATGCCACACAGTTTAGGCGACGGGATGCCGCAACGACCGTTTCCTCCTCCACAACTGCACAGAACATCTCAATCTGGGCAAGACGGAGCGGATTCATGGGGAAAGATCCTCATCGGGACGGAATTATCCCCCGGCAGAAGATATCCCCAGAATCAGGGAACATCTCCGGGGAAGGGCCTGTGGATTGTTTCTGAAGAACTGGGGACCGATCGCGCGAGGGCCGCTTTCCTGCGGAGTCGCACGATGAGTGTATCCAGTGCGGATAAAAACCGGCTCCGGTCGGCTTTGCCAAAGGACGGATTATAGGTCGTGACTGCCCCCGTTTCGCGCAGACCTTGCATCAGATCGCGCATGGCCGAGACCATGCCAACGGAACGTTCGTCAATTTCCTCGCCATTCGGGCGCAGTACAGAAGCCTGTTTCGCCAGACAGCGCACCGCGAGCGGAATATCGCTGGTGATGACGATATCCGCAGGCGTCACCTGTTCCGCAATCCAGTCATCGGCCACATCTGGCCCTTCCGGGACCACGACGCGTTCAATAAGCGGAGACTGTGGAATATTCATCCAGCTATTGGCGACAATAATTGTTTTCAGGCCGTAGCGTGCCCCGACACGGTAAATCTCATCCTTGACCGGGCACGCATCCGCATCCACCAAAAGCCGGGTGGTCTCGGCCATGAATCAGTCCTCTGCCTGAAAATGACGGATCAGCTCTTCCAGCACCACATCAGGATGCTTCTCGCCCGAGACCCGGATCACCGGCTCGTCGTCACCAGGCACTTCAAGCGTCGCCAGCTGACTGGGCAGCAGACTCGCCGGCATGAAATGCCCTTCCCGACGCTGCAACCGATCAGCGAGTTCCCTGGCAGATGTATCGATATGCACAAACTCAATGGGCAGGTCCTCACCGCGAAGCTGCTCACGATAGGAACGCTTGAGCGCGGAACAGGTCAGGACGGCACCATGCCTAGCCTCCACCTGCTCGCGCAGCCAGTCATGACAGAGCGCAAGCCAAGGAGCCCGATCCGCATCGGTCAGCGGCTGACCTGTGCTCATTTTCTCGACATTGGTTGGCGGGTGCAGTGCGTCGCCTTCCTGAAAATGCCACCCCAGACGCGTGGCCAATCCTGTTGCAACCGTCGTCTTGCCTGTCCCGGACACGCCCATGACCACGAGGAAACGCGGTTTCATACCCATCTGTGTTTCATTTTCCGTCATTTTCATGGTTCCCAGTGCTCCACCCCGTCCGGCATCGCCACAAGGACCTCAGACGCCATATTAAGGAACATGCCGTGTTCCACAACGCCCACAATCTGATCGATTTTCTTTGCCAACTCCTCGGGCTTTTCAATCGGCCCAAAATGGCAGTCCAGGATCATGTTTCCGGTATCGGTCACGAACAGCGACCCGGCCCGATCCGTCCTCGGCTTCACGCCGCGTGCGCCACAGGCCGCCAGACGTTCCGCCGTGCATTCCCAGCCGAAGGAAATGACTTCCACCGGCACCGGTGCCCGCTCGCCCAGCAGGTCCACAGGCTTGGTGCCATCGACGATCACCACAAACCGCTTGGCGGCCTGCGCAACGATCTTCTCACGCAGCAATGCCCCGCCCAGTCCCTTGATAAGATTGAGCGAACCACGCTGGACCTCATCCGCACCATCGATGGCAATATCAATGCGGCGATGCGCGCTGAAATCCGTTAGCGGGATCCCGGCCTTGCGGGCCTTGTCTTCGCTGTCATCCGAGGTCGGAATACCAAAGATCTCCAGCCCTTCCGCAACGCGCTCACCCAGACGCTCGATCATGTAGGCCGCCGTGCTGCCCGTGCCGAGCCCCACGACCATACCGCTTTTGACCATATCCGCAGCTTCACGGGCAGCTGTACGTTTGTGAACGTTCATATCCGTGCCGCTCATGCGTCTTCTCCCACCGCAGCGCGGTCTGCCAGAATGATGATCCGTCCTTCGCTCGTCACCCGTGCAGACGGGAGGGAACTGTCACCTTCGACCAGGCGCTCCAGCATCTCGACCTTGGAAGCCCCCGTCACGAGGAACACGACCAGCGCGCTGGAGTGGATAGCGGGATAAGTGAGCGTGATGCGCTCGTAAGGTGCTGTGGACGGTGCAGCCGTCCCAACCCAGGCCGTCCGCTCCTTCAGAACTGGCTGGCCCGGAAACAGCGAGGCCGTGTGACCGTCGGTGCCCAGACCCAGCATGACCAAATCAAACAGCGGGCGCTCCGGATCGAGCGTCGTTGCGCCATAGGCCGCCTGAAGAGTCTTTTCGTAGGCCTTCGCATCCTCTTCCACTGTGGCACCAGTTGGAATGGCGTGGATGTTCTGCGCTGGCACCGGAACACGGGAGAGCAAAACAGACTGGCCAACCGTGTGATTGCTGTCAGCATGGCCTTCCGGAACATGCCGCTCATCACCGTAGAAAATCTCGACGCGCTCCCATGGGATCAGCTTCGCACGCGACGGCGTAGCCAGGATCTCGAACAGGCGCTTGGGCGTAGAGCCGCCAGAGAGAGCGACCCGGAACAGGCCATCCGTCTTGGCCAGGATCCCTTCGACGAGAAGGTCGGCCATCCGCAGGGCGACGGCTTCAGAATCAGGAAGGGTTTCCAGCGTGGCGGCACGAATGTCGGTGATCATGGATTGAAAACTCTCGGCAGGATGTAGCGCTCGACGGCCTTGGCCCAGCCATCGCGCTCGTTGGTGTCTGTGAGAACCTGCGCGGCGGCTTTCACATCGTCTTCGGCCTGCCCCATCGCAATGCCCAGTCCCGCCACCGAAAACATCGGCAGATCGTTATGGGCATCACCAAGACAGGCCACCTCATGCGGCGCAATACCGTGGGCACGCGCCAGCTCGCAAACAGCCTCGCCCTTGTTGGCCAGGGCCGGCGTCACGTCCAGAAGAATATCGGAAGATCGGCGCACACTTGCATCACCGTGAAGCATGGCGCCAAGTTCAGTCTCGACGTCCTGAAGCAGGCTGGTATCGCTGCTCACTCCCATGACCTTGCCAATGCCCTCGAACTCTTTGCGAAGGTCGGGAACCTGATGCGGCGTCAGGCCGGTGATGCCCTGTTCGTGCTGCACGAAGGGCGTATAAGCGTCCTGCACCATCCAGTAGGACTGCCGCAGGAACCAGGTCTCAATCCCGTGCAGGTGCAGCATGTCATGCACGATCGATAGCACATCCTGTGACAGAACACGGCTAACGGACGTAGTCCCGTCAGGCTTGAAGATAATACCGCCATTGAAGCCGGCATTCTGCCCAGTCAGGCCGAGCTGCTCGATATAAGGGAGCATGGCGGCTGGCGGCCGCGCACTGGCCAGACAAAGGGGAATTCCCCGCTCCTGCAGCACCCTGACCATGGCCAGCGTCGAAGGCGCGATAGTCTTGTCTGGCGTCAGGAGGGTTCCATCCATATCGGACACGACCATCCGGATGGTCTGCGGCAGCGGCGGCAGAGCCGCATGGATGGCATCGAGGTCAACTGACATAAGAGCCCCTGTAAAAACCCCCGTCAGAGTCTTTGCGGGGGCTGGCTGGTCATTGATGGCAAAACCATACCCTGCCAGCCAGTCCTTGCCCATGAGGGAGGCAGGCTTATTTCTTTTCGACGTGCCCGCCGAAACCGAAACGCTGTGCCGAGAGAACTTTCTCGGCAAAGTTGTTGCCCGTCCGCGAACGGAAGCGCGTGAACAGTGCGGCCGTCATGACCGGAGCTGGCACGTCTTCTTCGATGGCTGCCTCGATCGTCCAGCGACCCTCACCAGAGTCCGCAACTTCGCCAGAGAACTCATTGAGTGTCTCCGAGCGGGTCAGGGCCTCGGCCGTCAGATCGAGAAGCCAAGACGACACGACACTGCCACGACGCCAGACTTCCGCGATGTCGCCCATATTGAGCTCGAACCGATCCTTTTCCGCGAGGATCGGGGAGTTCTTGCTCTTCATGATATCGAAGCCTTCGGCGAAGGCCTGCATCATGCCGTATTCGATGCCGTTATGGACCATCTTCACAAAGTGGCCCGAACCGGCGGGACCACAGTGCAGATAGCCCTGCTCGGCGCGCGGATCATGACCCGCTTCGTCACGGCCCGGTGTGCGCGGCACATCCCCGATGCCCGGCGCAAGCGCGCTGAGGATCGGATCGATGTATTCAGCGGTCTCTTTCGTGCCGCCGAACATCATGCAATAGCCGCGTTCCAGGCCCCAGACACCGCCTGAAGTCCCGACATCGACATAGGAAATGCCCTTTTCAGCCAATTCGGCCGAACGGCGGACATCGTCCTTGTAATAGGTATTGCCACCATCAATGATGACGTCCCCACGTCCCAGAAGACCGCCGAGTTCCTGAACGCAGGCCTCGGTAATGGCCCCTGCCGGGAGCATGACCCACACCACGCGGTGCTCGTCGCCTTCGAGCAGCTTCACCATTTCAGCCACAGAACTGGCTGAGGTCGCGCGCCCCGCTTCACAGCGTCCAGCGACCGAAGCCGTCACTTCCGGCGTACGGTCGTGCACGACGACATCATGTCCGTGGCGCGTCAGACGAACGGCAATATTGCCGCCCATCCGTCCCAGTCCAATGATTCCGATCCGCATGACTTATGCTCCTGCCAGTGCTTTGTGGATCGCCGTTTCCAGAGCCTTCAGCCCCTCTTCCAGCGGTCCATCGATATGAACGCGAAGGGCACGACGACCACGGGCCGCGAGCACTTCGAAATCGCCTCGCGCCTGTGCCGCTTTCACGACACTGAAGCTGAAGCCATGACCCGGAACTGGCACATCTGCCGCATCCGTTGCCGTAACCTGCAGGAACACGCCGCTATCGGGCCCACCCTTGTAGGCCTGGCCCGTCGAATGCAGGAACCGAGGGCCAAATTCGGCGGCTGTTGCCACCTTCAGCGTATCCCGAAGCTCCATACGAACGGACTGTGCCCAGTCGCGCGTCTGCTGGTCGCGACGGATATAAGCGAGCAGACCGACATAGTCACCCGGCTTCACACGATCAAAGAGCGCCTTGAGGATGGAGACGGCATCGCCTTTGTTTCCAGAGGCTTCCGTGTTCTTCGCATCCGCATAGAAAGACAGCAGACCATCCTTGGCGAAAGGCGTTTCCGGCGGCAGCGAACCCGTCTCGGCATAAGCCGAGGTCAGCTTGCGCGTCTCGAGCTTGCTGAACTCCACATCCGGCTGATCGAACGGGTCAATGCCGAGAACCGCACCAGCCACGGCTGTAGCAAATTCGAACAGGAAGAACGCCTGCCCGATCTGGGTCTTGTCCGCCAGACGGATAGTGACCACCGGCGCACCGGCGGCGCGCAGGGCGCCAAGACGACTGTCAGGAACATCATCGCCGAGCAGAAGATCCACGAAGACGCGGTCCGTGCCGTAGACATCCGGCGTTCCAAGCTCTTCCTCATCAATGGGGATGAGGCCAAGGCCCTTCTTGCCCGTGCTTTCGGCAATAAGCTGCTCCAGCCATGCACCCAGCGAGGCAATGCCGTCAGAAGCGAGGATCGTCACCTTGTCACGGCCAAAACAGTGCGCGGCATGACCCAGGATCAGGCCAAGCACCGCACCCGGATTGGCTGTCGGAGGCGCGCTTCCGTCACAGGATTCCACCATCAGACGCGTGACCGTCAGCAGCTTGCGAACGTCAATGCCGCTTGCCGCTGCCGGGACGAGACCGAAATTGGACAGAACCGAATACCGGCCACCAATTTTCGGATCACCGTAGAACACGCGCCAGAAGCCGTTTTCCTCTGCCACTTTCTGCATGTGTGAGCCGGGATCGGTGATGGCGATGAAGCTGTCACCCGGCTTCTTGCCCAGAGCCTGACCAGCCACCTGCCAGAAATGCGCGAACAGGATGTTCGGCTCCAGCGTTCCGCCGGATTTACTGGCCACGATGAACAGCGTGTTCTTCGGATCGATGGCCTTCTCGAACGCCGTAACCTGCTGCGGGTCCGTACTGTCTAGCACATGCAGCTTCGGCCAGCCTTCATGCTGTCCGAATGTCTCGGCCAGAACCTCCGGGCCAAGGCTCGAACCGCCCATACCCAGAAGCAGGATATCCTTGAAGCCACGACTGCGAACATCGCGGGCCAGAACTTCAAGCTCTTCGACGTTCCACAGACGGTCCTGCACAATCGTCAGCCAGTTCAGCCAATCGGCTTCCGGGCCATTCGTCCAGACCGACGGGTCTTTTTGCCAGATCCGACGGAGACCACCGCTCTGGCTCCAGTCCTTCTCCGCACCGGCGACATCGTCGCGCAGTTCCGGCGGCAGGTCGGCGCTGACACGCAGCAGACGCTGGCCGAGAACGGCCTCACGTTTGGTTGCCACAGCCGTCAGCAGGGTGTCGAACGAAACGCTGAACGCCGCACAGCCATCTTTGACGAGCTTCGTCGTCACACCATTCAGATCCAGCTTGAGGCGCTCGGCCTCAGCCATCACATGGCGGGCTTCCTCGACATTTTCCGTGAGGCTGGCACGTGCCTTGCCGTGATCGCGGAACGCATCGAACGTTGCGGGCGGAATGGTGTTAACCGTCTCGGGGCCGATCAGTTCCTCAACATACAGAACGTCCGAATAGGCTTTGTCCTTGACGCCGGTGCTGGCCCACAGCAGGCGTTGCGGGTTGGCGCCCTTCTCGGCGAGCGCCTTCCAGCGCGGGCTGTTACGGACTTCGAGGTAATACTGATAAGCCATTTTTGCATTGGCGATCGCGACCTTGCCACGAACAGCCTTCAGCGCCTCGGCGTCCGCGTCGCCAGCGGCAATACGACGGTCGATTTCGCCGTCAATCTTGGCGTCAATACGGCTGACGAAGAAGGAAGCCACGCTGGAGATGCGCGAAAGGTCTTCGCCGCGGGATGCACGAGCTTCAAGGCCGGAAATATAGGCTTCCAGGACCGCTTTGTAGGCATCCAACGAGAACAGCAACGTCACGTTGACATTGATGCCGTCAGCGATGGCTTCGCGGATGGCGCCCGTACCTTCAGAAGTTCCGGGGATCTTGATCATCAGATTTTCGCGCGCGACTGCTTTCCACAGACGGCGGGCTTCCGTGATCGTTCCGTGTGGGTCGAACGCCAAATAGGGCGAAACCTCGAGGCTGACGTAACCGTCCAGCCCCTTGGTCTTTTCGAACACCGGATACAGAACCGCACAGGCGGAACGGATGTCGTCAATCGCCAGGTGCTCGTACAGTTCGCCGGGCGGCAGGCCCTCGCCTTCCAGCAGCTTGCGAATCTGCGGATCGTATTCGGTGCCGTGCCCGATGGCCTTCTCAAAGATGGCCGGGTTGGACGTGACGCCCCGCAGCCCGTCTTCGTCCACCAGCTTGCGGAGGCTTCCGTCCTCCGTGAAGCTACGCTGGATGAAATCCAGCCAGGGGGACTGGCCGTATTTCTCAAGGTCGCACAAGGCGTTGTTAACGGTGTTCAGAGCGGTATTGGAGATTGTGTCTGCCACAGGATTTCTCCTTACTTGCCGCGCAGGGCCTGACGCTTTGCTGCGTCAAAGACTGCTTCCGGCGTGAAACCGAATTTCGTGAGAAGGGCGGAAGCCGGAGCCGACGCGCCGAACGTATTCATGGCAATAATTGCACCACCGATGCCGACATACCGGTCCCAGCCAAAGGCTGCGGCCTGCTCGACTGCAACGCGACCGATTACGTCAGGCGGGAGCACGGAATCACGGTATTCCTGGCTCTGCTCTTCGAACAAGTCAAAGCTCGGCATGGAAACGACACGCGCCTTGATGCCTTCCGCGATCAGCTTTTCGTAAGCCCCAACCACAAGGCTGACTTCCGAACCCGAAGCGATCAGGATCACGTCCGGCTTACCTTCACAGCTCGCCAGCACATAGGCACCCTTCGCCAGACCGGCAGCGGAAGCATATTTCGTGCGGTCGATCGTCGGCAGGTTCTGACGGCTCAGTGCGAGCACTGCCGGCTTGTGCGTCATCGGGATCAGCGTACGCCAGGCTTCGGCCACTTCGTTGGCGTCGGACGGACGGATCGTCATAATGCCCGGCGTTGCGCGCAGCTGGGCAAGTTGCTCGATCGGCTGATGCGTCGGTCCGTCTTCACCCACGCCAATGGAGTCATGCGTGAAGATGTACAGAACCGGCAGGTCCATGATGGACGACAGACGGATCGGCGCCTTCATGTAATCGGAGAAGATCAGGAAGCCCGACCCGTAAGCCCGGATGCCCGACAGCGCGATGCCGTTGCAGATGGAACCCATCGCATGTTCGCGCACACCGAAATGGATGTTCCGGCCGCCATAGGTGCCATTCCATTTTTCCGGCTGGAAAGAGCCACCACCCTTGATGTCCGTCTTGGTGGACGGCGTCAGGTCGGCGGAACCGCCGATCATCCAGGGAAGGTTCTTCGCAACCGCATTCAGAACCTGACCAGAGCTTGCGCGGGACGCGACACCCTTGGCATCGGCCTCAAAGGTCGGGATATCCTTGTCCCAGCCTTCCGGCAGACGATGCTCGATGATGCAGTCGATTTCAGCCGCGAGTTCCGGATGTGCCTCACGATAGGCCGAGAACAGCTCACGCCATTCCGCATTGGCTTTCGCGCCGCGTTTGCCGAGACCTTCAGCGAAATGCTCCTTCACACCATCCGGGACATAAAAATCCGGAGCATCTTCCGGCCAGCCATAAGCGGCCTTTGCACCCTTGATTTCTTCTGCACCCAGCGGCTCACCATGCGCCGACGCCGTACCGGCCTTTTTGGGCGCACCATAGCCGATGACCGTCTTAAGAACGATCAGGCTCGGACGATCCGTCACCGCGCGTGCAGCCTTCAGCGCTGCCAGAATAGCATCGACGTCATTGCCGTCCGTCAGTGTCTGCACATGCCAGCCATAGGCATCGAAGCGCTTGCCGACATTTTCCGTAAAGGCCAGATCTGTCGAACCCTCGATGGAAATCTGGTTTGAATCATAGATCCAGGTCAGATTACCCAGTGCCAGATGGCCAGCGGTAGAAGCAGCTTCGGAGGCCACGCCTTCCATCATGTCGCCATCGCCACAGAACACCGTCACGTGATAATCGAACAGCTTGAAGCCCGGGCGATCATAGCGCGCGGACATCCATTTCTGTGCAATCGCCATACCGACGGAATTGCCACAACCCTGCCCGAGCGGGCCAGTCGTGGTTTCTACACCAGCGGTAAAGTGGTATTCCGGATGGCCCGGCGTCTTGGAGTTCAGCTGACGGAACTGCGAGAGATCCTCGACAGTGAGCGACGGTGCATCAACGACCTTGCCATCCCGGATATCCTTCACGCCCGTCAGGAACAGGGTGGAGTACAGCAACATCGATGCATGGCCGACCGAAAGGACGAAACGGTCACGCGCCGGCCAGCACGGATCGGCCGGATCGTATTTCAGATCATGCTGCCAAACGGCATACATCGCGGGGGCGAGGGCCATAGCCGTGCCGGGATGGCCGGAATTGGCGCGCTCAACACCTTCCATCGAAAGGGTACGGATCGTATTGATGGCGAGTTGGGGAAGCGTACTCATCGGAATGGGGTCTCCGGCTTGTGACTGACGGGAAGAAACGCAACGTTATCTCCCGTACATTCTGCTGCCACGGCATGACGCGAAGTCGCGCCGGACGCAATGGCTGATTGGTAAACCATATTGTGAAACACGCTCTTGTGCTTAATGACAACCCGCCACATTTCGACGGGCGCCATTACAAAAACCCAGAAGTCTGGCGCCCGGACGAACCACGCACGGCCCGCACGACGTCCCAGCGGATCGGGAATATCTTTCGCTGGCAAATGGGGCTGCGCCCCCGCTGGCCGGACGCTCTCCCCCCCCAGAAAACCTGGCCGCAGGGTACACCCGCTCCGGGAGAGTGCTGCGTGACATTTATCGGTCATGCGACCGTTCTGCTCCAGTTTGGCCGCACAGGACGCGCGCCTCTGCGGATCATCACTGACCCGGTATTCTCCGAACGCTGCTCCCCCTTCCGCAGTTTCGGTCCCCGTCGCGTGAGGCCACCCGGAATCACCCTCAACGCCCTGCCACGCATCGACATCATCCTCGTCTCACACTGCCATTACGACCATATGGACCTCCCAAGCCTGCGTGCCCTGGCAGAGCGCGATGACCCGCTCTGCCTCTCGCTGCCAGGCAACCGCCGCCATCTGGAAAAGGCCGCCCTGCCCCGCATCGTCGAGCTGGACTGGTGGGAGAGCACAACCGATGACGGCGCCCGCATCACATCCACGCCAGCCCTTCACGGAAGCGCGCGCACACCCTTCGATTCCAACCGTGCACTGTGGGGCGGGTTCACGATCGAAGCCGATGGTCACACAGTCTTTTTCGCGGGCGATACGGCCTGGGGAAAGCATTTCGACGCGATTCATCGTCGCTGGCCGGAGATCGACCTCGCCATCCTGCCCATCGGCGCCTACGACCCGCGCGACCTGATGCGCCGCGTCCACATGTCGCCTGAAGAAGCTCTCATGGCCTTTGATACACTCAGGGCAAAACAGGGGCTGCCCATCCATTTCGGGACCTTCCAGCTCACCGACGAGGCCATTCTGGAGCCCCCCACGCGCCTGGAATTCGCAAGCCGCCCCGGTAATCGCCCTTTCGCAGCACTGGAGAATGGCGAGAGCCTCACCCTTCCGCCAGCTGACACAAAAAGCTAAACTCCTTCCAGCATCCCCTCTCTGAGGGACACCGCCATGTGGAAACCGTCATGAACGCCCAGAACGTCACTTTCACGTCAGACCAGATTACCGCCCTGTTCATCGACGCGGCCCGTGAAGGCGATACCGACCTCCTGACCCAGTTTCTGGACGCCGGCATGGCCATCGATACGCCTGATAGCCGCGGCTACACCGCGCTGATCGTCGCCACCTATAACGGCCACGCAGACGCCACGCGCCTGCTGCTGGACCGGAGCGCTGATACGGAAGCAACCGATCTCAAGGGCGCCACCGCCCTGTCCGGCGTGGCCTTCAAAGGCCTGACCAACATCGCAACACTTCTGCTTGATCATGGCGCGCAGGTGGATCATGCCAATCATGCGGGACGTACGCCGCTGATGTTTTCCATCATGTTTAACCGCGAAGACATGGCGAAGAAGCTCCTCGCCGCCGGAGCGAACCCGGACCTGAAAGATGCGGACGGCGTCTCCGCCCGCGACCTCGCCGAACGTCAGCTCATGACCGACCTGTTCATCGGAACGCCCGCATGAGCCGTTTCTGGAACCGCCGCGTCCGTGACCTGCACCCGTATATCCCGGGCGAGCAGCCCAAAGTCGCGGACCTGCTGAAGCTCAACACCAACGAGTCTCCCTATGGTCCAAGCCCAAAGGTTGTCGACGCAATCCGGAACGCCGCATCTGACGATCTACGCCTGTATCCCGACCCGACTGCAGCAGTTTTACGCGACACCATTGCCGCTCGCTTCGGCACAACGGCAGACCGCGTTTTCGTCGGCAACGGCTCGGACGAAGTACTGGCCCATGCCTTCCGTGCCCTGTTCCACGATGATGCGCCAGTCCTGTTCTCAGATGTGACCTACGGCTTCTATCCGGTCTATTGCGGCCTGTTCGAACAACCGTTCCACCACATCCCACTCAATGACGGTTTTACGATCGACATCGACGCCTATACCGGCGACTGCGGCGGGATCATCGTCGCCAATCCCAATGCGAATACGGGTATCGCCCTGCCGCTGGAGCATATTGAGACGCTCCTTAAGCGTCATCCGGACCGGACCATCATCATCGACGAGGCCTATGTCGATTTCGGGGCGCAGTCCGCCATTGAACTGACACACCGGTATGACAATCTTCTGGTGGTTCAGACGCTGTCCAAGTCCTACGCTCTGGCAGGACTGCGTGTGGGTTTTGCGATCGGCTCCCCGGAACTGATCGAAGGTCTCATTCGGGTCAAGGACAGCTTCAATTCCTATCCCCTCTCCCGTCCGGCACAGGCCGGGTCCATCGCCGCGATCCAAGATACCGACTGGCTTGCGGACATCACGGCGCGCGTCATTGCCAGCCGTGACAGGCTGGTCCCGGAACTGCAAAATCTTGGCTTCCAAGTCCTGCCATCCTGTGCCAACTTCGTTCTCGTGCACCACCCGGCGCACAAAGCCGGAGCTATCGCCACCGCTCTGCGCGAGCGGGCGATCCTTGTCCGGCATCTCTCAACCCCGCGCATCCAGGACTGGCTGCGCATCTCGATCGGAACGGACGAAGCCTGCATACGCCTGACAGACGCTTTGCGGGACATCCTTTCTCCCCGATCCTGAATTAACCGGACGGCAATACTCCGTCCCCCATAATCATGAGCCAGACAGGGCCAGTCAGGCACGCTTTTGCGTGCTCCATCCAGCCATCTCCGGATAGGCAGGAGGCCCGTGAATGTTTCATGCAGAAAGACGAACACATGCGTGCATTTCAGGGACAGATGTCCGACAACCAGCCTATTCGCCGTAATCAGGCCGAAAAGGAAAAACAGCTCCGGGACCTCAAGGAGACGATCGCGTCCATGAAGTCCCACACCTCTCCGACGCTGAAGGAGAGCATCCAGCGCCGCATCCGCGAACTGGAGGTCGAACTGCGCACCATCGCGCGTGAAAAAGCTGCCAAAGCCGCCAACCCGGACGCCCAGCCCGACCGCCAGCGCCGCCCGCCGCGCCGCAACACGATCCGCTCTATGTAATAGCGACCTAAACGGCCGGTACAGAATTCCTCTCTGCACCGACCGTTTAGCATCAGGCGTCCTGAGCGAGCATCTTCCGGGACGCCGCATCCCAAGCCGCCGCTCCCATCAGCCGCAGCCGTGCTAGATGAAGTCCGTCGGTTTCGGTCAGGACATAATACGCCGTATATTCGCCGGTCGGCCTGCCTGGCCTGCCCTTTAGCAGTCTGAAAACATTTCGGTCCGCCGTCATCTGCGTCCCGTCTCCGACCAAGGGCTGGTTCCACATGTCCAGAGCTTCCGGCACCCGCGTCCGGTCGATCATCAGACAGTTCGGATCAACAAACCCCCCATAGCTTTCCCGGAAAATACCGCCGCCAATCCCGACCGACTCCCACTGATCCTCGCAGATAGGTATCAGCGTTCGCGGATGTACAAACCAGCGCCCGGCCCAGGCCCAGTCCTGCCCCTCGACCGCCGTCAGCAGGGAGGACAAATGCTCCGGCGCCCACCAGTTGTCGTCATCAAGATAAGCAATTCGCGGCGCATTCGAGAGCTGACTGAGCACACTACGCAATACGCCTCCATCCTTTGCGCGACCAAATCCGCCATGCCTCTGGGACGTGGAATAGCCGGGCCACAGGACTTCAACAGCCCAGCCCGGCGGCCGTCCCTCGACTGCACGCCGCAGCAGTTCGCCCGCACCCTCTTCTGGCGCCCGATCCACCCCGATCATGATCTGGACCCGCAATCCGCCCTTCTGCTCGAAAATAGACTGAAGTGCCCGCACAATACTCGGCCGCAACAGGCTCGGCATGACGACCGCGACATCGAACGGCCGCTGGTCTGGCTCGCCGGTATCGGCGAAAATGTGAAGTCCGGGTTTCATGGCGGAAACGATACTGCGCCCCTACAGCACTGTCACGCCACACCCCGCGCTGCTCTCTTGCACTTCGGCGCTCCAGAGCACACCATAACGAACAGAATGATCACTGCGAAAGAGTCCAACGTGTCCGCTTCTTCCTCCTTTTCGCACGAACAGCTGCTCGACCGCCTGGGCGAGGTTGCCGTCCGCGTTGGCCTGAACATTACGCCCGGCCAGCAACTGCTCATTACCGCCCCACTGGACGCCGCCCCGCTGGTCCGCCGCGTAACAGAACACGCCTACAAGGCCGGCGCATCTCTCGTAACGACGCTGTACGCGGATGACGAGACCACGCTCGCCCGCTTCATTCACGCTCCTGACGACGCCTTTGACGTTGCCCCGACATGGCTGGCTGACGGCATGGCACGCGCCTTCCGTGAAGGTGCAGCCCGCATGGCCATCACGGGTGCCAACCCGACCCTTCTGAAGGGCCAGGATCCCGAGCGCATTTCCCGGGCCAACCGCGCCAACTCCAAAGCCAACCGCCCGGCAATGGAAATCATCACGCAGTTCGCCGTGAACTGGAACATCGTCGCTTGCGCCACCCCGGCCTGGGCCGCACAGGTCTTCCCGGAGCTTCCGGCCGACGACGCCCTCACTGCCCTGTGGGACGGAATCTTCAAGGCGTCCCGTGTCGATGTGGCCGACCCGGTCGCCGAGTGGAAAGCCCATAATGCCCGTCTGCATGCCCGGGCAAAATACATGAATGACAGCCGCTTTGACGCCCTGCATTTCAGCGGCCCCGGCACCGACCTGATGGTCGGACTCGCTGATGGTCATCTTTGGGCCGGCGGCTCGGAAAAGTCGGGGAATGGTATTGTCTGCAATCCGAATATCCCGACAGAAGAAATCTTCACGACGCCCCATCGCAGCAAAGTGGACGGGCGCGTCAGCAGCACCAAGCCGCTGTTCCATCAGGGCACGCTGATCGACAACATCGCTGTGCGCTTTGAAAACGGGCGGATCGTCGAAGCGACAGCCAGCCAGGGCGAAGACGTGCTCAAGCGAATCCTCAGCACCGATGAGGGCGCAGCCCGGATTGGTGAAGTGGCCCTCGTACCGCACTCCTCGCCCATCTCGGCCAGTAAAATCCTGTATCGCAACACGCTGTTCGACGAAAACGCGTCCAGCCATATCGCTCTTGGCCAGGCCTATACGAAATGCATGGTCGATATCGAAGGCCTGACGCCGGAAGAACTGCTGGAACGAGGCGTCAATGACTCTCTTATCCACATTGACTGGATGATCGGTTCGGACAAAATCGACCTCGATGGTCTCAAGAATGGCAACCGCGTACCTCTGATGCGCGCTGGCGAATGGGTGCAGGCATGATATTTCCCCGCATGACAGGGCTCTCCGCGCTCCTCGTTTCCGCTGCGATACTGCCACTGACCGCACAGGCACAGTCCTACCCGCCCTCTGCCTATCAGGGCGGTGCTCAGAGTCAGACGCAGATTGACGGAAGCCCCCCCCTTCAGGGCACGCCGCAGCAGACCCAACAGATCCCTCCTCAGGTCCGCGCAGATACCGAGCGGGCCATGCATTATCCGCTGCCGCCTGATTTCATGACCCGCGCTGCAGCAACGATCGCTGAACTTCAGGCCCGCAATATTCAGCCTCCCAACTCTCATGGCACGGGTCTTTCAGAAACGATCCGGCAGATCAGTCAGGTTCCGGGACTGACACCCGTCCTGCAAAGCCACGGTTTCACACCCGAGAGCTTTGTGATGGGCATGACCACATTCGGCATGACTCTGGCCGCCAGCAATGGACAGCTTCCGACAGGAATGCCCAGCCCCAACCCGTCCAATGTCGCCCTCTTCAAAGCCCAGCCCGAGCAGGTTACGGCCCTGATGCAGGCCATGGGCAACCCGCCGCACTAACAACGGCACAGAGGCCGCGCCTTCCGCGGAGCAAGCCGGCCTCTTCCACCTGCGAACCAAAGACAAATGCCCATCAAACTCGACCCAACTATTCTTCCTGCCCTGGATATCCTCGGCATGGCTCAGTCCGGCGCCCTTCTGCGCGCCGAGCGCGACACGCCCCCTGACGGCATCCCCGCTTTCGTAACCCGTAGCGGCTGGGACGAGCTGATTGGGACCCATGCAGCACATCATGATGCCCCTCACACCATACTTCTTCCCGCCTTGGAAAAAGCGGTTGCACGCCTTCTCTCACATGCGGCTGAAGGGGCATCCCGTAACGGCGAAATGACACCGGTCATCACGCTGCAAAGCGACCTCTTTCCCAGCGATTCCGACCTCGTCCTGACCTTCGTCCGCGACAGCACCCATCCGGTCGCCTGCGCCCTGATTGGCACTGCTACCCAGATCGAGGCGGCCTTGCGCGGGCATGCCTCCTCTCACGACCTGCCGAACTGACGGACAGCGAGTTCATCCAAGACGTTCTGCTCCTTTCTAAGGTCAGTCTGCCGCTCTTCTTCCTTCTGCTCTTCCCACAAGGTCTTGACGGCCTCCATCGCTGCTCGGGCAGCGATCAGGGCTGAGCGTACAGCCTCGCGATCCATCGCCGCTTCCCGACAGCGCTCCCTCGCTTCCAGGACCACCTGCCGCCCCACGGGAAGCCACCGGCTGAATGCCTCCACTGCGCCGTCATCCGCCGTAGGGCTGGATGCGATCCGCTGTTCGTTCAAGATCTCCGCCTGCGCCACAGTCAGTTTTTCTTCCGCAGCCACTTCCCGCGCTACGGCCTCTGCAAAGCTGCGTTCTACAAGATCAAGTTCCTGCTCCCGCAGGGCAATCAGTGTCTCGAGAGGTGAGGGTTCCATTGTGAGGTCCTTTACAATTTATTCAGGGGCAGATTTTTCAGCGGCATCTGCATGATCTGCGCCAGCTGTTCAAAGGCCTCGGCGCGCGTAGTCCGTTCGTTCCGCCCCTGAGACAGGAACTCGTTCAGCTTCGGTATCAGGGCGATGGCTTCATCCACCTCACGATCCGTTCCGGGCTTGTACGCTCCCAGCCGGATCATGTCCGCCATCCGCTGATAGGTCGCCATCACGGCCCGCGCGCGTTGCGTCAGAGCGTTTTCCTCAAGCGAATTACATCCCGGAACCGCACGCGACAGAGAGCGCAGAACATCAACGGCAGGATAACGTCCCTGCTCGCCGATTTTGCGGTCAAGAATGACATGCCCGTCCAGAATGCCACGCACGGCATCCGCAACCGGCTCATTCTGGTCATCCCCTTCCACAAGGACCGTGAAAAGCGCCGTGATCATGCCCTGATCGGCATAACCCGGTCCTGCCCTCTCCAGAAGACGAGGCAGCTCTGCAAAAACCGAAGGCGGATAACCCCGCGTCGCAGGTGGCTCTCCGGCCGACAGACCGATTTCCCGCAGTGCCATACAGAAGCGCGTCACGCTATCCATCAACAGCAGGACCGATTTGCCCTGGTTTCGAAAATATTCCGCGATGGCCATGGCGGACAGGGCGGCTTCGCGGCGCATCAGTGGCGGAGAATCCGAAGTCGCGATCACCAGCACGCTCCGCGCCAACCCTTCCGGCCCGAGATCATCCTCGAGGAATTCCCGCACCTCACGCCCACGCTCACCCACCAGCGAGATCACGGCGACATCACAGTCCGCCCCCCTTGCCAGCATGGACAACAATGTGGATTTCCCGACACCCGACCCCGCGAAAAGCCCGAGCCTCTGCCCGCGCCGGCACGTCGCGAAAGTATCAAGCGCTCGAACCCCGAGATCAATACGCTCGCCAAGCCGTGCTCGGCTTGCGGCATTGGGCGGAGGACACTGGACCGGTTGCCGCTCAAACGATGGAAATAAAGGCCCCTTCCCGTCGATCGGCTGTCCCAGCGGATCCAGCACACGACCCAGCCAGCCTTCGTTGACGCCAAGGCCGTCATCATGGCGGTTCAGCGGAATCCTAGCCTCACAGCCCGGACCAATTCCGTCCAGAGACCCGAAGGACATGAGGCGCGCGACATCACCCTGAAATCCCACAACCTCTGATTGTACAATCCGCCCATCACGCGCTTTCACCGCGACTCGGTCTCCAATCGCAATGAAGCCTTCGAGTCCAATAACAGTCAGGCAGAGACCGATAACGTCTTTAACGCTTCCTAGAACCCAGTCGCAGGTGAGGTTCGAAAGCCTTTCAAGCAGTCTGTCGTAGTCGCCCATAGTGGCAGTTTCTGACCGTTTTTCGCAGGTTGTTCCGATCCTCAAACTTTACAACCATACCCTTAAGAGAACCCTAACATTCCCCCATAACGGGAAAAATAATGACAATTTTACGATTTTTGATCCATGTTCATCGACATACACAACCTTGAGTAGTAACCATTACTTCACCAAGCCGGGAGTTGAGAACATGCGTATCCTTCTTGTCGACAGCGATCAGTCAGCCGCCGCCACGCTATCCCAGATCCTGCGGACCGCGTCTTTCACCGTGGACCATACGCCGTCTGGCGAAGAGGCCATCGAAATGCTTCGCCACTACGACTATGATGTTGTGGTGCTCGAACTGATGCTGAACGACCTTGAAGGCTACGAAGTCATCCGCCGCGCTCGGGCCGCGCGTATCACGACGCCCATCCTTGTCCTGTCCGCCCTGCTGCGTCCCCAAGCGAAAATCCGGGCCTTTTCCATGGGCGCAGACGACTACATGACCAAGCCTTACGACGCAGGCGAACTGGTCGCCCGCCTGCAGGCCGTCATGCGGCGCTCCCGTGGCTTTGCTGAGCCGAGGCTTCGCGTCGGCAATCTGGAACTGGATCTGAATGGCAAAAACGTCACGGTCGAAGGCGCTCCGCTGCACCTGACGGGCAAGGAATATGCCATTCTGGAACTACTGGTCATCCGCAAAGGCTCGGTCCTGACCAAGGACGCATTTCTCAACCACCTCTATGGCGGCATTGACGAGCCGGAAATGAAGATCATCGACGTCTTCATCTGCAAGCTACGTCGTAAACTGCAGAATGTCGGCGCCGGAAACCTGATCGCGACCGTCTGGGGACGCGGTTACATCCTGCGTGAAGACGACACCGCAGAAATCCCCGCCACGACAGACGCCACGCCCAGAAACAGCCTTCCTGCAACAGTCGCGGCCATCTGACCGCCTTCGGGATCAGACGTGCGCAATCGCGCGGATGATATCACAGACATGATCCACAACTTCATGCACCAGCGCCTCATCCTGCGCCTCGGCCATGACACGGATCAGCGGTTCAGTCCCGCTTGCCCTCAGGACAAGACGGCCACTTCCGGCTAACCGCTCATCTGCCCAGGCCTTGGCCGCTGCGAGATCAGGGCTACTCATCGGGCTGGTCCCTGAATAACGGACATTTTTCAGAAGCTGCGGATAGGGCGTGAAGAAACGGCAGATCTCGCTGGCCGGCCGCTTGGTCTCGACCGACACAGCAAGCACCTGCAATGCAGCAATTAGACCATCGCCGGTGGTAGCATAGTCCGACAGGACCATGTGGCCAGACTGCTCGCCACCCAGATTGGCCCCGATTTCTCGCATCCGCTCAACAACATAACGATCACCAACCGCCGTACGCTGAAGTTCGAGACCATTCTCCGCCAGGGCCTTTTCCAGCCCAATATTGGACATGACGGTCGTCACTACCGTATTGCCCCGCAACCGGCCATGCTGCTTCCAGAAGGCTGCGATCAGGCCGATAATCTGGTCTCCATCCACAAGATTGCCGTTCTCATCCGCAATCAGGACACGATCCGCATCACCGTCCAGCGCAATACCAAAATCCGCACCCTGCTCTCTGACAGCTGCACACAGCGTTTCAGGATGCGTTGATCCCACGCCATCATTGATGTTGAGACCATCCGGCGAACAGCCGATCTTGATAACTTCAGCACCAAGCTCCCACAGGGCCTTGGGTGCCACGCGATACGCCGAGCCATTGGCGCAGTCGATGACAATCTTCAGGCCATCCAGACGCAAACCACGCGGGAAAGAGGCCTTCGCATTCTCGATATACCGCCCGGCCGCATCGGTCAGGCGCGACGCCCGGCCAATCTGCGCCGGAGACGCCAGCCGCGCGGACAGATCCTGCGACATCAGATCCTCGATTTCGCCTTCCACCTCGTCAGAAAGCTTGAAACCATCTGGTCCGAACAGTTTGATACCGTTGTCGGTAAAGGGGTTGTGCGATGCCGAGACCATAACACCCAGATCCGCCCGGAGGGAACGCGTCAGCATAGCAATGGCAGGCGTGGGTAGCGGTCCAACCAGAATGACATCCATCCCCGCCGACAGAAAGCCCGCCACCAGAGCACATTCCAGCATGTAGCCTGAAAGGCGCGTATCCTTGCCCAGCACGACGCTATGCCGGCGGTTCTGGCTGCGCATGAAATACAGGCCGGCCGCCTGCCCCAGTTTCTGTGCGATCTCGACCGTCATGGGCGCGGTATTGGCCGTGCCCCGGATGCCATCAGTACCGAACAGAGACCTTTTGGTGGCCATAATGAAGAATCCTGCCTGTATGCCAGAAATGAAAAAGGCGCGGCACCGGGAAAGCTCCCGATGACGCGCCCGTTGGTGCGTTTGGCTGCCTGATTACCCCGCCTGAGGCGCCGGATCAAACGCGTTGGGACGTGTGGTCGGAACAGATGCACGACGGTTATCGGGAACCTGTTCATCATCCGATGTACGCTCGATCGCCTCACCGCGCATGATACGCCCAATGTCTTCACCCGTCAGCGTTTCATATTCCAGAAGCGCCGCGGTCAGGCGGTGCAGGTCATCGATACGGGTCGTCAGCAGATCGTGGGCCTGCTTGTAAGCCGTGTCGATTAGGATCTTGACCTCCTTGTCGATCTCCCGGGCTGTCTCTTCCGAAATATTCTTGCTCTGGGTCACGGAATGACCAAGGAACACTTCCTGCCCGTTATCACCATAGGCAATCATACCCAGCGTATCGCTCATCCCCCATTCGGTGACCATGCGGCGGGCAAGATCGGTCGCGCTCTTGATATCGCCCGAAGCACCGGCGCTGACTTCCTCGCGTCCGAAGATGATTTCCTCAGCCACACGACCACCCATGGCAATCACCAGACGAGCCAGGCACCATTTGCGGCTGTAGGAAATATTGTCCTTCTCCGGCAGGGTCATGACCAGACCCAGCGCCCGGCCACGCGGCACAATGGTTGCCTTATGGATCGGATCGCTACCCGGCGTGAAAATCGCGCAGATGGCATGCCCGGATTCGTGATAGGCCGTTGAGCGCTTTTCGTCCTCGGTCATGACCATGGAACGACGCTCCGCCCCCATCATGACCTTGTCCTTGGCCTCTTCGAACTGTGCCATACCAACAGTCCGCCGTCCCTGACGCGCTGCCATCAGCGCAGCTTCGTTCACGAGATTGGACAGATCTGCACCCGAGAAGCCCGGCGTACCACGTGCAATAACCTTCGGATCAACATCAGACGACAGCGGAACCTTGCGCATGTGAACGCGCAGGATCTTCTCACGACCGGCAACATCCGGGTTCGGCACGACGACCTGACGGTCGAAGCGACCAGGGCGCAGCAGGGCCGGATCCAGAACATCCGGGCGGTTAGTCGCGGCAATCAGGATCACGCCCTCATTGCTTTCAAAACCATCCATCTCGACCAGCATCTGATTGAGAGTCTGCTCACGCTCATCATTACCACCGCCGAGACCGGCGCCACGATGACGGCCCACGGCATCGATTTCATCGATAAAGATGATGCAGGGCGCGGACTTCTTGCCCTGCTCAAACATGTCACGCACACGGGATGCACCAACACCGACGAACATTTCCACGAAGTCCGAACCGGAAATCGTGAAGAACGGGACATTGGCCTCACCCGCAATAGCACGCGCCAGCAGCGTCTTACCCGTGCCCGGAGGTCCGACCAGCAGTGCCCCCTTGGGGATCTTGCCGCCCAATCGTGTAAATTTCTGCGGGTCACGCAGAAAGTCGACGATTTCCTGAAGCTCGGATTTCGCCTCATCAATACCGGCGACATCTTCAAACGTCACACGACCGGTCTTCTCCGTCAGCAACTTGGCGCGGGACTTGCCAAAGCCCATGGCCCGGCCGCCGCCCCCCTGCATTTGACGGAAAACCATGAAGCACAGTCCAAGCAACAGCAGAACCGGCAAGTAGGCGCTCGCATAACGCAGGATCGGGCTTTCGCCGCTTTCCATCGGCTTGGCCGTCACTTCGACGTTCGCGGCAGTCAGACGAGCCGGAAGGCTCGGATCAAGCGGGGCGTAGGTCTCGAAAGACGTTCCGTTCGTCAGTGTCCCGGAGACATTCTGCTCCTGAATCACAACGGAACGGACCTGATGCTGATCCACATCATGGATGAAATCGGAATAGGCGATCTGCTGGGCTGCATGCTGGCCGCCACCGGGCTGGAAGGCTGTCAGCACTGCCATTCCGACCACGATGATGACCACCCAGATCGCGACGTTACGGCCTAAATTGTTCATCTCGCTCTCTGTCGTCCTTCAGACTGTTCCGTCAGATGCGGTCCGGGAACCCCCGTCACAACTGGCCGACCGGTCACATTCTGCGTTGACTTCATAACATAAGCCTCCGCGTCCACGATCCTACCCCATCGGGGGCAGGAAAACGCATTTCTTGCGTTTTTGAAGATCTTTTTACGTCCTGAAATGATTTTCTCCTGTCGCAGGAACACCGGACGCCCAGACAAAATCCGCCTCACCGGCAAATCCGCCCCAAGCCATCTCCCCAAGACGCGGTCCAAAAACCAGTCGCCCCTCATTCCATACGCCCGGAAGGCAGCGGGCAGCCGCATACGGCACGCCCAGCCTGCGCAGATCCAGCACATGAACCGCGTCCCCCAGAGGCCTGATCAGACTCCCCTGTGGAACATCGCAGGACAGAAGGCGCCAGCGTCCATCCCACACTGCGTCGGCATTCGCGGGGACGGACGGACCAAGCGCCCTTTCCTCCCGCACCAAAATGATCCCGTTCCCAAAGCGCCCCGCCGGACGGACCTGAACCCCTGACAGCGTTCCATATCCATGCGTCATCAGGGTCTGCACAGCCTCACGCCCCGGACGATAAGCACTCCCTGAAACCAGCCGGATCAAAACAGACAGGGCCTCTTCGTCCACTCCCTGCTGCCCAAGGAAGACCCAGCCCTGCGCATGCCAGACAGCATGGCGCCCAAGCTGCCCCACCAGCTCCGTCTCAAGGCACTGACGCTCCTGCAGGGCAACCTGTTGCAAAGCGCGAGCTTCCTGTCTCTGCTCAGGCGTCAAGTCCTGTCGCAGACGAACACGCTCGAAACGCCGGTTGGCGTTCGATGGATCCTCGATCCAAGGCAGGTTTTCTGCTTGCAGCGTCAGGCGCAAACGCGTTGTGGGAAACGTAAGAAGCGGCCGGACGAGCCGGACGCGTCCGCGAACAGAAACAGGCTGTATGCCGCTCAGCCCTAGGGGGCCACTCGCCCGCAGATGCCGCATCCACACCGTTTCGTCCTGATCACCAGCATGATGCGCAACCAGCAGATCCAGACAGCCTTCCAGAACACAGGCCGCCTCAAGAGCTTCGAACCGGGCTCGGCGTGCGCGCTCCTGCATTCGGCCTTTCGGAAACGGCGCAAGCGTCAGAAGCCGTGCCTTCACGTTCATCGTGGCAAGACGATGAACCGTCAGCTGCGCTTCGGTAGCGGACTCAGGGCGCAAAGCATGGTCCACAACGAACGCCACGACATTTCGCCGCCAGCGACGGGCCAGAAACGCGAGCGCCATGGAATCGGCGCCCCCCGAGACAGCCAGTCCGACCGGCGCATCATCGATATCGGGTGGCCACGGACCAAACCGGGCCATTCGATCGGCAAACTCCTGCTCCCCGACCGGATGCTCCATCCCCGAGCTCAGCAAGACATCGCTCAGTGACAGGCGGCACGGCTCCGGAATGTCGTCTCGGCCGTCTTCACACGCGGCGCGGGGACGGGGAACTCGGTCTTGAGCTTATCCAGCGCCTGACAGGCCGATCCCTTATCCCCGAGCGCCAGCATCGATGCCGCTACGCCGAGCAGAGAGTCCTGGGCCTTCAGGGACTTAGGCGCCTTGGTATAGGCGTCGTAATAGGCAACGGCAGACTGACGATACTGCTTCTGCCCTGCCAGAGATTGGGCCAACAAGAACTGCGCATCCATCTTGCCGGACACGCTGTGCGCCGTCTTGATGGCGAAACGGGCATTACTTTCCGCATCCGTGTAATTGCCCGAATGCAGAGAAGCGTTTCCGACCTTCAGGGCATCCAGAGCCGTCTTCGGCTGCTCGGCGGCCTCTGCAGCAGGGGCAGACGCCTTTTCCTCGGTGGCGGCTTTAACAGGAGCCGAGGCCGGTGATCCCCCGCCATTCTGGGACGCGAACTGCATGTCCGAAATCTGCTTGGACACGCTGGCCTGATTGTCCCGGACGGAATTGCTGAGCTGATCCAGTTCGCCCCGCATCTGGCGGTTCTGCTCTTCCAGAGCCGAAACACGCTCTAAAAGCTGCGCCGTCAGATTACCATCTGCGCTCGAAGCCTGCGGGGCCGCCGTCGCGCTTGGCGCAGCGAGCCCCCCACCGTTCTGAACCTGAGAGAGTTGCTGCCGCAGGGATGCAATCTGATCCTGAAGGGCAATGGCTTCGCGTGAAGAAATTTCCCCGCTGTCAGGAGCATCCTGAGCCAGCGCCGCGACGACGGGCGACAGGACGGAAAGAGCCGTGCCCAGAAAGACGGCACGTAGGGAACGGGACAGCACCATAACGGATCTCCTGAGACAAACTCACGGTCACGGGCACGCAGGCAGGTCTCGCGTGCGACATGGCCCAGTCATAAAACAGAAACGGCCGGGGGATAATCCCCCGGCCGCTCATCATCCCAGTCCGTCAGGCCTGAAACGTCGGTTCAGCGAACAGACGTAATGGCGTTACGGTTCTGGGCCCAGGACTGCTCGTCATCACCATCGGCAGTCGGACGGTCCTTACCGTAGGAAATCGTGGTGATGCGCGAAGCGCTCACGCCCTTGGCGACCAGATAATCGCGGGCTGCGTTTGCACGACGCTGGCCGAGAGCAATGTTGTACTCTTCCGTGCCGCGGTCATCGCAGTTGCCAGCAACCTGGATGCTAACCTGCGGGTACTTGGCGAGCCATGCAACCTGCTTGTCCAGCGTTGCGCGAGCTTCTTCACTGAGCTGCGACTGGTTCAGCTCATAGAAAACGCGGTCGCCAACGTTGGCAACCAGATCGGCTTCGCTGCCGGGGATCGGGCCGGCTTCCTGAGCGACGGCGCCAGCACCGTTGCTGTCACCCTTGTTGGTGTTGCCGTTGGAACAGGCTGCGAGAACAAGCGCCAGACCGAGCGCGCCAAATACCTTGAACTTCATGTGTCTCAATCCTGAGAACGGCCCCATTTCAGGAACCGGATGCGGAAAATGCCGCGTTATTCCGGACCACTTTTTTCCAGACCGGAACATGCAGGATTCGGTTCCGATCCCTGCGTGCCGCACCTGAAAATCAGTGGCCATAAGCGCCCATACTCATGACTCAAATCATGGGTCAAGTGTCGCGTTAACGTTGGCCAGGGCCGGAAAGTTCGATTCAGTTTCGGAACCAGAAAACTCGGCAGAAATGTCACACCGGATCTGACGAATATGGCAGAATTTCGCCATACTCGTCTCACAATTGAAGTTTTACAGTTTGAATACATGCACTGCCCGCGTGGCAGCCAAGCGCTACAGGCGTAGCACCGAGAACCGATCTACATAGCCCCGACGGCTACAGACCGAATCAACACAGCAATGGGACTCTATGAAACGGGTTTTTCCACCCCTGAAAATCCGCGCTTTCAAACCGAAAGCGCGGAGCCTGACCTCAGCCGTTGCGCGGCGACCAGGCCGGGTCGGACGCACCCGTCGAGATCCGGATCGGACGCTCGTTAAAGCCCGTAATATCGATCGTACCAATACCGGACGCGAAGCCCGCACCGCCTGCCCCGGACGCGCTCTGGCGACAGAACGCAAGAACACGACCATTCGGGCAGAACGTGGCCCCATCCACCGTAAAGCCCTGCGTTAGGATACGTTCACCCGTACCATCAGGGTTCATAACACCGAGCGAGAAGCCGCCGCTGCCAATCCTGGTAAAGGCGATCAGGTCTCCACGAGGAGACCAGACCGGCGAACCATACTGACCATTACCGTAGGAAATCCGCTTTGCCGCTCCGCCGGACGCACTCATGATATAGAGCTGAGGGCTGCCACCACGATCGGAGTTAAACACAATCTGGCTGCCATCCGGGCTGAAGCAGGGACTGGTGTCGATCGCGCCATTGGAATTGGTGATCTGCCGCTTCGCACGGGACGCCAGATCAACCACAAAGATGTCAGACCCACCGCCGCGCGTGGCGGACAATACGACCGATCCACCCGTCGGCGAGAAGCGCGGCGCAAAAGATATGCCCGCAAACTCACCCAAAATCTGCTGACGGCCAGAAGCCAGGTCGAACAGATACACGCGAGGACGGTTGTTGGCGTAGGACATGAACGCGATCTGGTCGCGCACCGGATTGAAACGCGGAGTCAGCGTCAGCCACTCGCCGTTTGTCAGCATGCGCTCGTTGGCGCCATCCTGATCCATCAGAGCCAGACGGGTGATCTGGTGATGCCGGGGACCGGTGCGAGCAATATAGGCAATGCGGGTATCAAAATAACCCTTCTCACCCAGCATCCGCTCATAAATCACATCAGCAATGATATGCGCGATCCGGCGCCAGTTGGACGTCGAAGCCGTATAGGCCGTGCCCTGAAGCTGCTGGCCGGAAAGCACATCCCACAGACGCATCTCGACGCGCACGCTGCCTGAACCGATCGCCTGACCGGCCACGGCAGCACGGGCACCCTGTGCCTTGAGCGCGCTGAAATCCGGTGTAGAGCCGGGCGGCACGTTGCCGCTCATAACCTTGAACAGGCCGGTGCCATTCAGATCGGACGTGATGACACCGGAAATCTGCTCACCCAGACCCGCCCCGAAATTCGGGATGACGATGGGGATCGGCTCCTGACGGGCCTGATCGACGGTAATTTCAGCTTCGCCGGGGCCAGAAGCCCCAGCAGACTGCGCAAAAGCCGCCAGAGGCGTCGCCAGAAGACCACCAGCAGCGGTGGCTCCCAGAACGGAGCGGCGCGAAAACAGCGCGCTCAGGGCCTCGGCGTCGGTATCGGGAATGAAGGACATGAGACTTCCTCGTGGATTACGGCCTGAAGACAAAACGCAGTTCATGCGTCTGACCAAGCATCTTGGAGGGAATGGGCAGATGAGCACAGGTGGGGCTCAGCACCGCATCCCGCGCCCGCTCCGCCAGAACGCGGTAAGACGGGTCGGAGGCCATTTTCGCAGCCGTATCAGGCGCAAATTTGACAATCCGCGCCTCACCGGTCGCATCGACGGTCACGACCATATGCGCGACAAAGCTCGCATAGTTCCGTGCCTCAGTATCTTCCGTGTAGCAACGACGCACGGAACCACCGATGGCTTTCTGATCCGCCATGGAGAGCGACTTGGTGATGTCGCCGTTCGGCACACCGCCCCCGTTCGGCGCACCGCCCTGCGGCGGATTCGCTTTTGCAGTGGGCGCATGGGTCTGCTTCTGATCGGCGCGGAAATTATCCAGCGTCGCCAGCAGCGAATGGCTGTCGGCTTCCGTTTTCTTTGCCGCATTTGGCTGCGTCATATGCGAGAATTTCGGCATATCCGGCAGCTTATCGGCCTTCTGCGTCTGCGGACTTGGCGGCGCGACCATCGTCGATTTGGACGGCGGTGAAGGTTTGGGCGGCGACGCTGGCACAGGCTCGGGCGACTCATCCGTCACCTTCGGCGGCAGCTTGATGTCCGGCAGCTTTTGCGGCGGCGTCTCCGGCGGTGGCGGCACGGGTTGAGGCGGCGGCGGCGGCGGCGGCGGCTCTTCCGTCGGCGCCTTCAAAGGCGGCGTCGGGGCAGGAGGTGCCTCGTTTTTCACAGGTGCGGGGGCCGGAGCGGGCGCAGGCGCCGGATGATCGCCCTTGACCGGATGGGTCGGCGGCCCTGCCTGCTCGAACTCCATCTGAACCGTGGGCGGCTCGGGCGGCTCGGGTGGTTTTTCGGGGGGAATCTGCACAAGCAGATACGCGATCAGCCCCAGATGAATGGCGGCTGATCCGTAAAGCGCATGACGAAAGCGCCTGTTATCAGAGCGGCGTGGACGGACCACGGCAGAAGCCTCTTACTGGCCGCTCTGGGGCTGCTGCGCGAGAAGCGCAACATGCGTGAAGCCACCCGCCGTGATCTGACCCATGACCTGCATCACCTGCCCATAGTCGATATGCGCATCGGCCCGAACAAAAATACGATGGGTCGGATCATTCTGCGACTGTGCCTTGAGCTGGTCGATCAGCTGGTCCGACGTCACCTGCTGGTCCCCCAGATAGAGCGACCCATCCGTCTTCAGGGAGACGGTGATCGGCTTGGTATCCGAATTGACCGGGCTTGCATCCGTCTTCGGCAGATCCACATTGACACCACTGGTCAGCATCGGCGCCGTCACCATGAAGATAATGAGCAGCACCAGCATGACGTCCACCAGCGGCGTGACGTTAATTTCCGACGCGGGGCGACGCTTACGGCGTCCGCCACCTCCAGCCCGTCCTCCCGCAGACATTCCCATGGCTCAGGCCTTTCCGCCGGTCGTATCGTCCGCACGTTCCTCGGACTGACGTGACAGGATGGCGGCGAACTCCGTACCGAAGGCTTCCATACGGTCAGCAAACTTCTCGAAGGAATTGCTCAGACCATTATAGGCGATATAGGCCGGAATAGCCGTTACGAGGCCAATCGCCGTGGCGAACAGGGCTTCGGAAATACCAGGCGCCACGACCGAAAGATTTGTGTTGTGCATCTGCGCGATGGACGCGAAGGAATGCATGATGCCCCAAACTGTTCCGAACAGACCGACGAACGGCGCCACCGGGCCAATCGTCGCCAGGAAGATCAGACGGCGCGTCAGGCGGTCGTTTTCACGCATGACGGTGATGTCGATGGCGCGATCTACGCGTTCACGCACACCACCCCGCGACAGGTCGATCCCGCCGATCCGCGCGGAGCGGCGCCACTCACCCATGGCTGCACCGAACACAGCTGCCATCGGATGCGTGGGACGTGCGCCATCAGATTCGTAAAGGTCATCGAGTGATCCGCCTGACCAAAAACGGTCCTCGAACTCGGTCGCTTCACGATTAACGCGACGGATGAGAATGATTTTTTCCGCAATGATCGCCCATACGCCAGCGCTGCACAGCAGCAGCCCCAGCATCACCAGCTTTACAACGATGGAGGCGTGCAGGAACAGGTCCAGAGGCGAAAGACCGGCCGCACCGACCGCCCCAAGCGCACTCGAACTTACCTCATGATCCACTGTTCTCTCCTGTACAGATCCTGTCCCTTGCGGGTCAGGACTCTCCATTGCACTTCATGACGAAACAGGAAAGTGGGTCAGACCTCTCCTGCCTCCAGTTTTCTCACTGCATCACGCCACCGAGGCGGAATTTTGGCAGGTTTCATGTCAGCTGCACTCAGACAGGCCAGTTCCACATCGATAACCGTAGCGATTTCGCCATCCCCGGAATAATTCCGGACAGTCTGACAAAGTTTAAGTCGCGTCGGAGTCATGGCGTCCAGCGCCGTCTCAATTTCCATTTCATCATCGAGTCGGAGTGGCGAGCGATACCGGATCGCCGCCTGACGCACGACGAAGACCAGTCCAAAATCGTTCAGAAGCTCCGTTACGGACGCATCTGCATCCCGCATCGCCTCGCTCCGCGCACGTTCGGCAAAACCCAGATAGCGCGCGTGATAGACGATGCCGCCGGCGTCGGTGTCTTCGTAATAAACCCGAAACCTGATCTTGTGCGTAGCCATACTGTCTCTCCAGACATGGTGCGCCACCCCCCGAACCGCGTTCAGGATCTTTCAGGGCGCGGAGTCGTCCTGCTCCAGCGAGGAGAGCAGATCCACCTGACTCGCCGGCGGCGTCAGGCCGAGATGGCGCCATCCCGCCTCACCCAGCATCCGCCCGCGGGCCGTTCTCAGAACCAGCCCTTCCTGGATCAGGTAGGGCTCGATCACGTCTTCCAGCGTATCGCGCGCTTCGGCAAGTCCTGCCGCCAGCGTTTCCACTCCAACTGGACCACCATGGTGATGCTCGGCAATCCGCTTGAGATAGCGCCTGTCCATCGCATCCAAACCGCGGTTATCGACCTCAAGTCGTCCCAGAGCCGCATCCGCCAGCGCCCGATCCACGACCGCATGCTTAGACACCAGCGCGAAATCCCGCACGCGGCGCAGCAGACGCCCGGCAATCCGGGGCGTGCCGCGCGAACGACGGGCGATTTCTTCCGCCCCATCGTCCGTCAGGCGCATCCCGAGCTTCAGAGCCCCGCGCGAAACAATCGCCCGCAGTTCTTCCGGCGTATAAAATACCAGTCGCAGCGGGATCCCGAACCGGTCCCGCAGAGGCGTTGCCAGCAGACCCGCCCGCGTAGTAGCCGCGACAAGCGTAAACGGCGCCAGATCAATCCGCACAGACCGGGCCGCAGGCCCTTCGCCAATGATCAGATCGAGCTGGAAATCCTCCATCGCGGGATAGAGCACTTCCTCGATCGCTGGCTGGAGACGATGGATTTCGTCAATAAACAGCACATCACGCGGCTGGAGATTCGTCAGGATCGCCGCCAGATCACCCGCCCGCTGGATGACCGGCCCAGACGTTGCCCGAAACCCCACTCCCAGTTCCCGCGCCACAATCTGCGCCAGCGTCGTCTTGCCCAGACCCGGAGGCCCGTGCAGCAGAACATGATCCAGTGCCTCGCCCCGCGCCCGTGCGGCCTCGATGAAGATCGCCAGGTTCTCGCGGCTTGCTTTCTGGCCCGTAAAATCGGCAAGCGTTTCAGGCCGCAGACTGCCCTCGCCCGTATCCTCTGGCTGACGGGCCGGATCGGTTTCGCGATAGGTATCACTCATCGCGCAAGATCCTTCAGGCTCAGACGGATCGCCAGATCAAGCGTCGCATTCTCGTTCTCTGCCAGAACTTTACTCAGAACCGGCCATGCCTCAGCCCGACGGAACCCAAGCCCCGCCAGTGCCAGCAACGCATCATTCTCGACACTCGGACCCGAGACGATCCCTGGCGCGGATACGGTCCCGCCACCGCCCGGCATTTTCGCAACCTTGTTGCGCAATTCGCTCAGAATACGATCCGCCAGACGCGGCCCTACGCCCGCAGCCCGCGTCAGCGAACCTTTGTCCCCGGCATTGATCGCCAGCAGAAGCTCACCCGGACTATTCGCCGAAAGGATCGCCAGCGCCACTTTCGCGCCCACACCCTGTACGGTCGTCAGCAGACGGAACCAGTCCCGCTCATCCGTCGTCGCAAAACCAAACAACTGGATCGCATCCTCGCGCACGATCGTCTCGATCAACACGCGCGCCACAGAAGGCGGCTGCGGCAATGTCGCCAGCGTGCGGGTCGAGGCCGAAACCACATAGCCCACGCCATTGACATCAACGATGCAACGCTCGCCCTCGATCTGCCCGACAAGTCCAGTCAGTTGCCCGATCATGCCATGCGCTTTCCGGCCACGACATGCGCCGCACTCGCACGGTGATGCGCATGACAGATCGCAACCGCGAGCGCATCGGACGCATCAGCCTTGCGGATCTCTGCCCCAGGCAAAAGCCGCTTCACCATCATCGTCACCTGCTCCTTGGTCGCAGACCCGGTCCCAACCACAGATTTCTTAACTGTCATCGCCCCGTATTCCGCAACCGGCAGCCCTTCATAGGCGGGTGTCAGCAGGGCAACCCCACGCGCATAGCCAAGCTTGAGAGTCGAAGAGCCATTACGGTTCACGTAGGTCTCCTCAACAGCTGCCTCGGCCGGAGCATATTCGCGAATCAGCTTTTTAAGTGCGCCATGCAGCTCGCACAGGCGCAGTGGCACGGATTCGGATCCATCGGTCCCGATCACCCCGGATGCCACATGCTTCAGGTGATTGCCGTCCACGTCGATGATGCCCCAGCCCATAAAACGCAGGCCGGGGTCAATGCCCATCAGACGGATCAAGCAGCCAGCGCCTCGGCCACGTCGTCAGGAATGTCGAAATTAGCGTAGACGGCCTGAACGTCGTCATTGTCTTCAAGCACGTCGATCAGCTTCATGACCGACCGCGCCTTGTCCTCATCCAGCGTCACGCTGTTTTCCGGGCGCCAATCGAGCTTGGACGACTGCGGCTCACCAAAACGGGCTTCAAGAGCGTCCCGTACGGCGAAGAAATTCTCCATCTCGCAGGTCACTTCGTGACCCCGTTCGGTGGTCACGGCATTATCTGCACCTGCCTCGATCGCCGCTTCCAGCATTTCGTCTTCGGAGGCGACATCCAGCGGATAGCTAATGGCACCCAGACGCTGGAACATGAAAGAAACCGAGTTCGTCTCACCCATCGAACCGCCATGCTTGGAGAACGCAGCACGCACTTCGCCGGCCGTCCGGTTGCGGTTGTCCGTCAGACCCTCCACGATGATCGCAACGCCAGCCGGGCCATAGCCCTCGTAACGGACTTCAACGTAATCATCGCCACCTGCGGTGCCAGACGCCTTCTTGATGGCGCGCTCGACATTGTCCTTGGGCATGTTGACTTCACGCGCCATGGACAGCGCCGCACGCAGACGCGGGTTGGACGCAGCTTCGGGCAGACCCGAGCGCACCGCAACCGTAATTTCACGCAGAACCTTAGCAAACTGCTTGGCGCGCTTAGCATCCTGCGCACCCTTGCGGTGCATAATGTTTTTAAACTGTGAATGACCGGCCATCGGTCGCTCCTTCTTCTATCTTCGTGTCAGAGGCTCAGGCGAGCCTGCCATGACAGTGTTTGAACTTCAGACCCGATCCACACGGGCAAAGGGCATTACGCGGCGTTTCCGCATTCCAGCGCTGAAGCGTCTCCGCATCAGGCTCCACCCCCATTGGGACGGGCTGCGAGCGGGGCTGCATCGGAGCCGCAGACGGGAAACCCACCACAGGCTGCGGCGCCGGAATATCACCACCCGTCGTTCCCTGCACGAACAGCCCTGCAGGCTCTTCAGACGGACCGGACGTTTCAGTGTTGATAACCGGGAACGGCGGCGGCTCGGAGACAGCCTGAATGCGGCACATCGTCTCCGTTACGCGGACCCGCATGTCATCCAGCATCGCCGTGAACATCTGGAAGGCTTCCTGCTTGTACTCGTTCAGCGGATCACGCTGACCATACGCCCGCAGACCAATCCCCTGACGAAGCTGGTCCAGCCCGTGCAGATGCTCTTTCCAGACCGCATCGAACGTCGTCAGCACGACCTGTTTTTCGATCAGACGCATCAGTTCGGGGCCCATATTGGCCGTCCGTGCAGCCTGCGCCTTCGCGGCTTCGGCCTGAATGCGCTCGATCACGCCTTCGGAATCCATGCCGTCTTCCTTCGCCCAGTCTGCGATCGGCAGATCCAGGTTCAGAACACGGGAAACCTCGCGGATCAGCCCTTCCGTATCCCAAGCTTCAGCGAAGGATTTTTCGGGAATATGGGCATGAACCAGATCTTCGATCGTATGTTCGCGCAGCTCGGCAATCACGCCCGACAGGTCTTCCGTCGCCATGTATTCGCGGCGCTGGGCATAAACCTCCTTGCGCTGATCATTCATGACGTCGTCATATTTGAGCGTGTTCTTGCGCATGTCGAAATTGCGCGCCTCAACCCGCTTCTGCGCCTTTTCCAAGGCCTTGTTCAGCCAGGGATGCACGATCGCCTCGCCTTCCTTGAGGCCCATCTTCTGCATCATCGTGCCCATACGGTCGCTGGCGAAAATACGGATCAGATCGTCTTCAAGCGACAGGAAGAAGCGCGAATTACCTGGATCACCCTGACGACCCGAACGGCCGCGCAGCTGGTTGTCCACGCGGCGGCTTTCATGGCGTTCCGTGCCAATCACATACAGACCGCCAGCCTTGTGAACTTCCTCGTGATGCTCCTCGACGCTCGCCCGGATGTCCTGCTCAACGGCCTCGCGCTGCGCCTCATCTTCGACGTTCTCGATACTGGCCTTCACCAGCATCTCGATATTGCCACCCAGTTTGATGTCGGTTCCGCGGCCCGCCATATTGGTCGCAATCGTGATCGCACCCGGCGCACCCGCCTGCGCGACGATAATGGCTTCCTTTTCATGCTGCCGGGCGTTGAGCACGTTATGCGGAATACCGCGCTGTGTCAGGATATGGGAGAGATATTCGCTCTTCTCAATGGACGTCGTGCCCACGAGAATGGGCTGACCCGTTTTGTGGATATCGCGGATCAGGTCCGCCACGGCATTGAACTTTTCCGCAGCCGTCAGATAGACCTCGTCATCCGTATCGATCCGCTGGACCGGCAGGTTCGTCGGGATTTCCACCACGTCGAGGTGATAGATTTCCGCGAACTCATCGGCCTCAGTCATAGCCGTACCGGTCATGCCGGACAGCTTCGGATAGAGCCGGAAATAATTCTGGAACGTGATGGAAGCGAGCGTCTGGTTCTCCTGCTGGATCTCCACATGCTCCTTGGCTTCCAGCGCCTGATGCAGACCATCCGAATAGCGGCGTCCGTCCATCATACGGCCGGTGAACTCGTCGATAATAACGACCTTGCCGTCACGCACGATGTAATCCACATCCCGCGTAAACAGCGTATGCGCCCGCAGGGACTGCTGGACGTGATGGACCACCGCGACGTTATGAATGTCGTATAGGCCGCCGTCCTGAAGCACGCCTGCTTCAGCAAGTAGCTCTTCAACCCGATGTGAACCATGTTCGGTCAGCGTGACGGAACGTAGCTTCTCATCCTTATCGTAAACATCCGGCTCCTGAACGAGCTTCACGACCACATCATCGACAGAACGATAGAGGTCGGAGCTGTCATCCGCAGGACCGGAAATGATGAGCGGCGTCCGCGCCTCGTCGATCAGGATGCTGTCCACCTCATCCACGATCGCATGGTTGAAAGGACGCTGCACCATGTCGGCGAGCGAATATTTCATGTTGTCGCGCAGGTAGTCGAAGCCGAACTCGTTATTTGTGCCATAGGTTATGTCCGCGGCATAAGCCTCGCGACGCTCCCCGTCTGACAGGTTCGGCACGATCACACCCGTCGTCAGCCCGAGGAAGCTATAGAGAACAGACATCTCTTCCGCGTCACGCCGCGCAAGATAGTCGTTCACTGTGACGACATGCACACCCTTGCCGCTCAGCGCGTTCAGATAGACCGCCAGAGTCGCCACAAGGGTCTTGCCTTCGCCGGTTCGCATTTCGGCAATGCGGCCCGCATGCAGCACCATACCGCCGATCATCTGCACATCAAAGTGACGCTTCCCCAGAACACGGCGCGATGCCTCGCGGCAAACCGCAAAGGCTTCAGGCAGCAGACTATCAAGGGTGTCGCCCTTTTCCAGGCGCTCCTTGAACTCTACCGTCTTGTGCCGAAGCTGCTCGTCAGACAGGGCCTGAACCGCAGGCTCCAGTGCATTGATCTCGGGCACACGGCGCTGATACGCCTTGAGCGTGCGATCGTTGGCAGAACCGAAAAGGGCGCGGGCGAGGCGTGCGAACATGCTGAACCTTGAGATGCCGAAGGCCCGGAGCGCCAGCTCTTTCCACTACCGAAAAGAGCCGTCACATCGTGCCGTCAGGATTTTCACGTCTGCTGGAGATAGGACCCGGGCCGCAAAGGGTCAATGGAGAGCCCGCCCAGAACTCCGATGAAATGTTCCCATTGTCATCACAGTGTCACATCTCTGACCGGCTGCGCACCTCGCACGACACCCGCCTGCATCGTGCGTGAAGGAATGGTAACGGACCGCACCCTTGCAGGGCGGACCAGCCTTTGTCATGGTGCAGACCATCCTTTTCTAGGTTACATCCGAGGTAGTCCCCACATGCGGCTTTCCCGCTCCACTTTCGCTCTCGCCGCCCTTCTGGCCGGTACGTCGGTCGCAGCATCGACGGTTTTCGCCGCTCCCGCAGCAGCCCCCGCTGCCGCAGCACCAGCCGCCGCTCCGGCCGCCGCCCCCAACCCCGACATGCTGATCGCCACCGTCAATGGTGCGAAGATCACGCTGGGCGACGTGCAGCGGGCAGCGGGCAATCTTCCGCCGCAGGCCCGCCAGATCCAGCCGTCCGTTCTGGTCCCGCTCATCGTCAACCAACTCGTTGACCAGAAGGCCGTGCAGTTCGCCGCTGAGAAGGAAGGCCTGACCCGCAAGCCGGACGTGAAGGCTGCCATGGATGCCGCTGCCGCGAATGCGCTCCAGAACGCCTATCTCGAAGAAAAAGTCAGCCCGCTGGTCACCGATGCCACTCTGCACGACTTCTATCAGACGCATTATGCGAACAAGAAGCCGGAAGAAGAAATCCACGCCCGCCACATCCTCGTGGACAGCGAGGCGCAGGCCAAGGACATCATCGCCCAGCTCGACAAGGGGGCTGACTTCGGTAAGCTCGCCGCGCAGCTCTCCAAGGACAAAGGGTCGGCTGGCGCAAATGGCGGCGATCTCGGCTGGTTCAAGAAGGCTGACATGTTGCCTGCCTTCTCTGCCGCCGCCTTCGCCATGAAGCCGAACACGATCACCCAGACACCTGTTCACACCCAGTACGGCTGGCACGTGATCCAGGTTCTCGCGACCCGCACGGCCCCGATCCCGACCTTCGACCAGGTCCACGACCAGGTCCGTCAGGAGCTGATCCGCGACAAGGTGCGTGACATCGTTCAGGCCGCTGAATCCCAGGTGAAGGTCGTTCACTACGACGCACAGGGCAAGGTGATCCCGAATGCAGCCCCGGCTGCCGCACCTGCAAAGAAGTAAGACCATGGCAAAGCCGCTCCCCGTCTCTCCGCTCGCTCGTCCGCTGCCGGACCTTGCAACGATTGCGGGTGTGCGGCTTTCCGCCGTCGCCGCGGGCATACGCTATCAGGGCCGTACGGACCTGATGCTCGCGGAATTCGTCCCCGGCACGGTGGCGGCAGGCGTCTATACAAAGAACGCCTGCCCCGGCGCCCCTGTCCTGTGGTGCCGTGAGGCTCTGACGACCCCTTATGCCCGGGCCCTGCTCGTCAATGCAGGCAATGCGAACGTCTTTACCGGCCGCGCCGGAATCCAGGCCTGCGAAGACTGCGCGGACGCCACCGCACAACTTCTCGACTGCCCCCCGCAGGACGTTTTTCTCGCCTCTACAGGCGTAATCGGCGAAAAACTGCCGCAGGACCGCATCATCGCCGCCCTTCCCGCCGCCAAGGCCGAGCTGGAAGATAATGGCTGGGCCGATGCCGCCCGCGCCATCATGACGACGGACACCTTCCCCAAGGCCGCACGTCGCGATGTGAAAATCAACGGCACCCCCGTCCGCATCCAGGGCATTGCCAAGGGATCGGGCATGGTTGCCCCCGACATGGCCACGATGCTGGCCTATGTCGCAACCGACGCCAAACTGCCGCAGAACGTGCTGCAATCCCTGCTGGCCTCCGGCTGCGCCCAGAGCTTCAATTCGATTACCGTCGATTCGGACACGTCCACTTCGGACATGCTGATGATTTTCGCGACCGGACTGGCCGACAATCCCGAAGTCGACGACGTTAATGACCCTGCTCTCGCCGAGTTTACCCTTGCGCTGAACGATCTCCTGCTAGAGCTCGCGCTGATGGTGGTCCGCGATGGCGAAGGCGCAACAAAGCTTGTCCGTATCGCCGTCACCGGAGCGGATTCCAATCTCTCCGCCCACCGCATCGCACTGTGCATCGCCAATTCCCCCCTCGTTAAAACCGCCATTGCGGGCGAAGACGCCAACTGGGGCCGCGTGGTCATGGCAGTGGGAAAAAGCGGAGAACCCGCAGACCGCGACCGTCTCTCCGTCGCCATCGGCGGCACGTGGATCGCAAAAGATGGCGGCGTCGTAGAGAATTACGATGAAGCCCCGGTCGTTGCCCACATGAAGGGTCAGGAGATCGAAATTGCCGTCGATCTCGGCCTGGGCGACGGAGAAGCCCGCGTCTGGACCTGCGATCTGACGCATGGCTACATCGACATCAACGGCTCCTACCGCAGCTGACCACCCCAACACGTCAGCGAGAGCGGGGCTTGTGCAGCCCCGCCTCGGCCATTAGCAAAATCCGGGTGCCGTTTCGTACTTGATATGAGGAAAAATCCATGTCTGCTGGAGCTCGCGTGCTTGTTCTTGGCGGTGGCGTTGGGGGGCTTGAAGCCGCTGCAGCGCTGGGCCGTCGCCAGAACATCTCCCTGACACTCATTGACCGCAGCCCCGTCCATTACTGGAAGCCGGCTCTGCACGAATTCGCTGCGGGCACCATGCAGCATCAGGGAAACTGCATCCCCTTCAAGGAAACGGCCACAAAGTTCGGCTTCACCTTCGTCCAGGGCAGCCCCGTCGCCGTCAACCGCGAAAACAAGACCGTCTCGCTTGATACCGGTGCAACACTGCCATACGATTATCTTGTGGTCGCTCTCGGCTCGCGCGCAAATGACTTCGGCATTCCCGGCATTGTCGATCACTGCATGTTCATAGACAGCCTGAACGACGCTGACGCACTCTTCGCCACCTTCCGCGAAGCCGTACAGAAAGCCCGTGCCGCTGGCGAGAAGCTCTCTATCGGCATCGTCGGCGGTGGCGCAACCGGCGTCCAGCTGATTGCTGAACTATGCAAATCCATCGATGACGCCCGCGGTTTGGGAGCAGCCGTTCGCAAATCCCTGCTGAACGCCGTCCTGATCGAGACTGGCCCCCGCATCCTGCCGGCCTTCCCCGAGGCCGTCTCCACCGCCGCCACGCAGCAGCTTGAAAAGCTCGGGATATCGGTGCGGACTGAAGCCATGGTGGTCGGCGCGGACGAGACCGGTTTCAGCCTCAAATCCGGCGAGCACATCCCCGCAAGCCTCCGCATCTGGGCCGCCGGCGTACGCGCCTCGGATGCCACGAACCTTCTCGAAGGTCTGGAACGCGGACGCTCGGGCCAGCTCGGCGTGACCACCACGCTTCAGACCACGCAGGACCCGGCCGTTTTCGCCATCGGCGACTGCTCCCGCATCGATTCAGCCCCGATCGCGCCGACGGCTCAGGCCGCCCGCCAGGAAGGCCAGTATCTTAGCCGTGCCCTACCGGAAATCATCGCCGGCAGGACCCCTGCCCCCTTTGCCTATAATAACCGCGGTGCCGTCGTGGCCCTGGGAGACTACAACGGCTGGGGAATGCTGGACACCAAACGCAGCTTCGGCGGCGGCCTGCTGTCAGGTCTGGCTGCGCGTCTGATCCATGAGGGACTGTACCGCCAACACCTCGCAGGCATCCTCGGTTTGGCCCCCACAGCCTGCAGCACGGTCCGCGAACATCTTTCGCCGGTCAAACCTGATCTGGGCGCCTGAAATCCCTTTTCAGAAGCCTGTCAAAGAGGGAATGTGGGACGCAGCCTCACCTAACCCTGCGTCCCTTGGTCCGAGAACTCATGAACCCTACCGATCTCTCTCCGCCCTTTGACAGGGTTCTGACCGGCATCGAAGATACACTGCTGGAAAAAGGCTTTTCCTTCCTGCAGGCCGACGTCACACGCCCTCTGTTTGAGCATGAAGGCCTAACGGACTGGCAGGGATTTACCGAGAGCTGGAATCATCTGGGTCTTGACCGCTACATGGCGGATGGTGGCCGTTACCGCCGACGCCGTTATGCGACCTTCTCCGTCTCGCGCGACACCATCACCCGGAAAAAACACCAGCCCCATTATCAGAGCCGGGACTACAACCTGCTCAATGGCGGGGTCGAACGCTGGTTTCCCGCCGTAGCGGACACCATTGCCACCCATCCCGCCATGACAGCCGCAATCCACACAATCAGCCGTATCGCGGATTCCCTGACACCGCCGACGGAAAAGCCGCCGGTCTGGCATGTCGAAGTCCATCAGTTCCGCATCGAGGCCCGTCCAGGCAATGAAGGCCACCCCACGCCCGAAGGCCTGCACCGCGATGGCGTGGACTGGGTTCTGGTGCTGATGGTTGCCCGTCACAACGTGGAACAGGGCGTCACCACGATCCATGATATGCGCAAAGAGCCACTTGGCTCCTTTACCCTGACCAACCCGCTGGACGCTGCCATCGTGGACGATCACCGCGTCTATCACGGTGTCACGGCTGTCCAGCCCGTTGATCCGTCACAACCGGCTTACCGGGACGTGCTGGTGGTGACGTTGCGTCACGAATGACACCCGAAGCTTCACCAATGTTCTTCTTCAATTTCGTGTTATGACAGGTCTCATGTCGATCCAGCAGATTCTTTCCCGCCCTGCGGCGGTTCTGGCCCTGTCCTTCATGCTCTCCGGATCCCTGTCCTGTGCGGATGCCGCGACAGGCAAGACCCGCCATCACACACGGCATGCAGCGCAGTCGGCCATTGCCGGTGCCGCCCCAGTCATCCTAACGGCCCATCCGGGCACGAAGCTGGATGAAGATGCCCGCAAACTGAACGAGGACGATCTTCAGGACGCGGCCAAGCACCATGACCAGCCGGTCGTGCTCGTCGGCTCCGCCCCGCTCTCTTCAGGCAAAAATGACGAAGCCCTGTTCGTACAGCTCCAGTCCGCGCGCCTCTGCGGTTCCGCAGGCTGCACAACGTCCGTCTATCTAAAGCACGACGACACGTGGAACACGGTTCTGGACTCCGTGAACGGCGATATTTCCGTCCTGCCCACGCGCCACAAGGGCATGCATGACCTGCTGGTCAGCCCAAATGACCGCTGGGTCTGGAACGGCAAGGAATATCAGGACACGCTCAGCGCATCGCCTGTACCTAAATAACCACTGTTTTTCAGGAAATCTGGAGCGGGCGAGGGGAATCGAACCCCCGTATGCAGCTTGGGAAGCTGCCGTTCTACCATTGAACTACGCCCGCTTGCGGTTCCGATCATAACCGCTCTGTGCGCCCTCCGCAATCCGCCTTCAAGGTGTTGACGCAAAACCGAAATACGGCTCATAGTCCTGCCTGTCAGAAACGTCATGGCGTGCCTGACCCTCGTGATTTGAGCGGCCGGCTTGCGGCGAGGTTAAAGAATTGCGCTAAAGAGGCCCTGCGTCGTTATCGAACGATTTCCAGGACTTCCACGGCCCACCACATGCGCCCTACACCGACAGGGCGTCTTATGGAGGGACATCATGTCTTCAGAAAACTGGCGCACAGCCACCCGTCTCCTACACGAAGCTCCGAACCGCACCGAGTTCGGCGAAACGTCCGAGGCGCTCTTCCTGACTTCCGGCTTCGTCTATGACAGCGCCGAACAGGCCGCTGCAACCTTCACAGGCGACGTCCAGCACTTCCAGTATTCCCGCTTCGGCAACCCAACCGTGGATACGCTTCAGGAGCGTCTGGCCCTCCTCGAGGGTGCAGAAGCCTGTGTCGCCACATCCACCGGCATGGGCGCCGTCTCCTCGGCCATCCTGTCGCATGTGAAGGCCGGAGACCGCGTCGTGGCTTCCCGTGCCATTTTCGGCTCCTGCTACTGGATCGTGACCAACCTCCTCCCCCGATATGGCATCGAGACCGAACTGGTGGACGGCACAGATTACGACGCCTGGGAGCGCGCACTCTCGAAGCCGACAGCCGCCGTGCTGATCGAAAGCCCGTCCAACCCGATGCTCGATGTCCTCGACATCGCCCGCGTTGCCAAGCTGACGCACAAAGCAGGCGGTCTGCTGATCGTGGACAACGTATTCGCCACACCTCTCGGCCAGTCCCCGCTCAAGCTCGGCGCAGACGTGATCGTCTATTCCTGTACGAAACATATCGACGGACAGGGCCGCGTCCTTGGCGGCGCAGTGCTCGGTTCCAGCGCATGGATCAACGAGACGCTTCAGCCCTACACCCGCAATACGGGCAATGCGCTCTCACCATTCAACGCCTGGGTTCTCCTCAAGGGTCTGGAAACGCTTCAGCTCCGCACGCACGCCATGGCGCGCAATGCCGCCGCCGTCGCCGATGCACTGACCGAACTGCCGGGTGTCGTTCAGGTCCGCTATCCAGGTCGCGCCGACCACCCGCAGCATGAACTCGCAAAAGCCCAGATGAGCAATGGCGGCTCCATGGTGGCATTCGTGGTGGACAAGGGCCGTGAGGGCGCATTCGCCTTCATGAACGCCTTCAAGATCATCGCGATTTCAAACAATCTCGGCGATGCCCGGAGTCTCGCGACCCACCCCGCCACGACGACCCATATGCGCGTCAGCGAAGAGGAGCGTGCCCGTCTCGGCATCACCGATGGCGCCATCCGCCTCTCCGTCGGTCTGGAAGATCCGGCAGACCTGATCGACGATCTCAAGCGCGGTGCTGCGGCTGTCGCGGCCCTCGCATAAGTTTTCCTGACAAATCCCCGGGATGGCTTTACAATGGCGTCATGCCTGACAAGTCATCCCACCCCCATCTGCACGCCGATCCCGAGACGGCACTCGCCGAGGCCATGGAAAGCGCCCCCCGCTTCAGCGAAACAACGGACGACGTGACGGTCACGGTCCGGACCTTCTGGCTGGACGACCAGTCCCATCCCGAAGACCATCAATACGCCTGGGCCTATCACATCAGCATCGAGAACGAGCGCAAGGACACGTTCCAGCTCCTCTCCCGCAGCTGGGAAATCGTGGACGGACTTGGACGGAAAGAGCATGTTCACGGCGATGGCGTCGTTGGCGAACAGCCCGTAATCGCGCCGCAGGAACAGTTCGACTATACGTCCGGCGCCATGCTCACGACACCGACCGGCTTCATGCGCGGCACCTATCACATGGTGGAGCCCCGCTCGGGCCATCGCTTTGACGTCAGTATTCCCGTTTTCAGCCTCGACAGCCCTCACGACAGCACACTGGTGCACTGACCGGCCGTGAGTGGGCCACACAGACAGGCAGAGGAACAGTCACACAAGCTTGACGTTCCCGCCGTCCCGGCCCATTCCTCCCCCATGCGTATCGCTGCCCTCCTTCTCGCCGCCGGTCGTGGCCGGCGCTTTGACGCCTCCTCGCAGAGCGGGGAAAATTCTTCCAAGCAGTTCCGGATGTTGCGGGGAAAACCCGTCATCCGCAGAGCCGCCGAAGCCCTCCTACCGCATGTGGACGTGCTCCTGCCCGTGGGCGACGATCCCCTGCTGGCCGGCAGCCTCAGGGGACTGGATATCCTGCCCCCCGTCAGCGGCGGTGCGGAACGTCATGACAGCGTGCGCAACGGTCTCGAAGCCCTTGCTGCCCTCCCCGAGCCGCCCGATTTAGTGCTGGTTCATGACGGGGCCCGTCCCTGCGTCCCGGCGGAAGTCGTGCAGAACGTGATCGAGGCACTGAAAACTCATGAGGGCGTGATCCCGGCCGTCGCCGTCATCGACACGATCAAGAAAGCCGCCGACGGCATCATCATCGATACCGTCCCGCGAGACGGGCTGTGGCGCGCCCAGACCCCACAGGGTTTCCGCTTCGGCACCCTGCTCGAACTTCACCGTACCCTGCGCGATGCCCGTACCGATGATGCCGCCCTGCTCGAACAGGCCGGCCATCCGGTGGCGATCGTTCAAGGGTCGGAAGACAATATCAAACTGACTGTTGCGGAGGACCTGATGCGTCTTGAAGGTGTGATTGACCGAAACCTGCTGCCCCGCGTCGGACTGGGCTATGACGTCCATGCCTTCGAGGAAGGCCGCAAGCTGATCCTGTGCGGCATTGAGGTGCCCCATACAAAGGGCCTCGCCGGACATTCCGACGCCGATGTCGGCATCCATACACTGTGCGACGCCATCTACGGCGCACTGGCCGAAGGTGATATCGGCCGCCATTTCCCGCCATCCGACAACGAATGGAAGGACATGGACTCGGCCCGCTTCCTGATCCATGCCGGCGAGCGCATCCGTGAGCGCGGCGGCTTCCTCGTGAACGCCGACGTCACGCTGATCTGCGAACGCCCCAAGATCGGCCCGCACGCCGAAGCCATGCGCAACCGCCTCGCCGATCTCCTGAAGGTCAGTGTCAGCCGTATCTCGGTCAAAGCCACGACCTCCGAGCGTCTGGGCTTCACAGGCCGCGAAGAAGGGATTGCCGCTACCGCTACCGTCAGCATCATGGTCCCGGATAACGGGGAAGCCTGACCCTTCCTCATGCCCGCACACGCCGGAGACCGTCGATGAAGTTTTGCTATTTTTCCGCCTGCTGCATCACAGCGGCATTGCTGCTTCATCCAGCTCTGGCGGCCTCCCCCTGCGATGGAACCAGTACGCCCGATGGCGAAGCCTGCGAGCGCCTGCACCTGTCACAGGCTGAGGCAGAACTCGATCGATATACTGAGGCTGCCATCCACAAAATGCAGACGAGCACTGCACCGGCCCAGACACTGGCCCATTTCCACGAGGCGCAAGTCGCTTGGAAGCAGTTCCGCAAAGAGGAATGCAACGCCGTCTATAGTGCATGGTCCGATGGAACGATCAGAGACACCATGGAACTGATCTGCGCGACGCGACTGACTGAAGACAGAACCTGCGAAATCTGGTATAACTGGCTGACATTTCCGGACAGCACGCCACCACTTCTTCCTGAGCCACCGCTCAAACGCGGGCGGTAGACAGACATCCCGTACAAAAAGCCCGGCACTCCCAAAAAGAGGCCGGGCTTTTTTCATGCCTGATTATGCAGCGGCTCAGCCGTGAATGGCACAGACCACCACGATCAGTGGTGTCGCGGCCAGAAAGACCCATGCTCCGATGGAGCAGGTTTTCACGACATGGGTACCCATGTGGCGCAACAGGGGCCTACGAACGGATACGGACATATCTTCCTCGAATCTCACAGTGTTCGACAGATCCGGAGATAGCGCCCGATCCCCGGCGGGGCGAGTCACCAATCATCTCGTTCTGTCTCATGGCTGGAGCTTCAATGATCCCCGAATATGGCAAGATCGTGCCCCATTCAGGGCATTTTTCTCTCAGATCGAAACCTGCCGTCCGAGCGTTAGAAACATGCCTGCGTCAAGAATATCCTTCTCGCGGTTTTCCATCGTGCGGACGAGTTCATCATCCTGCCCCCAGGTCGCAAGCTGGGATTTTTCATCATTATTGGCCCACAGCACCGCATCTACGAGGCTGACAGCACCACCCACGACCGCAAGCGACAGAAGTAGACTGCCCGTCGCCTGCGCCAGAACACCCAGAACCGCAAGTTCCAAATCATCCCGTGCCGCCAGAAGCCCCGCCAGGGCCTCCTGGTACCCTTCGGGCTGCACAACCGGCATGAGACCATCGGTTACACTCGGATGGACCCCGTAACCCGAAAGCCAGGCGAAAACCTGCACCGCAACAGGCCCGATCCCGTCTGCACAATAGCAAAGTCCGTCATCCACCCCGAGTCCGAGCAACATGTCCCGCGCAGCCTGCGGAGCGGGCGCAATCCGCTCGATCATCGTCCCGGCCATCCGCGTCAGAGGCAGGAAATCCGGCGTGAAAGCTGTGCCTTCTGCAATCTGGCCCCACTCCCCGGCAATGGCTTCGGCAAGCGCGGACGAACGAACAGCCAGAACATGACCCTGCGGCAGACGGATCGGCCGGCCATCCAGACGCGGCTGAAACAGCCCGTCATCCGATACAACCGTAACATCTTTCCAGAAACGCTTGTGCCCGCTCAATGCAGAACTCCCAGAGCCCGCAGGATGTCCCCGGCCTTTGAATGATGCGCCTTAACCGCCGAAGGAGCCGGACCAGCCTGCCCCTCCCGCGCTGCCGCCAGCGGTGCCGTGCAGGGATCAGCTGTATTGCTGTCCCCGCCGATCGTCACATGGAAATTACCACCCGCATCCCGATCCTGCGCGACATGTGGGGCCGCTAACGTTCCGGTCAGCACAACCGGTGTGGACGCACCTGCGCCTTCAAAATCCACAACCGGCAGAAGGCGCAGATCCAGCGCCTGCGTCCCAAGCCCAACAGTCCCGCTGCCCGACGTCGAGAACCGCCCGGACTGAAGCCCCAGTGTGTCGATATGGGCAACGTCGTTCGCAATGCTCATATGCACCCCCAGGCAGCGGAGCGAACGCCCCCCTTTCCCGAGCACCAAACTGGCCGCAGACCCTGCCATCTGCCCCAGAAGCTCGCTCTGCACCTGGCCATCCACCATGGAAATGCCCAGATGCCCGTCCAGCGACTGCCGCAGTTCCTGCGCATTGTTGCCCTTCGCCGAAAGCTGCCCCACGACTTGCACCGGTCCCTGAAGCAGAAGCGGTATCCCAAGCTGCGTCTCCAGCAGACCAGCCGGAAGCATCAGCGGCTGGAACGTCACGCTAGCCGTCACCGGAAGCGCACCGGCATCCAGTTCCGCCATTCCGGACAGCGGCAGTCCCTGCGCCTGACCAGAAATCGGATCCAGACGCAGATGGCCGCCCGACAGCGTCAGGCGCGTCGCCAAATCGGTATAGTCACGCCCCGCAAATACGACATGATCCGCCGTCAGATGCAGGTTCACATCCTGCGCCCGCAACCGCTTCACCCAGGACGGTGTCTGGTCCATAGCGGCCGTCTCAACCGAAGGCTGATCGCTCACAGCCGGAGCCGGGCCATCATTCAGCGGTGCCACAGGCTTCGGTGCGGGCACAGCCGGAACAGCGGGCGTAACAGCCGGTGCAGCCGGTTGCGCAGGCTGGAGCCACAGCCTCTTGAGCACATCCAGATCCATTTTCGTGGCATGCAGGTTTCCGCTCACGACCGGCGGAACGTCATGCCCCAGAACCAGCGTGAGCGCCCCGTCCACAGACAGTTCCTGACTGCCAAAGGCCAGCCCATCGAACGACAGGTTCTCACGGTCTAGCCCGTCCAGCGTGCCATGCAGACTGACATCATGCAGAACTGCACCTGGCAGATGGAGCATCTTGCTGCTTCCTTCTGCCACAAGATGCCCATTTTCCACACCGATCGTGCCCGAAAGGGCAAAACGGGCACTATCCTGCGCATTGAGCGAAGGCGCACCAGACGGAAGCGTCGCCTGGCTCCGCAGCTGCACCGTCAGCGGCACAGCGGTCTTTAACCCGTCGCGCCAGGCCGCAAGCGCCTGCTGCATCGTCCCCGCCCCACCTTCGACATGCCAGGCCGTATCCCGCCACTGCGTATCTGCTGCGACAGTCAACGCCGCATCCGGCCCTGCGGAGTCGACATGCAGGTTCCGCAGCACGCCCTGCCGCAGTGCGACATAACCAGCATGCAAATGCACGCGCGTCGGCGTCATCCCGCCAAGAACCTGATGCAACAGCGCATCCCCATCCAGATCCGTCAGCGGACCGGGACTGCCCTGAACCGCAACATCTCCGCCAAGGGCCGGCACATTCGGAAGATTGGCATGCGGGAACAGACGATGCGCATCCTGAAGATTGAGCCATTCGCCCTGCGCCGTCAGAACTACGTTTTCCATCCGCGACGGATTACCGATCCGACCGTCCAGATTCAGCCAGTCGCGCTTATCCCCCTCACCCAGCGTCGTCCCGATGCTGAACGCCCAAGGTTGCGTACCCCGGATCTGCGACAAATTGCCGACATGTCCCTTGAGCGCGAACGGCATACCCGCATGATGTCCCTGCAGGCTGATCCATGGGCTGGAACTGCGCAGCCCTGCCAGATCCAGCTTATCCAGACCGAACGAACCGCTTGTGTGTGTCAGACGATCGTTCCAAATCACCGCAGCCTGCGCGACATGCAACCCATCCAGAGACAGATCCCAGTGCGCCTGAATCCGCTGCCCGCTCTGGCCATGCACCGGCAGAGACGCATCCTCGTTCTCACGATCCGGCGTCAAGGACCAGTTCGCCTGCCCGTCCAGTCCCCGCACCAGATTGACCGTCGCGCCTTCGAGCACGAAATCCTGAAAGCGTACTTCCCGATGCAGCAGGGCAAAAACGGCGATCCCGGCATGAACCGTATGGGCCTTGAGAAGCGGCACCTGTCCATCGCGCGTAAGCACAACATCAGACGCCTCAAAGGCCGGCCAGGGCAGAAACTGCACCGACGAATGACGGACCTGCATCGTAAGCCCGGTCTGGTGCCGAAGCGCCACGGCCACGCGCTCGCGCAGCGCGTCCTGATCGATCAGGACATGCGTGGCCACGCTTACACCAACAAAAGCAACGATGACAGCAATCAGACCGCCGGTAAGCTTCTTCATTTCGCAGGCCCCCGGCCCTTGCTGCTGCCTCCACGAACGCGTTTGGGCGCAGGCGTCTCACCCGGCACGAAGCCCAGCGTGCGGAAAGTCTCACGCATATGCGGCGGCAGAGGGGCCGTCACGATCAGGCGTCCACCGGCGGGATGGGGAATATCGAGCTGGCGCGCATGCAGATGCAGCCGGTCGATGAACCCTTCCGGATGCGCAGCCTTTCCGCCATAGCGCGGATCACCAAGGATCGGCGTACCGATGGATTCGGTATGCACGCGAAGCTGATGCGTCCGCCCGGTCAGCGGAGACAGCTTCAGCCAGCTCAGCTTCTTTCCGGCCGCATCGAGCGTCGCATAATCCGTCTTGGCCGACGCTGCGTCTTCCTCATCGCGTGACGCCGCAATCACCAGCGCCGCACCACCCGCGCCAATCTTGGCCAGAGGCTGGTCGATGATGCCGGATTCCGGCGAAGGGCGCCCAACCACCACGGCCCAGTACGTCTTTTCCACATCGCGGCCGCGGAACGCCGCCGCAAGCTTCGCCGCCACACCCGGCGTACGGGCAATCAGCAGGATGCCGGACGTATCACGGTCGATGCGGTGCACCAGACGCGGCCGGTCTCCGCCCTCGGACCGCAGGCCGTCAAGCATCATGTCCACATGCTTCGTAATGCCAGGCCCGCCCTGCGTCGCAAGACCGGACGGCTTGTCGAGAACCAGCAGATGCTCGTCCTCGTAAATCACCATCTTGCGAATCTCGCGCTCCAGCATCGGGTCCGGTGGCGGTGGCGGCGCGGGCTTGTCCACATCCGGCAGCGGCGGGATGCGGACGGTCTGTCCGGGGATCAGGCGCGTATTGGTCTGAACACGGCCTCCCTCCACGCGGATCTGTCCCTTGCGGCACAGTTTCTGAAGCGCGCCCTGCGTCAGATTGGGGTAGTGACGTCTGAACCAGCGGTCGAGGCGAATATCGGCCTCATCCTCGGTCACAATGCGGTTGGTAACTGTCATGGTTCGCGGGATGCCCTCTTGGCGGCCCGCATGTCCAGAAGTTTTCTGATACGCCCCTCATGTCCGCGGTCCGTGGGATGATAAAGGGACGCTCTGGGCATCCCGTCCGGAAAGTAGTTCTGACCCGAAAACGCGTCCTCGCTGTCGTGGTCGTATTCGTAGCCCTTGCCGTACCCGATATCCTTCATCAGGGACGTCGGCGCGTTCAGGATATGGGACGGCGGCATCAGACTGCCGGTATCGCGTGCCAAAGCACGGGCCGCTTTGTACGCCGTGTAAACCGCATTGGATTTCGGTGCAGTCGCCAGATGCACCACAACCTGCGCCAGCGCCAGCTCCCCTTCCGGAGAGCCCAGCCGCTCATAGGTCTGCCATCCCGCCACGGCCATCGGCAGCGCGGAGGGATCGGCCTGCCCCACATCCTCGGCCGCGAACCGCGTCAGACGCCGGGCGATGTAACGCGGATCCTCCCCGCCCTCCAGCATGCGCGCGAACCAGTACAAAGCCGCATCCGGATCGCTGCCCCGCAGCGATTTGTGCAGGGCGGAAATGAGATTGTAATGCTCTTCCCGGTCCCGGTCATACAGGATGGCCCGGCGGGACAGGATCGCCGCCAGATCGCGCGGCGTCAGCACCTGCGACGGATCAAGCGCCACAAGCTGCTCGACCATATTCAGCAGATACCGCCCGTCCCCATCCGCCATGGCGCGCAGACTGGCCCGCGCTTCCGGATCAAGCGGGAGAGGACGACCGACTTCCTCTTCCGCATGTTCCAGCAGGTTCTCAAGGCTCGCATCATCCAGCCGGTTCAGCACCAGAACCTGACACCGCGAGAGCAGCGCCGCATTCAGCGCAAAGGACGGATTTTCGGTGGTCGCTCCCACCAGAACCACTGTCCCGCGCTCGACATACGGCAGAAACCCGTCCTGCTGCGCGCGATTGAAACGATGAATTTCATCCACGAACAGCAGCGTGCCCTTACCCGTCGCCGCCTGTTTCTGATCCGCCTCCTCAAACGCCCGACGCAGATCCGCCACGCCGGAAAATACGGCAGAAATCTGGGAATAAAACAGCCCGGCACGTCCTGCGAGCAGGCGCGCAATCGTCGTCTTGCCACATCCCGGACCGCCCCACAGGATCAGGCTGGACAGCGTCCCGCGCGCCAACATCCGCGTGAGTGTCCCCTCAGGCCCGAGCAGATGATCCTGCCCCCGCACATCTTCCAGCCTCTTCGGCCGCAGCCGGTCTGCCAGAGGCTGCGTCCGGGACGGCGGACGACGCTGCACCTGAGGCGCTTCGATAGGGCGCTGCTGCCGCATGTTCTCCGGCACGCGGGAGGGCATACGGCCCAAAGGATGTCCCGGAGCACGGTTCGCGTCCGGAGCGCCGCCGAAAAGATCTGTCATGTCGGTCACTGGCGTCTCCCGCTCCCCGAAACCCCATCAGAAGGTCTGCTCCCCGGATATGGGGAGCCCGGCCGGTCAGGAAAATCCCCGGCCTCACATTACCGAAGCATAACCCCGGTCGCCGACTTAATGAAGAATGCGCCGCATCGCGCCTGGCAGCAGCATCGACAACGGATTAACTGACAGATCCGGCTTCTCGACCGTTCCATGCAGATCGAACGTCGCCGCGAGCAGCCCGCCGCCCTTCTCTGGAGACAGCAGATGCCCCAAAACCGGCAGCCGCCCGGGCAGCGCATTAAGCCCGAACAGCGGGACGATCGTCCCGTTCAGGCTCAGTTTAGCCGTCGTCAGGTCGATCGGCCCTTCCATCGTAGCCCCAAGCGCCTGATTGCCGATCACGCCATCATGCAGCACCAGCAGGTTCCCCGCCAGGCTCAGACGCGTCGCCAGATGGCTGATCTCGAACCGGTCCAGATGATTGGTCAGCCAATGCAGCGGAGACAGGTCCGATACCGCAGTCAGCGTCAAAGGCGGCCGCAGGAACTGTGACGGTCCCATTTCCACATGCCCCCGGAAAGGAGGCAGACCTCCCCACAGTCCGGCCGATTTCGTATTCTGACCTTCCGGCACCTTCCGCACTGTCGTCTCGTCCGGCGTGAATACCCCGTCCAGATGCGTCTGACCGCCCCGGATACGGTCATACAGGCCCAGACCTTCAAGCAGCGTTCCCAGATTATCAATATCCAGCACAAACGGATGCTCACGCCCCGTATCGCCCAGCACCGCCCGCACCCGCGTCGGCGCATCGAGCGCAAATCGCCCCGAGACCAAATGCCCGTTCCGCAGCTCAATTTGCGAGACAACACCGCCGACCTGCGCTCTGGGCCCATAATAGACATGCGGCGCATTCAGGCTGATGGACCAGCTGTCCCCCATGGACACGTTCTTTTCGCCTGCCCCACTCCGCGGCGCAGCAACAGGCGCCGTCGGCAGATGGGGCGCGAACATCGGCGCCAGATCCAGCGGATCCGCATCGACCGTCACGCCAATGGGCTGACTCACGGCCTGCGGCAGGGCGATACGCGCATCACCCTCCGTCCGGCCGATCCGGAAGCCCTCAAGCACGATCTCCGTCAGCTTGCCTGCACGGGTCACACCGCGCCCCGCCACGGAAAGCCCGGTCCCATGCGCCTGCAATCCGTCCAGAACCGACATGCGTCCGTTCTGGAACCCGATATGCACCATGGCCGTCGCAGGCTCACCCATCGGCTTGGCCCAGATCGGCACTGTCAGCGCCGCCTGTGCCATGTCCAGCGACAGCTTCAGATCGGACATCTCATTGGCCTGCTGCACGAAATGCGCATTCAGAACCGCATGCCCATCAAACAGCCCTCCCGGCGCGATCCGGGCCTTCGCGGCGGACTGCGGGTCCAGAACCGAACGTGCATCGATCGTCTGCAACACCCGAGACGGCGCCCCGCCCTGAAAATTCTCATGCAGCACGACATGCGTGGGAATCCCCGCAAGCCGTCCGTCTCCCGTCAGGTCCAGCGCAGCCTCGGTCGCAGACATCTTTCCAGACGCCCCGTCCACCGGCTGCCCCATCAGGACATTGCCCAGATGCACGCCGGAGAACGTGGCCTGCGTCCAGACATGCAGCGCCCCGTCCGGAATATGCGCGACAAGCGGCAGCGTCATCCGCACATGCGCATCCACCATTCCATCCGGATTCGTGAACGGCAGCGGATGCCGCGCCAGAAGATGCAGCCGCGGATGCGCCAGCGCGGACATGAAGCCTGCCAGAGACCCCGTCAGATGCGTGGAAATATCCCCGGTCTGATCCTTTGCATACAGATCGCCAATCCGGATCTCCCCGTCCGGAAGCAGCACATTCTCCTTCACGCCTGTGGGCTGGACACCTCGGCTCAGATCAATCACGAGCGTCTCCGGCCCGTCGAAATGCAGGGACGCATCCAGGCCCGTCGCGGGCGGAACCGGCCGCAGCCAGTTCACCGTCAGACCGCGCCCCGTCAACTGCCCCTGAACCGAGACTGGCAGAATGCTGGCCGGCCCATGATCGCCGTGCAGATGGGCTTTAACCTCAAGGTCCCGCCCCGTGCCGTCGGTGATGTTTCTGGAAATCCAGCGCCGGCCGCCCTTGATGATGCTGGCCGGCCAGATGGAGCCCAGCGTCGCAAAGCGCACCCCGTCCAGCCCGGCCTCGACGTCCCCGTCCATCACCCGTGGCTGACGCAGACTGTCCAGCCTCAAACTGGCCGAGGCATGCACATGTGTCAGCGTACCCGTATTATCCGCCACATCCAGCCCGACAGACGGCACCGAAACCGTAGCACCCCCATTCAGGCCCAGGCGATCCATCCGCAGATGCACACTCGCCTGTCCGGCATGGAGATGAATCGGATCAGCCGTTTTCTGGAACACCTGTCCCTCGCCCAGCGACAGGTTCAGCGTCAGTTCCGAAGGCTGCTCGTCCATGCCATGCGGCACAAAAACTGCATCCGCGCCGACCGATACCGGAACATGCCAGTCCGCCACCAGCGGGCTGAAAATACCAAGCTTCGCAGGTTCAAACGGCGTGCTGCCCAAATGGAGGCTGCCCGTATTCCCAACCTGCCTGGCCTGCGCCGTCAGGGTCGTGCGGAACCCGTCGAGCATGACCATCGTCCGGGCAGTTCCCGTCCAGACGAAATTCGGCGAATGGTGCGCCACCCGGATGCGGCGCCCCTGCATCTCGACCGGTCCGATCACGGCGGTCCGGCCCTGCGGCAATCCGGCGAGAGTGACGGAAACATTGTGGACATCAATTGCCCGCAACCTGTCCAGCCGCGTCGGCACGCCCCGGCCACCCCGTTTCTGGTTAGGCAGATCCATGTCCACGTCGCCACCGGGCAGACGGCGAAGGGCCAGCGTGGCGTTCTCAAGCCGCAAGGTTCTGGGCGCGATCACGCCCTCAAACAGCGCGCTCAGCGACAGAACGGCATCAGCCTCTTCGGCACGTTCGGCGATCAGATCATCGAAGCGGGTGACTTTCAGTCCGCGCGCCATCAGCACCAGTCCGGCGGGAACGCCACCCGCCGCAGGCTGCCACTGGATGTGCAGCGTATCCCAGCTCAGACGGCCGGCCGGATGTCCCGGGCGCTTGCCTGCCGCGATGGAAACTGGCTCCACAAGATGCGAGATGCGCGTGATGTCCACCGGACCATGCGCCAGCTCCCACAGGAAGACACTTCCCGCGGCAGCGACGAGCGCGATGGGCGTGATACAGACCAGCGCTGCCCAGCGCGCAATATGCAGATGCCGGGGGAAATGTGGCCCTGGACAGAAAGGATGGAAACGCCTGCGGGGAGAGCGCGGGAAGTCGGGGACGGCCATAGACGGTCATCGGCGCGTTTCCGGCCTGTCTCCCTCGTAAAAAAGTTCGTGCGGGAAGCCCTCAGGCTCCCAAAGAGAGATTCCGGAATGCTTCAGACACCAGAGCTGCGTGGGTCGCAGGCTTCACCTTGCGCCACACATTCCGGATGATGCCCTGCCCGTCCACCAGGAAGGAGCTGCGCTCCATTCCCATATAGGTCCGGCCATACATGGATTTCTCAACCCATGTTCCATAAGCCTCGGCGACGGCATGATCCTCATCCGAAGCCAAGGGAAACTGAAGCCCGTATTTGGTGGCGAATTTTTCAATTTTCGCCACCGGATCGGGGCTGACGCCAATGATGGTCAGGCCATCAGCCTCAAACTTCGGCAGAACTTCCTGAAGCCCACAGGCCTGCGTCGTGCAGCCCGGTGTATCGGCCTTCGGATAGAAATAGAGCAGATAGGGCTTCCCTTTCAGCTCTGCACTGCCAACCGTGCGTCCACCCGAGGCGGAAAGCGTGAAATCCGGCGCACGGTCACCCGGCTGAAGGTCCGTTATGGAGAGAGAAGCTGTCATGACAGGCATGATTGCCTCACCCTTCCGCTCCGATCAAGGCAAAGTGGACACAGAGCGTTCAGTTTGCCGAGATCAGTAACCCCGATACATCCCTGGATAGACCACTGCCGGCGGCGGTCCGTAAACGACCTGCGGCGGCGGTGCATAAACGACCGGTGGCGGGGCATAGACCACCTGAGGCGGGGGCGGCGGAGGCGCATAAGGCTGCGCCAGAAGCGCACCACCCACGGCACCCAGCGCCAGACCACCCAGAATCCCGCCTACGATAGCGCCAGAATGATCGTGATAGCCACCATGCCAGCCACCGCGCGGGCCACCATATCCATAGCCCGGGCCAGGGCCGCCACCATGCCAGTGAGCCTGAGCCTGCGGCACCAGAACATTCGGGACAATGGCAGAGCCGATCAGCAGGGGAGCGGCCATAAGAACTGCACGTGTGATGCGACGCATGGCATCTTTCTCCTCGAAACACGTGGACCGGAAATCCCCGGATGAAGGGGGTCTTTTTCCGTCCATGAGAAAGATCATGACCGCTGAAAATGGCAGCAAGAGGCGTCAATCATGGCAGAAGCCGGACGAATTGTAACAGCGCCGGGCCGCTCAGGCCCCACGATCTCAGTGCGCGGGATCGACGCGGTGATAGCCCGGCGGCGGGTCGAAAATCTCGACAGGCTGCGGGGCGTGGCTGACGGAAACTGCCTCCACGACCGGCTTGCCATCATGGACCGCCCCGAGCATCAGACCGTCATCAGTGTAACAGAATGTGGTTGGGTGATGATCGCTGTCCGCGCTTTCCCAGATCGTGCAGGCTTCACCCGCGATCCTGCCCTGCCCCAGTCTGCGCCATGATCCGGATGCTGGTGTCCCAGGCGCGGAAAAACCCTGCGCCGGCGCAGACATGACAGTCGCCGTACGGTTCGTGCCATCCAGCACCATCAGCGTATGCGTGCGGTAATCCGTCAGCATGATCGTAGCAGAGCCTTCCGGCTCGACCCGCTGCCGCCACAGCGCGGACGTCCAGCGCATGCGCTGGTGCATGCGCTGCCCGGACGGGCCGGTCAGGACATAATCGATATCGGCGTCATGCAGCGGCGTTACCAGCGGGGCCGAACCCAACTCTGGCGAGGGTGCCGGAACCGGAGCAGACGGCACATTTGCCCTTGCCGGGAAAGCGCATACTGCCGCCATCAGAATACAGGCCGCGCCGCATGCGCCGTGCCAGAACGTCAGCCTCATTTTTGATTTCCATCAGCAGGACCGCTGGGCGGCTGATCCGGAGCGGACACCGAGCCATCCCCCGAAGAATCATTGGAAACGGAAGGCTGGGTCGTATCAGTCTGGGACGACTGCCCCGGCAACTGTGCCTCAGGGCCAGGTGTTGTCGCCGCCGGGGCCGGACTGTCCTGGCTTCCAATCACGGGGCTGTCGGAATCGGACGTCTCGGGGCGTGCTGCCTCAGGCATTGTCGTCTTCATGTCGCTGCCTGAGGCTTCCGGCACGGGAGACGGTGTCGCACTTCCGGCCTGGCTCTGATGGGCTGGCCGGGCCTTCGGCTCGAGAATATGGAATCCCGCCGGCGGCTCGAACGTCGAGGAAGGAATATCATGATAGGACACCGAAAGGGCCTTGATCGATCCTTCCACCCCATCCGCATCCACGCCATTCTCAGTAAGAATGACGCCGTCTTCCGTCACGCAGGCGCTGGCCTTGCCATGGCTGCTCTGGATGTCCCAACGCTCACAGGCCACGCCCGCCACGGTTTCATGTCCCGCCGGCGTATACTGCATGTCCATATCGAGCATGAACGGATTATGCAGGCCATGGCTGGGATGCAGACGCGTATAGACCTGCTGCTTCATCATCACGAGCGTCACCTGCTGCGCCGGCCGGTCGAGAATCGTCACGCCATTGCCGTCCTGCGAATCAATCCGCAGCAGATCGCCCGCCCCCGAGAACGCCACCTTGACGGTATTGGGCCCAGCTTTGGCAGGCGAAGACGGCGTGGTGAGTTCATAGACAACCGTGACATCGCGCGTCGGCGTCAGGCGGGGATGGTCCTCCGCACGGGCCGGCGTCACCAGACACAGGCCGACAGCCAGCACTCCCAAGGGCGCGGCAGACATGAGGGCGGGGCGCGTGAAAACAATCATGGCGGATCTCCGGCAGGCGCGTACCCGGCAGGCACACGCAGGGACGCAATGGATTCCCGCAGGGCCTGAAGGCTGAAATCGTCAGGCCAGACCGCACACACGGTCAGCGCCTGATGAAGCAGGGACTGATAATCCGCCGCTGGAATTCCGATACCGCCAAGCCCCGTCAGATGAGGCGTGGTGTATTGTGTATCCAGCAGCGTGAACCGCCCCTTGCGCAACCCTGCGACAAGATGAACCAGAGCCACCTTAGAAGCATCACGTTCGCGCGAAAACATGCTCTCGCCGAAAAAAGCCCCATGCAGCGACACGCCATACAGGCCACCCACCAGCTTTTCACCGTCCCAGACCTCGATGGAATGGGCGTTTCCCTGCCTGTGCAGGGTACCGTAAAGAGCGCGGATACGCCCGCTGATCCAGGTCGTCTCCCGCCCTGACGCAGGCTCCGCGCAGGCCAGCATGACCGCATCGAAAGCCCGGTCAGCCGTCACCGTCATTTTTCCGGACATCACCAGTCGCATGAGCTTCTTGGGGACGTGCATCCCGTTCAACGGCATGATCCCGCGCTCTTCGGGCAGGTACCATGAGAGTTCCGTGCTTCCGGCGTCGGGCGCCATGGGAAAGATCCCCGAGGCATAGGCCCGCAACAGAAGATCCGGCGTTATGTCGTCCATGAGGATACAGTCTCTACTCGTGTCATGATCCGGTCATCACGGGAAAACATGGCCGTGCCGGCAGCGGGCATGGTAAGGGTGTTCCATCGTCAGGGAGACCTCCAGTGCCGCTTGCCTTCGTCTATGCCATCATTCTCGTCATTCTCGGCGCGCTGCGTCTTGCAATGCCTGAAGCGCACGGCCTGCTGATGACCCTCGCCAAGGTCAACGTCTTCTGCCTGGTCATCTCCGCGCTCATGGATCTGTGGATGATGCGCGAACGCGTCGAACCCCCGTCCATGACCGAGGCGTCCTTCACAGCAGACTGATCAACATCAGGATCAGACCGGCCATCGAGATACCTCAGATCAGACTGCGCACTGCCCCAATAGAGATCGGCAGCGTCTACGCCAGATTGGCCTGCGCCCGATTCAGCCTTCCCGCCATCCCCGTATAACAAGGCGGGTCACCGTCGCAGTTGCTGCTCGCCCAATGCAGACCGTCCTGCTGACAGCACGCGGCGGCGGTGAGGAAAAGCTTACGACCGCCAGCAACGATGTCTATCCAGGCCAGACAGGACTGATCGGCATGGGGTTTCCCCGGAAACTCCCGAAAATCAGGAAAATGTTTCAGATGCGCCGGTTCCCCCTGCGCGCAGGTCGGCAGCTGCTTCCTTAACGGCCAGCCCATGCGTCCGTTCCAGACGGCGGATCGTGAAATGGGCCCGGGCCAGCGCGCGGTAATGCGCGAGGAATGCGGCATTGAGCGATGCCCCACACAGCGCGCCCGCCACGGGCACCATCTGCAACGCGAATTTGCGCGACAGGCCAATTCCGTAATGCGACGCCACTTCCGCCATCAGCATGACGATCGGCCGTCCGCGCAGCAACGCCCGCGCCGAGAAGAACCCGAGTTCGCTCTCATCTTCGGTCTGTCGTGCCGGAAAACTGCGCAGGGCGAACACTTCGAGACAGGCCCGGCGCGTGTCTTCATTACGCAGGTCCTCGCCTTCCTCGCGGGCGATACGCGCGATCTCGCGCATGATGGTCAGCGTCGTGAAACCCACATCCGGTGCAAGACCGAAGATTCCGCCGAAACCACCCAGCGCGCCCGAAACAGCCACGGCGGCCTGTCCCACATTTTCGCGCCAGGGCTCACGAACGGCAGGAGCCTCGTTATCGATCCCAAGTATGGCGACCTTGAACGCACGCTCGATGGCGATCTCAGCCGCGTTGTGGAATTTTTCCTGCACTGTCGGCGCCAGGCCAAGTCCCTGCATACCGAGTCGCGTCGCCTGTCCGACCGCCCCCCCCATCAGGTCTGCAAGACGCACGAGAACCCCGCGACCCTGTTCCACCTTTTCGAGAACCGACTGAAGCTGGGCAAGCGAATCCCCGTCCAGCGCCATCGAAGCGAATTCGCTGGTTGGAAGCTGCGTGTCATTCACTACGGTCATGACGATCAAAACTCCTGTTCGTAAGACCCGAAACCGTTTACCGGATAGCAGGTTTCATATCCTAACATGGCGCCATCATGGGGATATCGGCCCTGTGACGCTACCCGGGACGCCCCCGGCGGGGTGAGGAGAATTACAACAATGACCGTATTATCGCGCTGGATTCTGTCTGCTCCGCTGGCAGCCAGCCTCCTCATCCCGGCCGGTTTTTCGGCCCATGCCGCCACAACTCACACCCGTCACCATGCCGTACACGGTACGGCCAATCTTCCGCAGATGGGCCCGACAGCCGGCCAGATCGTCGGCGCACCGGCCAAACCTCTGACTCCGGCCCAGCAGTCCGCCCTGCCCGATGAAGGCGCCCCGCCGCCGCCACATGGCTATACGGAAGTGGAAGACTCGGAGACCGCGCTTGCCAGCTACAGCGATCGCGTCCGCACCCATCTTCCGGTCGGCATGCCTGGCCCGAACGCCCAGCAGAAGACCAACGGCACCAACAACCTGCCATCCCATTTCACGCTGTTCGGCATGCCGGTGAAGTTCAACGCGCCCGTTCAGTCACCTTATGAAGACGAAGACTCCCCGACGAGCTACGCCGGCCATCCGGTCAACGGCCAGACGAACATCCTCGTGAACGGCGACTCCTCCCCCATTCACTAAAACCGCGCCTCTCAGGGACGCGTCCACCCCCCGATCTGCGTCAGGTGACGAAACTCCGCCTCCGTCACCGGCGCAACTGACAGTCTGGACTGTTTCAGCAGTGCCATCTCCGCCAGGGCAGGATCCGCCTTGATATCGGCAAGACTTACTGGATGGGCAAAAGCCCCCATCGCCTTCACATCCACACAGACCCAGCGCGGATCTTCTGCTGTCGGGTCCGGATAAGCCTCCCGTACAATCTCAACCACGCCGACAATGCGTTTTTCGCTGACGGAATGATAGAAAAACGCCAGATCGCCGTTTTTCATGGCCGAGAGGTTGTTGCGCGCCTGATAGTTGCGCACTCCCGTCCACGGCTCGACGCCGTTATGGACCTGCTGTGCCCACGAGAACGCCTCGGGTTCCGATTTCACCAGCCAGAAAGCCACGTCTCACTCCCGCCGCAAGGGCATGTATTAGGGCATTTGCCGCTCAATTCCGTGAAACGTGATAACAGTGATCGGAACAATGGGACAACGCACCTCTTCCGAATATGATTGCTTCGGACTATTTCAATGGGGAACTTGTCGCGGGGAACCCATCGCCGCGTTGCCACTCTGCCGAGGTCCGTGTCCCAGTGCGCCCTACCCCCAACCTGCTCCATCGCTATGCCAATCCGGGGCAGTTTCTACGTCTGGCGCGCACCCTGCTGCCCTGGCTGACCGGTGGTGCGATCGTGTTTCTCGTAGTCGGCGTGATCTGGGGCCTGTTCGTCGCCCCGGCTGACTGGCAGCAGGGTGACACCGTGCGCATCATGTACGTACATGTCCCGATGGCCTGGCTGGCTTCGTCCTGCTACCTCGGCCTTGCGATCTGCAGCGTGCTGTCTCTGGTCTGGCGGCATCCATTGGCCGATCTCGCTGCCATCGAAATCGGCCCGGTCGGCGCCTGCGCCGCTGCTTTGTGCCTGATTACGGGGTCGCTCTGGGGTGAGCCGATGTGGGGCACATGGTGGGTGTGGGATGCACGCCTGACCTCGATGCTGGTGCTGTTCTTTTTGTATCTCGGCCATATCGCCCTCATCCGCGCCTTCGATGAACCGGCCCGCGGCCAGCGCGCCGCCGCGATCCTCGCACTGGCTGGCGTCATCGACCTGCCGATCATCAAGTTCAGCGTCCAGTGGTGGAACACCCTGCACCAGCCCGACAGCATCACCCTGACCGGCGCACCCACCATGTCCATGATGATGCTCTGGCCGCTGCTGATCTGCACGATCGGCTTTACGCTGGGTGTTGCGGCCGTCATTTTCACCCGGCTCAGCGCCGCCATCCATGAAAGCCGTGCGCGCCAGATGATGGCCCGTTCGCGTCTCGATCGCAGGGACAGTCAAGCAGCATGATGCATCTCCCGAACCACTGGCCGTATATCGCGGCCTCCTATGCCCTGACGCTGGGTTGTTCGCTCGTCCTCGGTGTCGGTGCTGCCCTGCGCCTGCGGAAATCCAAAGCCCGTCTGGCCGCCGTTGAGGGCCATGCCCGCCGCCGTGAAAGGTCAGCATCATGACCCGCAAGACCCGTCGCCTCTGGATCGTCATCGCCTGTCTGGCCTGTGTTGGCTCCGCCGCAGCCCTGACCCTGCGGGCGTTCTCGTCCAACATCGTCTTCTTCATGGCGCCCTCGCAGGTGAAGGCCAATCCGCCGTCGCCTGACCGAACCATCCGCCTCGGCGGCATGGTCATGGCCGGCAGCCTGCACCGCATCAACGAGAACGGTACTCCCGTGAACGCCTTCGAAGTTACAGACGGACAGGCCGCCGTCGAGGTCCATTACACGGGCATTCTCCCCGACCTGTTCCGCGAAGGACAGAGCGTCGTGGCCCTCGGCACCGTGCAGAAGGATGGTGGCTTCACAGCCAGCGAAGTCCTCGCCAAGCATGACGAGACCTACATGCCCAAGGAAGTCGCGGACGAACTCAAACGGACTGGCAAATGGGACCCGCGCTTTGGCAAAGCGCCGGACGCCTCAAGTTGGGACACCATGACCGCAAAGAAAGCAGGGGGCTGATCGCCTGATGTTCGGACCAGAACAGGGCCATTTCGCCCTGGCCCTCGCTTGTGTGCTCGCCCTCGTGCAGTTCGCCGTCCCGCTCTGGGGCGCCAGCCGCCGCGACGCCCGTCTCGTAGGGCTCGCACCCTATCTTGCGGTCTCGCAGCTTATCGCACTGGGTTATTCGTTCCTGTGCCTTATCATATGCGCCGTCAGCGACGATTTCTCTGTCCAGAACGTTGCGGCGAATTCCGCCGTCTCCAAGCCGCTGCTGTATAAAATCACAGGCGTCTGGGGAAACCATGAAGGCTCCGTGCTGCTCTGGACGCTGATCCTCGCTGTCTGCGGCGGTGCGGTCTCGCTGTTCGGGCGCAACCTGCCGGACATCCTGCGCGGACGCGTTCTGGCCATTCTTGGCGGCGTTTCCGCCGGTTTCCAGATGTTCTGCCTTCTAACCTCTGACCCGTTCGACCGTGTCTTCCCGGCACCGATAGATGGTCAGGGCATGAATCCGCTCCTTCAGGATCCGGGCCTCGCCTTCCACCCTCCCATTCTCTACACCGGCTATGTCGGTTTCGCCGTCCCCTTCGCCTTCGCGGTCGCCGCCCTGATTGAGGGCCGCGTTGATGCCGCATGGGGCCGCTGGGTTCGTCCCTGGGCCGTGGCGGCCTGGTGCTTTCTGACCTGTGGTATCGCGCTGGGCTCCTGGTGGTCCTATTATGTGCTGGGCTGGGGCGGTTACTGGTTCTGGGATCCGGTGGAAAACGCCTCCCTTATCCCCTGGCTGACGGGCACCGCCCTCGTTCATTCCGCCATTGTCGTGGAAAAGCGCGAAGGCCTGAAAATCTGGACGGTCCTGCTGGCCATTGCGACTTTCTCGTTCTCCCTGTCCGGCACGTTCCTCGTCCGCTCGGGGATCCTGAACTCGGTCCATGCCTTCGCCAATGATCCCGCTCGTGGCGTGTTCATTCTCGCCCTGCTCGCCATCGTCATCGGCGGCTCGCTCGCTCTGTTTGCGTGGCGTGCGCCCTCCCTCACCTCGACGGGCCTGTTCTCGCCCGTTTCGCGTGAAGGCTCGCTGGTCCTAAACAACATCCTGCTGTGCTCGATCTGCGCCGTCGTCGTCACAGGCACGATGTACCCGCCCTTCATGCAGCTTCTGGCCGGACGGACGATTTCCGTGGGCAAGCCATTCTTTGACGCCGCGACGATCCCGCTGACCCTGCCGCTCCTGCTGGCCATGGGCGTCGGCACCGCGCTTCCGTGGAAGCGCGCACAGCTCGCCCGGACCTTCTCGCATCTTTATGCCGCAGCCGGGATTGCGGCGGTCGGGCTGGTCCTGTGCTTCTGGAAGCTCTCCGGCATCCTGCCCATCGCCTGCGGCGCGCTGGCCGTCTGGGTGATCGCGGCGTCCGTCTCCGACGTGTTGCGCCGGATCGGCATCGGCCATACGTCCGCGCAGGGCGTGTGGGAGCGGATGAAGAACCTGCCGCGTTCGAGCTGGGGAGCAGCGCTGGCCCATATCGGCGCGGGTATCACCATTCTCGGCCTGTGCGGCATGTCTCAGGCCGAACATGCCATCGTTGAAGTCCATATCGGCGAGACACGCTCTCTGGCCGGAGACGACTGGACGCTGCTGGACGTGCACGACTATATCGGCCCGAACTACAAGGCCATGCAGGCCGACATCGCCATCCGCCATAACGGAAAGCTCGTGACCATCCTGCATCCTGAAAAGCGCGACTTCACGACGCAGAGCCAGACCACGACCGAAGTCGCCATCCACACCAACTTCATCACCGACCTGTACGGCGTGATCGGTGACCGGCACGGCACCGGCCAGGACACGACCTATGTTCTGCGACTGCACCGCAATCCGCTCGCACCCTGGATGTGGCTGGGCGGGCTGGTCATGGCCATTGGCGGCGCATTCTCGCTGTCTGACCGCCGCATGCGGATCGGCGCCCCCAAGCGCGCGGCCGCCCGCAACATGGCGCGCGCCTGAGGGGAGAGAGACATGAACGCAACACGACGCGGCATCCTCACGGCCGCTCCGATCATTGGTGCAGGTGTCCTCGGCGTCGGCTTCTGGCGGATATTGAGCGACATGCGCAGCGGCGCCTTCGACCCGCGCGCCATCAAGAACCCCAATGTCGGCAAACCCATTCCGAGCTTCGCCATGCCGGGCCTCCCAGGTCTTGGCGATGGCTTCACCGATGCGGAACTCAAAGCCCAGCACCGCCCGGTTCTGGTCAATTTCTTTGCTTCATGGTGCATTCCCTGCGTGGCAGAAATGCCCGGCCTGCGCGCTATCTCGCGCAATATGCCGATCTGGGGCATCGCCTATGAGGACAAGCCCGAGAACGCTGCCGGCTTCGTCCAGCGTGACGGCTCCCCCTATGCGCGCGTTGCGTCAGACCGTCATGGCCGCGTCGCCATAGACTGGGGCGTGACCGGCGTGCCCGAGAGTTTTCTGGTCGCACCGGGAGGCCGCATCATCTGGCACGGAAGCGCAGCCCTCGATCCACAGATCTACGAGGCGGAAATCCGCCCGAGGCTGGCTGGACTATGAAGGCCTTCAAACGTTTTCCAGCGCTGCTGCTTGCAGTTGGTCTGATTGGTGGCGGGGTAGCCCTTGCCGTGGATGATCCGTCCGAAATGCTGCCCAACCCGGCGCAGGAAAAGCGGGCCGAAGCCATTGGGGCGCATCTGCGCTGCCTTGTCTGTCAGAATGAGAGCATCGAGGACAGTAGCGCGCCCCTCGCCCGCGATCTGCGCAAGGTCGTGCGCGAGCAGGTCTCGGCTGGGAAGTCTGATCAGCAGATCATGGACTGGATGACCGAGCGCTATGGCGAGTTCATCCGTCTGGCCCCACAGTTTTCATGGTCCACCGCCCTGCTCTGGCTGATGCCGGCGCTCGCGCTGGTGGCCGGACTTGTCATTGCATGGCGTGCGACCAGACGCCGCACCGTCGTCACGCCTGCGCCGCTCACGGATGATGAGCGCGCGCGTCTGGATGCCCTGTCGGGCCGGGAGTAATCTTTTTGTTCTGGTTGGGAATCCTGATAATCGCGGCGGTGGCCCTGTGCCCCGCATTTCTGGGGCTGCGAACCCTGCGCCGGCGCGTCAACGCGCGTGACTCTGCTCTCACCCTCTATCGCGGACAGCTTGGCGATCTGGAGCGCGACCATGCTCTTGCCCTTATCAATGATGAGGAATACCAGGCCGCCCGTCTGGAGGTTCAGCGTCGCCTTCTGGCCACGGATGGCGAAGCCGCCGTTGAGGACCTGAACGCCGAGCCTGCAAAACGCAGCCGTACCCTACCGGTTGTCGCCGTCGGGATCGGCATCCCTGTGCTTGCTTTCGCGCTCTATATCGTCAACGGGCACCCATCCCTTCCGCCTCAACCGCTGAGTGGACGTCAGACGGGGCCAGACGCGAAAGGTCTGGAAACAATTCATAAACTTCAGGCTGAAGTCGCCACGATCCCTGCCACGTCCTCGACTTATGCGACCGGACACTTCATGTTGGGGCAGGTCGAAGCCAGGTCAGGCCTGACGGATGACGCAATCCGGGACTGGAAAGTCGCCCTGAATGCGCATTTCGAGCCCGAGCTTGCCATCCGCCTCGCCGAGCTTGAAAGTCGCAATGGCAGCCATATCTCTGGTGAGAGCCTTGACCTCTATCGCCGCGCCCTGGCAGCGGCACCGGCCGATGCGCCCTGGCGTATGGCCGTGGAAGCGCGTATCGCGGTCGGCGAACATCAGGAGAATAACGGTCAGTGAGAAAACCCGAAGCCAACGCCATCGCGCTGTGCCCCGTCTGCCGCCAGCCCATGCGCCCGACCTCGGAAAAATGCCCCAGCTGCGGGGCTGAACGCCATTACGGTCCGCGCATCCTCGAATCCGCCGTCTGCGCCTTCGCCGGAATGGTCCTGCTCGCGGCACTCTCGACTCTGCTGCTGCCAATCTCGCTGTGGACGATCATGTTCGCCGCTATCGGGCTGGTGGCCGGTTTTCTCTTCTCCCACAACCGTTTCAGCGGTGATCGCTGGCTGAAATAATATACCGACAGGTCCTGGACGAGGACCTGATCCGGGACTGCTCCAGCGATTCCCATGTGCAGGAACGCCAGAACCTCCATTCTCGGGGGCACCGGACTGCCACTCTCAGGCTGCAGTACAGCCCGTCAGGTCATCGGAACACTGACCTTCGAGCATACATTCTGAAGCCTCGCGTAAAGTCCGTCTCCCGTTCGGGAAATATTCCTGATAATGGGCAGTGATGACAGATTCTTCCGGGCGTTTCATGCCGTTCTTCGTCGCCGTGGCCATCCTGTCATGGGCGAGCGCCTATCCCGTCGTCCGGATTGCCCTGCATGACTTTGCCCCCGTGCCTCTGGCCGCATTGCGCTACGCCGTTGCGGCCGTCATGGCCGCCCTGTGGCTGCTGTGGAAGCGTCCCCGCCGCCCGGAACTGACGGATATGCCGCAGATCCTGGCCTGCGGGGTCATCGGGATTACGGTCTACAATATCATGTTCAACTGCGGAGAAATGACCGTCTCATCCGGCGCGGCCAGCCTTCTGATCAGTGCTGCCCCACTGATGGCAGGCCTTCTGGCCATGGTGTTCCTCGGTGAGCGCATGTCCCGCTGGGGTTGGGCGGGATCGATTCTGAGTTTCAGCGGCGTGGCCATGATCGCCAACGGACAAAGCGGCGGCCTCTCCTTTGGTTCCGGTGCGACACTGGTGTTCGGCGCGGCTGTCTGCGCGGCGTTTTACACGATCCTTCAGAAGGGCCTGATCCGCCGCTACGGCGCCCTGCCGACGATCGCTTATGTCCTGATTTCTGGTGCGATTTTCCTGACGCCCTGGCTGCCTCAGGGCCTCACAAGCTTCTCCCACGCCTCCTGGCAGGGACAGGCCGCGGTGCTGGAACTCGGCATTTTCCCGGCAGCGTTCGGCTATGCGGCCTGGGGTTTCGTGATCGGCCATCTCGGCGCGTCCCGGGGCGCCGCGCTACTTTATCTTCTGCCCCCCGTCACGATGGTTCTGGCCTATATCCTCACCAACGAGGTCCCCTCTCTGCGCACCCTGATCGGAGGAGCCGTCGTGATGGCCGGCGTGATCCTGACCAATACCTATGGCCGCCACCCGGTTGCCCAGATCGTGGAATCCTGAAGCTGCTTCTTCGCTGTGACGGCATCCTGATTTTCTATGGCTGTCTTCCTTTGTCCTGCGGCGATTGTGCGATAATTTCCCTCGTGAAATGAGCCGGATCACCCGCAGGAAAGCCGAAAACAGACAATGAGCCGTACCGAAACCGATGGCATGGGCCCGATCGAAGTTGCTGACGATGTGCTGTGGGGCGCGCAGACCCAGCGCTCCCTGAAATATTTCAGCATCGGTCGCGAACTGATGCCACGTGAGATGATCGAGGCCTATGCGATCATGAAGCGTGCCTGTGCCACGGCCAATGCCGCAAGTGGACGTTTGTCTCAGGAGCGTGCAGATCTGATCCACACGGTCTGTGACGAAATCACGAAGGGCGAGCATGACCGGATGTTTCCGCTCCATGTCTGGATGACGGGCTCAGGCACGCAGTTCAACATGAACGTCAACGAGGTCATCGCGAACCGCGGATGCCAGATCACCGGCAATCCGCTCGGCAGCAAGACACCGCTGCACCCGAACGATCACGTCAATATGTCGCAGTCCACCAACTGCAACTTCCCGACCGCCATGCATATCGCGGCCGTCCTCGGCACGCATCGCCGCCTTATCCCGGCCCTGGCCCGCCTGCGGGACGCCATGGCCGCCAAGACCGAAGAATGGCGCGATCTGGTGAAGGTTGGTCGCACCCATCTTCAGGACGCCGTGCCCATCACACTGGGTCAGGAATGGCATGGTTATGCCGGGATGCTGACGGACAATATCGCCCGTCTGGAACAGGCCCGCGATGGTCTGTTCCCGCTCGCCCTTGGCGGTACGGCGCTGGGCACGGGCGTTAGCACGGATGAAGGCTTTGACCGTCGCGCGTGTACGGAAATCGCACGCCTGACGGGCCTCGGCTTCACGGCAGGTGAGAACAAGTTCGCGCTTCAGGGCGCCCATGACGCACTCGTGCATTTGTCGGGCGCGCTGCGCACGACAGCGGGCAGCCTGTTCAAGATCGCCAACGACATCCGCCTGCTCGCCTGCGGCCCGCGAGCCGGTCTGGGTGAACTACACCTGCCGGAGAACGAGCCGGGATCGTCGATCATGCCAGGCAAGATCAACCCGACACAGGCCGAGGCGCTGGCCATGCTCGCCCTTCAGGTCATGAGCAATGATGTTGCCGTCGGCCTTGGCGGGGCTGCGGGCATGCTGGACATGAATGTCTACAAGCCGCTCATGATCCACAACATCATGCAGGGCATCACCCTTCTGCATGACGGTTCAGAAAACTTCCGCCGCTTCCTCGTCGAAGGCACGAAAGCCAATACGGAGAAGCTGAAGCAGGATCTGGAACGCTCGCTCGTCCTCGTTACGGCGCTCTCCCCCGCCATTGGTTATGATCGCGCCTCGCAAGTCGCCCATCACGCCATGGAGAAGGGACTGAGCCCGCGCGAAGCCGCGCTGGAACTCGGGTTCATGACATCAGAAGAGTATGACCGCTTCGCCGACCCGCGCCTGATGCTGCGTCCCAACATTACACCGCCCAAAGCCTGAACAGATCCGGCCCCCTCACCCTGCCGCATGACGAAAACTTCATGCGGCAGCGGTAGCCGTTCCGCCTCAGGACTGATACGGCGGAATATTCCTGCTTTTTTATCGGAGATGCCCGTCAGATGATGACCCGCCGCGCAGCCCTGCTCGCTTTAACGCTCCTATCCCCCGTCTGTACGGCCGCGGCGGCCGAGGCTCCCAAAACCGACACGGCAAAAGTCGAATCCGGCAAGGCCACCGACGCCTTCACCGGCGAAGCAGCTCTGCTTCCGGCAGATTCCATCACCCAGCATCATCTGAACGGCATCGCCTATACCGCCCATGCTGGCACGCTCATCCTGCGCGACCATGACGGCAAACCGACCGCCCGCATGTTCTACGTCTCCTACACAAAGGACGGCGTCCCGGCTGGCACACGCCCGGTCTCGTATTTCTTCAATGGCGGTCCGGGCGCAGCTACGGCCTATCTGAACCTGGGCGCCGCAGGCCCCAAGGCCCTGACCATGCCTGCCAAAGATCCGACGGACGGCACACATGCCACAATGGGTGACAATCCCGACAGCTGGCTCCCCGTCACGGACATGGTCTTCATCGATGCCGTAGGCACGGGCTATTCCCGCCCCACCGACACGGCAAAGGCCGGGGACCAGTTCTACGGCGTCAAGCAGGACGCAAGCGCCTTCGCCAAGGCCATCGGCCTGTGGACGTCGGCCAACGGTCGCCAAGCCTCCCCGCACTACCTCGTGGGAGAAAGCTATGGCGGCATCCGCTCCATTCAGGTCGCAAATGCACTCCAGATGGAACAGGGCATCCTGCTCAACGGCATCGTGATGATCTCTCCGGCCATCGAAATGCCCTTGCTGGATTCAGACGAGAACCCGCTTTCCGCCGCCCTCATGATGCCCAGCCTGATCACATCGCATCAGAGCCCGAACGTGACGGAAAAGACCGCCGAAGACGCCTATCAGTGGTCCCTGAACACCTATCTCCCGAAAATCGCCGGCAAGCTCCCGTCTGGCAGCGAAGGTCAGGCGCTGTATGCCGAGATCGCCCAGAGAACCGGCCTGCCACAAGACGTAATCGCGCGTCAGCACGGCATTCCGGCCATCGGCTCGCATGACATTATGTCCCGTAACGGCCGCCTGTACGGGCTGTACGACTTTACACAGTCCATCGCCGACCCCGCAGCCGACGGTCTGGACGAAAGCCCCGATCCGACGCTGTTCGGCTTCGGCCGTGCTTATGGAAACGCCTTCTCCGGCTATGCGGCCAATGAGCTCGGCTTCAAGACCCCGCTGACCTACGACCTGCTTTCCCTCAAAGTGAACGGAAGCTGGAAGTGGAGCTCGGGCGGTCCCGCGCCGATCCACCAGATCCCAGTCCTCAACCGCCTGCTGGCGCTCGATCCGGGCCTGCGCGTTTTCGTGGCCAATGGCTATTACGACGTGGCCTGCCCGTTCGGCACCGCACACTGGATGAAGGATCATCTGACAGTGGGTGCGGATCGCGTGTCCCTGCATCTCTATCAGGGCGGCCACATGCTCTACACACGCCCGGCTAGCCGTCATGCCCTCTCGGCAGACGTCGCCTCCTGGATCCAGGCCGACGGGCGCCAGCCCTAAAACAGCCATCTTTGAAGCATGATGTCATAAATAGAGAGTCCTGATGAAGGAGCAGATAATGGAAGCGATGACTTCTGGACCTTTCATATCTGCTCTCTTTCAGGGGCTTCGGGCGCTCTCTTCCTCTTTCGGGTGGATCTCCATTTGACAGTCCCGCGACCTCTCGCTCCCGAACAGGGCTGTGCGCTGGAACATGCCATCATGACCTCGTGCGACCGCGAGCCGATCCATCGACCGGAAGCCATCCAGCCCTATGGGCTGCTGCTCGTCGCCGATAGTACGAACCTGAAACTCATCGGTGGCGCAGGCGACATCGAAGGGCGTCTCGTTTCCGACTGGCTCGGACATCCCCTGGCGGATGTGCTGAAAATCCCGGAAAGCCGTCTTCACGATGAAGAGCGGTCTTCCCTGTCCGATCTGCGCATTGCAGGGCTGAAAGACGAAACCTTCAGCATCCTGCGCCACGTTCAGGACACCCGTCTCCTCATCGAGCTTGAACCAGTCGAAGCGCACAACCTGCTGACCTGGGATATTTTTGGGGAAATCGACAGAGCGGCGGACCGCTTCGAGCGCTGTCCGGATACGATATCCGTCTGTCGTCAAGGCGCTGAGGTCTTCCAGCGCCTCACGGGCTTTGACCGCGTTCTGGTCTACCACTTCTTGGAAGACGGTACGGGTCGCGTTGTCGGCGAAAGCCGGAACGAGGCCTTCCCCTCCCTGATGCATCACCATTTTCCGGCCAGCGATATCCCCGCGCAGGCCCGGGCGCTCTATCTGCGCAACCGCATCCGTGTGATCCCCGACGTCACATACGAAGCCGCCCCCATCCGCCCCAGAGAGGCCGGACTGACAGGGCTCGATCTCAGCGATATCCAGCTCCGAAGCGTCTCACCGATCCATCTTCTGTACATGACCAATATGGGCGCACGGGCATCGGCCTCCATCTCGTTGGTCGTGGACGGCGTTTTGTGGGGCCTGATCGCCTGCCACAATGCGACACCGCGCTGTCTGTCCGAAGACATCCGCGCCGCCTGCCGGACGCTGGCAGGTGTCATGTCGCGGCAGTTGCGGAACAAGGAAGAACTGGTCACCTATCAGGAGCGTCTGCGCCTGCGCAACGCGATGGAATTTGTGACGTCCCATTTCGACGTGCACCATCCCATCGAAAGTAACCTGCGCAGCTTCATGGGCGAACTGCAGTCCCTCTTCCCGTGCAATGGCTTTGCCGTCATCAGTGACCGGACCATTACCGGGAGCGGCGTACTGCCCGATGCGGACAACCTGCACCGGCTGCATGACTGGCTGAGACTGGGCACAAACGGCGGAATTTTCGTCAGCACCATGCTGGGCAAGGATTATCCTCCCGCAGCCGAGTGGCCCGAACGTTCGGCCGGCCTCATGGCCATCACACTCCCGTTCCGGACGCCGACCTGCCTGATCTGGAGCCGCGTCGAAATCATCCAGACCATCGAATGGGCCGGAAACCCGCATAAGGAGACGGCGGAAGGCAGCGACGTCCTACGCCCCCGCGTCTCCTTCAGAACCTGGGAACAGACAATCCGCGGTCACAGCACACGCTGGACCAGCGAACAGAAACAGACCGCCCGCCGCCTGCGCCGCGTTCTGATCGCGGATTACCAGACCCAGCAACTCCGCGAGCTCAACGCGACCCTCGCCGCCACACTGAAAGAGCGTGAAAGCCTGCTCCGCCAGAAGGACTTCTTAATCCAGGAAGTAAACCACCGCGTACAGAACTCCCTTCAGATGGTTGCCTCCTTCCTCAAACTCCAGGCCCGCAGCGCCTCAAACGAGGACACCACAACCGCCCTGACCGAAGCGCAGCACCGTATCTCTGCCATCGGCCTCGTTCATCGACGCCTGTACCGGGACGAACATTTCGGCATCGTGGACCTCGGCCGCTATCTTGAAGAACTGATGGAAGAGCTGTGCTCGGCACTGGGCGGAGACTGGCAGGAACAGTTACACCTCTCCCTCTTCCCGATCATGATTTCGGCCGATCGCGCCATCAATATCGGCCTGATCCTGACCGAACTGGTCATCAACGCCAGCAAATACGCTTATGATGGCAAGGCTGGCCCACTGTATGTCGGCCTGGCTCAAACCAGCGACCGTCTGGTGCTGACCGTCTCTGATCAGGGCGAATGCACTCCTCAGCTTAAAGGAACAGGTTTCGGAACGCGCATGATGAATGCCGTCGTCAGCAGCCTCTCGGGCACACTGACCTACACCACGCTCACCCCGGGCCTGGAAGCCGTCATGACCCTGCCGCTGGACACTGTTCTGCCTTCGGAAGCAGATACCGGCACCAAGGCTGCCCTGTCTCATCCCCCCTACCCATCTCCCTGAGCCTTCCCCGCATTCAGGCATAAAAAAAGGCGCCAGACTTGTGGTCCGGCGCCTGTTTTGTGTTCTCAAGGAAAATCCGGCCTTACGCGACCAGATTGCCTTCCTTGTCCACCAGCTCAATCGGATAATCCCCGGTGAAGCACGCATCGCAGTAACGGCGCGCGCCCTCGGCCCGATTGGCATGACCCAGCGCCCGGTAAAGCCCGTCGAAGGTGACAAAAGCCAGACTGTCTGCACCGATCGCCTGTGCCATCTCATCAAGCGTGTGCGTCGCTGCCATCAGCTTGCTCTCTTCAGGCGTATCAATCCCGTAGAAACACGCATGCTTCGTCGGCGGAGACGTGATGCGCATGTGCACTTCCGTCGCACCGGCCGCACGCACCATGTCCACGATCTTGCGCGACGTCGTGCCACGGACGATCGAGTCATCCACCAGAATGACGCGCTTGCCGGCCAGAACCGGCCGGTTGGCAGAGTGCTTCATTTTCACGCCGAGATTACGGATCTGATCCGTCGGCTCGATGAAAGTCCGGCCTACATAATGGTTACGGATAATGCCAAGCTCGAACGGGATACCGCTCTCTGCCGCATAGCCGATCGCGGACGGCACGCCGGAATCCGGCACTGGCACCACGACATCCGCCTCAACCGCGCTCTCCCGCGCCAGTTCGCAGCCGATCTGCCGCCGCGCTTCATAGACCGGTTGCCCTTCGAGCACGGAGTCAGGCCGTGCGAAGTAAATATATTCAAAGACACAGAAGCGCCCGCCCTTGTCCCCGAAAGGCCGAAGGGAACGCAGACCTTCATTATTGATGACGACGATCTCGCCGGGCTCAATATCCCGGACATAATCCGCACCAATGATGTCCAGAGCACAGGTCTCGCTCGCCAGTACCCAGCCACCATTGCCCTGCTCATAGCCCGGCATCCGGCCGAGAACGAGCGGACGCACACCGAGCGGATCGCGCATGCCAATCAGACCGTCATCCGGCGTTAGCGTGATGAGCGAGTACGCACCCTTCACCTGCTTGACGGCATCGATGAAGCGGTCGAGCACGGTCGTATAAAGCGAAATAGCGATCAGGTGGATGAAGACTTCCGTATCCGTCAAGGAATGGAAGATGCATCCACGCTTGACCAGCGCCTGCTTGAGGGTCGCAGAATTGGTCAGGTTGCCGTTATGCGCGACAGCCAGACCACCAAACTCATAATCGGCATAAAGCGGCTGCACGTTGCGGACATGGGTTCCGCCCGTTGTCGCATAGCGGTTGTGACCGATGGCCACCGTACCGGGTAGCGTCGCCATGACGTGGCTGTCACCGAAAACATCGCCAACCAGCCCCAGTCCCTTGTGCTGGTGGAACCGTTCGCCATCGAAACTGACGATACCGGCGGCTTCCTGGCCGCGATGCTGCAGGGCATGCAGCCCCAGAGCCGTCAGGGCGGACGCATCAGGCACACCCCAGACGCCAAAAACCCCGCATTCTTCGTAGGGGCGGTTGAGACTGTCGGACTGGGTCATGCGGCGCGGCCTTTCCAGACTGGTTTCACAAGGACGCCTCATGGCCGCTTGTGAACGGAGACGCAAGATGCGGTTGCAGGAAATGAGGCAGATAACCTGTCAGATGGGTGGCTCCAGCGGCAATGTAAGGGCCGATGAGGCTTCCCTGCATCACATAGGACATCCACGAGCCGAAAAAAGACCCCGCCAATAGATAAAGCACAATCAGGGCCACATAACCCCGCGCCACACCGAATACGGCACCCAGAATACGGTCCACGCCACCAGACAAAACGCCCCGCGCCGCCGAACCGACCCGCGCGCCCAGCATGGTGAAGACCAGCAGCACGACAACAAAAAAAACTGCCGTACTCGCGCTTCCGGCCAGTGCCGCCTGATGCAGATAGGGTTCCAAATAAGGCTCGAGCATCCCGTGGAACCGATAGGTCAGGACAATCGCGCCTACCCAGGCCAGAAGCCCGGCCAGTTCGGTCGCAAAACCCCGCGTCAGCCCCCATAACGCCGAAAGCGCCATGATAATGAGGGCAACGATGTCGAGACGGGTCAGATCATCAGGGTTGATATGGGACAGGTCTGGCAGGGGCGGCATGTCACGGCAGCTTCGTCGAGCGGAAACGGCCCCCCTTGTAGGGACGGATCCCACTCGCACGCAACTCATCCGCCAGACGGATCCGCTCGTCGAGCTCCGACCAGACCAGGCTCGCATCGACATCACGCGCTTTCCAGATTTTTTCCAGAATCGCAATGAAAGCCGCGCTGTCCCGGACCAGAGCAGACCGGTCATTGACCATGACATCCAGTACACAGGAGGCTCCCGCAATTCCCATTCTTTGGGAAAGCTTCGTTACTTTCCGATTCTTACGGAAGGGAGTCGATTTTTCCTGTGACACCATCACGGCATGATGAGCGGAACACCGGAGACAGGCAACCCGTTCGCCATTTTTTCCTGCCAGGACGTCGCCCGGACCTACTCGAAAAAGAGATACTCCAGCACGCTTTGACACAGAATGATGCAGTTGTAGGGCCCTCTACAGGCTATCGAAAAATATGATTTTCATAATTTGTCATCGCTGTTTCTATTTTTAAAACATATGTAATCTTGTCGTTTTGTTATCTAATAGTTAACACCCCGCGCAGAACAACACATAGCGAGTCAGGTTTGAGGGTGATGTCGTTTTCGGCGCGCCCCTTCCGGCCCCATCAGGGCGTTAAAAAATGACAAACTATTGGAAGGGTGGCGCAACCGGAAACTGGTTCGTCGCAGCAAACTGGAGTGAAGGCAAAGTCCCGCAGGATTACGGATGGGACAGCGTCGTAGCTGGCACGTCCGATAATGCGACGGTCACGATCAATGCTGCACAGGCGAATTCAACAAACTTCGGTACGCTGACGGTCGCCACCAACGCGACACTCAATGTCACGGCAACATCCTCTGATGCCAGCACCACGGTAACCAGCTGACGGTCAACCAGGGCGGGACGATGAATATCGCCACGTCCAACACCGTAAATCTTGGCAGCAATACGCTCGTAAATGGCACCCTGAAAATCAGCGACAACCCAACCATTTTGACCAGCAGCGACAACGTCACAGGCTCCGGAACCCTGATCCTCGACGGATCAACACTGGGCAGCACGAATAACTGGTTCCAGATGGACTCGTCGCTCACGACAGTGCTGCAGAACGGGGCTTCCCTTTACGTCAACAATGCTGTTGCCGGCAAAGCGATCACTTTTGGCAGTGACGCGACGAACGGCAAGCCCAACCAGCTTCTCCTGACGGATAACAAACAAACGGTGACCACGCCCATCACGGGCTACGATGCGACCTCCGTCATCACGATCGCAAAAAGGTCATATGCCGCTGCCAAAGCCGCTTTTACCAAGAATGCCGACGGCACTTACACACTAACAACTAGCACCAATCCAGCAGGCAGCACGATCACGCTTTCGAACATCTCGTTCGCCGCAGGTTATGAAGCCGGCACACCGACCGTCATTCAAAATGCTGACGGAAGCTGGAGCATCGTCAACGGTTCAAAGATCGTCAACGCTTCAAAGCAGGTCTGCTACCTCGCCGGCACCATGCTCCTGACGCCCCAGGGCGAGCGGGCCATCGAGACCCTTGAGGCTGGTGATCAGATCACGATCTACAAGAACGGGACGACCCTCACACAGACGGTCCTGCGCGTCGGCCGTGCCCATGCGAAGAACGGTTCCACGGGACATGCTGACCTGGATGGCGTCCCCGTGCGCGTCCGTGCCGGTGCTCTGGCTGACGGCGTCCCGAGCCGGGATCTGCTGGTCACGCCTGAACACTGCATGATGCTCGAAGGTGGTTTCATTCCGGTGCGGATGCTCGTCAATGGTATGAGCATTGCCTATGACCATGCCATCACGGAATACAACTACTACCATGTCGAAACCGAACAGCATTCGGTGCTGATCGCCAATGGCGCGCTGTCGGAAAGCTTCCTGGATGTCGGTCATCGCCCTGATGCACTCATGCAGGGGAACACCCTGACCCGTCTGCATGCACTGAGCTGGGAGAAGGATGCCGCACTGCCGCTTATTACGGACCGTGCCCGCGTCGAACCCCTGTTCGCAGCACTTGCCCTGCGCGCAAAGACACTGGGTTACACCGCTCCGCAGGCCGCACCGTCTAAGGATGAAACGAACCAGATCCATCTGATTCTGCAGGACGAAACAGTCCTGTATCCGATCCGGACCCGTGGTGAACAGTTTGTTTTCATGCTGCCCGAAGGCTGCCAGACTGCACGCATCATCAGTCCAGCCGCACGCCCGGCTGACCATATCGGCCCCTTCGTCGATGACCGTCGCACACTCGGCGTTCTCGTAGGCGAAGTCACGATCTGGAGCGCCGAACAGACGCACCGACTCTCCAACCACCTTTCGGACCCCTATGCCGATGGCTGGTGGAGCATCGAAACCAGCCATGCACGCTGGACCGGTGGCAATGCCCGTCTGGATTTCGGCCAAACGCTGAAAATGTCCGGTGGCATTCTCAGCCTCCAGATCATCGCACATGGTGTCCAGGCCCAGACTGCAGTCGCAGCCTGAACCTCATCCCCGCGATGACCTGACACAAAAAAAGGCAGCCCCTTCCAAGGGCTGCCTTTTTTCTAACGGCTCACGGAAAGATAAAGAGAAGCTTGTCCGAAAACTTCTCTTTTGTTCGCTTCAGGCTGCGACGGACTTGAAAGTCTTGAGCTGACGCTCCTGCCATAATGTCGCAAGCGCCTCGACCAGTTCATCGATCATCTCGTTCGTATGCAGCGGCGTCGCCGTAATCCGCAGACGCTCCGTTCCGCGCGGAACAGTCGGGAAGTTGATCGGCTGGATGTAGTTGCCAAAGCGGTTCAGCAGTTCATCCGACAGGCTGCGGCACAATTCGGCCTCACCCACCATTACCGGCACGATATGGCTCGAGTTCATGAGATGAGGAAGACCAGCCTTGTCCAGAGCCTGACGCAGATAGGCAACGGCCCGCTGCTGGCCTTCCCGCTCCGCACTGCTGCTGCGCAAATAACGCACACTGGCGAGAGCGCCGGCCGCGATCATCGGCGGAAGAGCTGTTGAAAAGATGAAGCCAGACCCGAAGGAACGGACGAAATCGCACAGCGCGGCAGAGGCGGCGATATAACCGCCCACGACGCCATAGCCCTTGCCGAGCGTTCCTTCGATGACCGTCAGGCGATGGGACAGACCAAGCTTCTCAGCCACGCCCGCACCGTGATCACCATACATGCCAACCGCATGAACCTCGTCGAGATACGTCATAGCACCGTATTTGTCGGCGAGATCACAGAAGGCCTCGATCGGGGCAATATCGCCATCCATCGAGTAAACCGACTCGAAAGCGATAATTTTCGGAACATCCGCCGGAAGTTCCTTCAGGCGGCGCTCCAGATCCTCGACGTCATTGTGACGGAAGATCTGCTTCTCGGCGCGGGAATGACGAATACCTTCGATCATGGACGCATGATTGAGTTCATCGGACAGAACCACGCAGTTACGCAGCCGCCCGGCGATGGTGCCAAGCGTCACCCAATTCGAGAGATAGCCGGAGTTGAAAAGCAGAGCGCTTTCCTTGCCATGCAGGGAAGCGAGTTCTTTTTCCAGTTCCACATGATAATGGTTGGTGCCGGAAATATTGCGGGTTCCGCCTGCGCCGGCGCCCGTTTCGTCCAGCGCCTTGTGCATGGCTTTCAGGACTTCAGGGTGCTGCCCCATGCCGAGATAGTCGTTGGAGCACCAGACCGTGACATCACGGCCCAGGCCATGATGGAATGCCTTGGGGAAATTTCCGGCCCGGCGTTCGAGATCCGCAAAGTAACGGTAGCTCCCATCCGCATGCAGACCGTCAAGGGCGGACTGAAACATCGCATCATAGTTCATCGCGTTTTCTCCTGCCCGGCACTGTAATCCTGTGACACGATCTCGCCAAGCTCTCTCTCCAGATAAGCCAGCAGAGCCCTCAGTCGTGCCGCACCCGCCGCCCAACAGATTCACAACTCCATCATCCAGATCCAGCGTAATACCTGGGTAGCGCCACAGGGAGCGCGAGGCCACCGCAAGAGACCCGCTTGCCGCAGCCCGCGCGAAAATGGCCCAGCCCCCAAGGTCAGGCAGGTCTGTGATGTCATTTTTGGAAACTTAACATTTCTATCCTTTCCGTTTTCTTCATCCTCTCAATATCCCATTATCTACAGCACGACATCCACTCAGGAGCATGACCCCATGCTGAACATCAGACCTTTCAAGACCCTCGGTCACGCCAATCATGGCTGGCTCGACGCCCACTATCATTTTTCCTTCTCGGACTATCAGGACCGCAACCGCATGCACTGGGGGCGGCTGCGTGTCTGGAATGATGATCGCATCGCACCGCATAACGGTTTTGGCGCGCACCCCCATCGCGACATGGAAATCATCACCTATGTCCGGACCGGCGCTATCACGCATGAAGACAGCCTCGGTAATCGGGGTCGTACCGAAGCAGGCGATGTGCAGGTCATGTCAGCCGGAAGCGGTATCATTCATTCCGAATTCAACCGGGATGACGAGGCCACGACCCTGTTTCAGATCTGGCTGATCCCGGATGAAACAGGCGGCACACCGTCCTGGGGCACACGCCCTTTCCCACGGCATGAACGCAATGGGCGGTTCGTTCCTCTCGCATCCGGTTTCCCGGAAGACAATGCCCTCCCCATCAGAACCCGTGGACGGGTTCTCGGTGCAACCCTCAAGGCAGGGGAGACACTGACCTACGAGACGGATCGCAGCATGTTTTCCTATCTGGTCCCTGCAAGCGGCAGCGTGGAAATCGACGGCGAGACCGTCGGACACCGCGATGGCGCGGCACTTCATGACGTGGAACGCTTCACAATCACCGCGCTGGAAGATGCGGAAATCGTTCTCGTGGAAAGCGCGGCGCTCAGCTGAAAAAGGCCAGGCGGCAGATCGTGGCAACACCCGAATTCTCTGTGACAGATCACACAGAAAGGTGTTGTCCCGGCTGCGCAGCCTTCAGCCCTGAAGGGCGTTGTCATCGCAGGGCCACCAGCCCGGCAAAGGCCCATTTTCTTCTGAGATGAAGGAGCCTGACAATGACCGTTCAGAACACATTCACAAACAAGCCCTCGGTATCCGGCAAAGGCCAGACGGAAGCCCAGGCCGCAACATCCGTGTTCACCCGTTTCGGTGACTGGCTGAGCGGCGCAAGCACGGATCGTTCCGGCCTGACGGAAGTTACCATCAAGATGATGAAGGAGGACTGCCAGTTCGCCACTACCATCAGCGAAATCCGGCTTCCTCCTTCAACGCCCCTGTCTCCTGAACAGGTCGAGGATCTCATGGGAGAAAAGCGGCTGAACCATATCTGTGACCAGACCGGTCAGTCACCGAAAGCTGTTGAAACGGCACTGACCGAAGTACTGCCGATGCTAGCCACAATGCTTCGGGAAAATCCGGAACGCCTCTTCAGTTACCAGTGTAGGATCAACTGAACGATCCTCCCCCATCCTGCAGGCGGTCCTGCTCCTTTCCGGCCAATACGGCGGAAAATCTCCTCAGAGACCTTCCGCCGTTCTTGCCATGCGACGACGGCGCGGACGCCCCGCCGTTTCCTCAAAGCGCTCGCTGATCTGTACCGTCGTTTCCGGTGCAGCCAGCATCGTTCCAGATGCTTCGACACATCCGACTTTCTGTATGAAATCCAGAAGATCCGGAAGATCCACGCCAATACTGCGGACCTTCAAACCCAGTGCCTTCACGGCCTCAAGAGCTGCGCGGTAAAAAACCGTGGCGGATTCATCCAGCTGCGGAGCATCGCCGGACTGACGCCAGGTCAAGCCGGAGGGTACGAGCATAGACGCATCGAACTGGACCCCGTCCAGCAACCCTCCCATCGCGCGTTCCCGCAAAAGACTCAGACTGGAAGGCGCGCTGCCAAAACCGCCCAGAAAAATCTGGCATCCCTGATCGCGCAGTGCTGAGAGCGCGTAACAGGTTTCCTTGTTGTCCTGCGCCAAACCGCTTTCCTGAAACACGAGATCAAGCCGGCTGACCGGAAAACCACTATCCTGAAGAACGGTATTCAGCCGGTTGTTGAAATCTCCGTCCGGTGCCTGATCGTCTTCCAGCGAAACCATCAACCGCATACCTTCCGGCCATGTCGCAGCCTGTGCACAGGCATTCCCCAGCAGATCGGTGTCAAATTCCCGCTGCTGCTGGCCCAGACTCTTGCGCCGACTCTTGCGTAGGGTCCGGCGCGGAACGGAAAGCCAGAGTTGGCTCATGTCCACCTGCGCCCCGGTCACCTTGTCTGCTCCACTACGTCCCACCACAAAGCGCGGCAACCATCGCAGAGGGGGCAGCGCACTTTTCTGGCGTGCTCTGCGGCTCCTTAACGTCGTTGCAAACATCCCTGCGTTGGACGCAGTCATCGGTAAGGCATGGCCGGTCTTGCCTTTCGGCAGTTCGGACAGTTCCTCTGCCATGACTGTCCGGCCGGCATGCAGGTCCTGAGGGGCTACCGGCACCAAAGTTGCTCCCTGTCCTAGATCATCCAATGCGGACACCTCCGTTCTTCATGTCGGGGACAATGCCGCTCAAGAGCCTAATTTTTCCTTAATAGGATGGGTTTTTATGGCACGCTCCTGACACACATCGCCCTCTCCTACCCTCCCGACCTATTCATTCTCTGAAGAAGGGAACTCTTCGTTCGATCAATTCGGACAAAGCTGTTACGGTTTCCCGCCCGGACGTACTTCCGGGTCTGTGACACCCCTTCGGAACGGCTTCATCTCCGATGCCGGAACAGGACCCATTCTGCATGACGGATGCTACCACCCGCTCCGCCGTAACATCTTCTTCCCAAGGCTCCCTGAGGGCCCTCCTGCCATACTGGCAGGTCACTTTTGCGTCTTTTCTTGGCTGGTTTCTCGACGCGTTCGACCAGACCACGCTGATGTTCACGCTGCCCGACATCGCTCATGATCTCGGATGCACCATTGCGGATCTGGGCGCCGTGCTGATGGGCCAGTCCATCGGACGGGCCCTGGGCAATACGGGCTGGGGATGGCTGGCTGACCGTTATGGGCGCAAGCCTGCTTTCATGCTTGGTGTCGTGTGGTTCGCTGTCTTTTCCGCCATGACGGGCCTGACACATCACTTTTATGTGCTGATGGCAATCCAGTTCATGTTCGGAATCGGTTTTGGTGGCGAATGGACAGCGTCTGCCGCACTGCTGATGGAAAGCGTTCCGGCCTGGACGCGCCCGATGGCGTCTTCGCTCATGATGTCCGGCTATGAGGTCGGCTATTTCGCAGCGGCGGGTGTGCAGGCGCTCGTTCTTCCGCATTACGGCTGGAGGGTACTGTTTTTCATCGGTCTGGCCCCGACACTTCTGGCTCTTTTCATCCGGATCGGGGTGCCGGAAAGCCCGGTCTGGCTTCGAAACCGTGAAGCGCGTCTGGCTCAGCGACACGAGCCCCGTGCTCCAGCCAAACTGCGTCCCAGGTTCAAGCTGACGGGCGCGGCCTTTCAGGCCATTGCCTTCATGGGTTTTCTCGAGTTCCAGAAGGCCGCGATCTATACCTATTATCCGACCATCCTTCGCGGCAGCCACCATCTGTCCCAGCAGGCCGTTTTTTGGCCCGTCACGCTTTACTGCGCCGGATCCTTTGGCGGAAAGGTCCTGTGCGGATGGCTTGCCGAACGGTTTGGGGAAGTCCGCGTCATGCTCAGCGCACTTATTGTCGTGATGCTGACGATCTGGCCGTTCCTGAGTGCGCCGGGATGGAACACACTGCTGATCGCCGCCTTTGTTATGGGAGGTGCTGCATCGGGCATCTTCGCGCTGGTCCCGCATTATCTGGCACAGCGTTTCCCGTCCGACACACGCAGTTTCGGCATGGGACTGGGCTACGCCCTTGGCTCCATCGGCCAGGGCATGGCGCAGAAATTCGTCCCCATGTTCGGCCCCACGGCCCTGACCCTGCCACTGTCAGCGGAGATTTTCGTGCTGGCGACGAGCGTGGTGACGGGTGCGATCGCGCTGATCCGCCCGAAAGAACTTCCCGGCGAGCACATGGAAGGCGACGAAACGGCCTCTTAAAGAGAGGCCGCGAGCCACTCCGCGGCGCGGATGCCATCAATCCCGGCGGAGAGGATTCCGCCCGCATAGCCAGCCCCTTCGCCGGCCGGGAACAGGCCGCGCAGTGTGGGGCTCTGCCCTTCACGGTCACGGCGCACGCGGATCGGGGACGAGGTCCGCGTTTCCACGCCTGTCATGACCGCATCGTCCATGGAAAAGCCGCGGAGCTTCCGTTCGAACTGCGGCAGGGCTTCGCGGATGGCATCCGTCACGAAGGACGGCAGACACAGCGTCAGGTCTGTCGGGGTTACGCCCGGTTGGTAGGATGGCACGACGTCCCCCAGCGAAGTGGACGCACGCCCGGCCAGAAAGTCTCCGACCCGCTGGGCGGGCGCGTTGTAATTGCCGCCACCTGCGACGAACGCCGCTTTTTCCCAGATGCGCTGGAAGGCCATTCCGCCCAGAACATCGTCCGGAAAGTCCAGTTCCGGCTTCACTTCAACGACGATGCCGCTATTGGCATTGCGCTCGGCCCGGGAATACTGACTCATGCCGTTGGTGACGACCTGTCCTTCCTCGGACGTGGCCGCCACGACTTGGCCGCCGGGGCACATGCAGAACGAATAGACCGCACGGCCATTCGACGCATGATGGACGAGCTTGTAATCCGCAGCCCCCAGCATCTCGTGACCGGCGCTGGCTCCGAAACGGGCCACATCAATCACGGACTGGGGGTGTTCGATGCGTACGCCAATGGAGAACGGCTTGGCGTCCATCTCCACCTGCGCGTCCCGCAGCATTTCGAACGTGTCACGCGCTGAATGTCCCACGGCCATGATCACGCGTTCTGCTGGAAGAATCTCACCTGTTGAAAGTTTCAGGCCCCGAAGGCGACGCCCGGTGCCCTCACCTTCAGTCTCGAGCCCTTCGACGCGCGTCTCGAAACGGTACTCGCCGCCCAGACGCTCGATTTCAGCGCGAATGAACATGACCATCGTGACCAGACGGAAGGTGCCGATATGGGGCTTGGAAATGGTCAGGATTTCTTCCGGCGCACCCGCACGGACGAATTCTTCCAGAACATGCCGCCCCAGATGTCGGGAGTCCGATACGCCGGAATAGAGTTTCCCGTCCGAGAAGGTCCCGGCTCCGCCTTCACCGAACTGCACGTTACTTTCAGGCGTCAGGACGGATTTGCGCCACAGAGCGAACGTATCGACCGTCCGCGCCTTCACATCCTTACCACGCTCGATGATGATGGGTTTCAGACCGGCCTGCGCCAGCGTCAGCGCCGCCATGATCCCGCAGGGTCCGGCCCCGATCACGACGGGACGTGGCATTCCCTCGGGCAGCGTCGCCTCAGGCAGATGGTAGGTCGTGTCCGGTGTGGGACGGATATGCTGATCGCTCGCATGGGCGGCCAGAACCGCAGCCTCGTCTGCGACGTCGCAGTCCACGTTATAGACAAGCACGATATGGCCGCGCTTGCGGGCATCATATCCGCGACGCGCCACAGTCAGGCTCTTCAGGTTTTCGGACGCGATGTTCAGACGCGAAAGCACGGCGTCGCGCAGCGCCTCCGTCGGATGGTCGAGCGGGAGGCGCAGTTCAGTTATTCGGATCATCAGTGGTGCCCGTTCCCCGAATCATTGCCCGCTTTTCCTGCAACCTGCGGCGCAGGATCGGCATGATGCGTATCCGGTGAGCCTTCCATGATCCGGTCCATGATGGCCATCAGCACGCCCGAAACCACGAAAGCGAGATGAATGCCCACGCTCCATTCCAGAGCGCGCGTCGAAGTCTCGTCCACGCGGATGAAATCCGCCAGCACATGGATCGCGGACATCGCCACGATCGAGGCCATGAGCTTGATCTTGATGTCCCCGAACGTGACATGCCCGATCCAGCTTGGATAATCCTCATGACTGCGGATATCGAGCCGCGAGACGAAGTTCTCATATCCTGAAAACATGACGATCAGCAGCAGATTGGCCAGCAGGACCAGATCAATCAGGTCCAGAACGCCGACGAAGACATCGTCGAAATCCAGCCCCGTCGCCTTCAACACCAGTCCAATCAGCTGCTGGAAGAACTTGAACGCCACCAGCAGCAACCCGATCGTCAGACCGAAATAGAGCGGTGCGGCGATCCAGCGCGTTGCAAAGAAGGCGCGCTCCATGAAGCCTTCAGCACGGCCGAAGCTGCCGGTGCGTCTGGTGGACTGCGGATCGGGAGAAGGAGAGGAAGTCGTCATGCTTCCTCTCTACGATTTCAGGCCGCGTTTCGCCACAGTGTTGTGAACGCCGCCGATGAATCCCTTACGGTGTGATCTGCGTACCCAGAACCTTGAGGAACTGCCCGATCCACGCCGGATGCGCAGGCCATGCCGGCCCCGTCACGAACTGCCCGTCCGTCACAGCACCATCCATCGGGAGGGACTGGTACTCGGCCCCGGCGAGCAGCACTTCCGCACGGCAGGCCGGATAGGCCGAAATCTTCTTGCCCTTGATGACACCTGCCGCGGCCAGAAGCTGCGGACCATGACAGACCGCGGCAACCGGCTTGCCGCTCTCGACGAAAGCGCGCACCAGATCCAGCACGCTTTCATCGGTGCTAAGCTGCTCCGGCGCACGACCGCCCGGAATGACCAGCGCGTCATAGGCATCGGCCGTCACGTCTGCATAAGCCGCGTTCAACGTGAAGTTATGGCCGCGCTTTTCGGTATAGGTCTGGTGCCCCTCGAAATCATGAATGGCTGTGACGACCTGCTCTCCGGCCTTCTTGCCCGGTGAGACGACATCGACTTTGTGCCCGACAAGAAGCAGCATCTGGAACGGCACCATGATTTCATAGTCCTCGACGAAATCACCTGCGATAATGAGAATACGCTTTTCAGCCATCGTCTCTTTCTCCTTTTTCATATGCACGTCCTGACGCATCAGGAGCGCTGCCGTTCATATCAGGCACGACACCATGCCATGCATGGTTCGGCAATAGATATGGGACGGCCGCCTAACATGCAGTAAGGTCGGCTTTCAATTCTCATAGCACTGGCCTCCATGACCCCGGATCCCCATCACGACTGTGCCTGCGATCACGATCATCATGACACCGCCCTTCCGCATGAGCATCACGCGCATGATCATGCGGACCACGACCATGATGACCATCACCATGATCACGACCATTGCGACGGGCACAGTCACGGTTTCGGATTCGGACATCAGCACGTCCATGCTCCCGCCAGTTTTGGCATGGCGTTTGCAGTCGGTATCACCCTGAACACAGCTTATGTCGCGGGTGAGGCCCTGTGGGGTGTCTGGGCGCATTCGCTGTCCCTGCTGGCCGATGCGGGACACAACCTGTCGGACGTGCTCGGTCTCGCCGGAGCCTGGCTGGCACAGGTTCTCGCCACACGCCCCTCCAGCGCGCGTTTCACCTACGGCCTGCGACGCTCAACAATCCTTTCGGCCCTCGCGAACGCCACGATCCTGCTGCTCGTCACAGGTGGCATCGTCTGGGAATCCGTCCTGCGCCTGTTCTCGCACCAGAATGTCCAGGGTGAAGTCATCAGCTGGGTCGCGCTGGTTGGAATCGCCGTTAATGCTGTGACAGCCCTGCTCTTTATGAAAGGCGCCTCGAACGATCTCAATGTCCGCGGCGCATTCCTGCACATGGCGGCCGATGCCGTCATGGCATTTTCAGTCGTCATCGCAGGATTGTTCATCGCATTCACGGGCTACACGATCATCGACCCGATCATGAGTCTGGTCGTGTCGGTTTCCATCGTGATCGGGACATGGTCGCTGCTGCGGAGTTCGCTGAACCTGGCACTCGATGCGGTCCCGGCGGGAATCGATCCTGACGCCGTACAGGCTGCTCTTCTGTCGCTTGATGGCGTCTCCGGACTGCATCACCTGCATATCTGGGCCATGAGTACGACCGAGACTGCCCTGACCGTCCATCTGATCTGCGATCCCGCGAAAGCCGTCAGTCCGGATCTCGTCATCGCCCGCGCTGCAGAACTTGTCCGGACGCGCTTTGACATCGCCCATCCCACTTTCCAGCTTGAAACCCAGTCTTCAGTCTGCGACACGCACCAGCCCTGCTGCTGAGGACCTGTCATGACATCCACCCGCATCAAGGTCGCCCGCGCCTCCATCGTGCTGAGTGTGGTGGTGCTGGCCATCAAATACGCGGCCTATATGGTCTCGGGCTCGGAAGCGCTGCTTTCGGACGCGATCGAGACCATCCTGAATGTGGTCGCGGCCGTCGGCACGCTCTGGGCCATGTCCGTTGCCGCCATGCCTGCCGACGACAACCACCCCTATGGTCACGGCAAGGCGGAATATCTCTCCGCCGTCATCGAAGGCGTGCTGGTCGTCCTCACTGCCATCGGCATTCTGGTCATAGCCATCCATGACTGGCGCCACCCCGAGCCGGTCGACGCGCCTTTCGCGGGTGTGGCGCTTAATGCACTGGCCGGGCTAGTCAATCTCGCCTGGGGTCGCACCCTGATCACCGTCGGACGCAAACAGTCCTCACAGGCCCTCCAGGCCGCGGGCGAGCATGTCGTGTCGGATGTCTGGGCAACGATCGCACTCGTGATCGGCGTCTCGCTAATCCCGCTGCTTAAATGGGACCGCCTTGATGCCGTGCTATCCGCACTGGTGGCACTGAACGTCATGCGCGCGGGCTTCTCCATGATGAAGCACTCCCTGTCCGGGCTGATGGACGAAGCGCCCTCCCCCGAGCAGATGGACGCGGTCAAAGCTGTCATTTCCAAAAGCGCCACGGGTGCGCTTGAGGCCCATGATCTGCGCATCCGTAAGGTCGGCGCACTGTCTTTCGTGGAGTTCCACCTCGTGGTCCCGAGCATGCTCACGGTCCATGATGCCCATGAGATCTGCGACCAGATAGAAGCCGCCATCCGTTCCGAACTCGGCCGCGCCTCCATCCACATCCATGTCGAACCCGAAGACAAGGCCAAGCATTCCGGCGCGCTCGTCCTGAATTAGGCTGAAGCGGGCCACGGCCGGGACACCTTTGGGGAAGCCGCTGCAGATTGTGCGGTTTATGACACAGTCACGGACAGATTCAGCTGTCCACGCCCCAGCGCCCGAGAACCCTTGACCCCTTTCCTGTGTTAATGGCAGGTGCAGAACATCAGCGCGCGGGCCTGAACCGGGCGTCTCTTCCACACCCCGCCCCTCCCGGACGTTCGAATATTGGCTGATACACCGCCTCCTTCACCCGTCGCCGCCGTCCCGCCCGAACCTCCGCTCCAGGAAGCCCACTCCTCGCAGCACGCCATGCGCCACAAGGACCGTATCCTGCATCTGCGACGCTCGGCGAAGGTCACAACGCAACAATGGCGTCGCACGGCGGTCTACTGGTTGGGTGCGGTTCTGGTCGGCATCATAGCGGTCCTGTTCGCCCGGCTGGGTGACTGGGCGGCGGGGGTGCGCCATCAGATTGTGGACTGGCACCCCACCGCCATGCTGGTTGTAGCTCCCGCAGGACTCGCCCTTATTACCTGGGCCACACGCACCATCTTCAAGGGAGCACAGGGCTCCGGCATTCCACAGACAATCGCGACGCTGCATATCGAGAACGTTACCGTCGTGGACCGCGTGCTGTCCCTCAAGACGTCTCTTGGCAAGATCCTGCTGACATCTTTCGGGATAATCTGCGGCGCCTCCATCGGCCGTGAAGGCCCAAGCGTTCAGGTTGGCGCGTCCATCATGCACGCTTTCTCCCGTCTGCTCGGACAATCAAACATCACCGCACGACGCAGCATGATCCTGGCCGGCGGGGCTGCCGGCATGGCCGCTGCCTTCAACACGCCGCTCGCGGGAATCATGTTCGCCATCGAAGAACTGTCCCACTCCTTCGAGCAGAAGGCCTCGGGACGTACCCTGACCGTCGTTGTCCTGTCCGGTGTCACCGCCATCGCGCTAATCGGCAACTACACCTATTTTGGCCATGCAGATGTGGACGTGCCGGTCGGCACGGCATGGATCGCGGTGCTGACCTGCGGCATTCTCGGCGGCCTCGCAGGAGGCAGCTTCTCGGCCCTTCTCATCAAGGCCTCTCGCGGCATTCCCGGACGTGTCGGGCAGTTCGCTGCCAAACGCCCTATCGCCTTTGCCGCAGCCTGCGGCTTTGTTCTGGCCCTGATCGGCCTTGTCTCCAAGGGCGCGACTTATGGCACGGGCTATGATCAGGCCCGCGCCATTTTCAACGGGACCGAGCACTACCCGGCCTCGTTCTTCATCCTCAAATATCTGGCGATGATCGTCTCGTATTGCTCGGGCATCCCGGGCGGCATGTTCGCGCCCTCACTCGCCATCGGGGCGGGGATCGGCGGCTGGGTGGAGCAGTTCCTGCCCCACACGACACCCGGCGCGGTCGTATTGCTTGGCACGGTGGCGTATTTCTGTGGCATGTCGCAGTCGCCGCTGACAGCAACGATCATCGTCATGGAAATGTGCGACAACCAGCAGGTCACGCTGGCGCTTCTGGCCACGTCCTTCCTGGCCTTCGGCGTCTCGAAAATGATCTGTCCGCATTCACTGTATAGCAGCCTGGCCGACCGCTTCATGGAAGCCAATGACCGTGGTACCCGCCACAATCATTCGCCGCCGAAAGACAATAAACCAGTGTCCTGATCTCTCAGGACACTGGTCACAAACTTACGGTTCACTAAGTAGGGAATGGGTTGCAGCGTCATGCTCAACAGCGCACATTCCCGCCTCAGGAGCCGGAGCCGTTCCCTGCATAACCAGTAGTTCCTGCCGCGCCGCCGCCAGATCGTCCTGAAGTTCCGGCCGCGCCAGCAGCACGTCCATCAGCGAGGAGGCGTTCAGGTACCCGGCCTGAACATCCGACTTCCAGTGCGCCCCGCAGACGATCCGGCTTTCCCCGAACACACGCCCGCGCTGGAGAATAGCCGAGGCATGTTCCGGCATCAGATGCGCCAGAAGCAGCGCCATCCCGTATCCCGCCGTCGTATGACCTGACGGATAGGACGCGTTTAGCCCAAGTCCCTCGGAAGACGTGCAGATCGGCAGGTTCGTGCCCACGAACGGCCGCGTACGGTGCCAGTATTTCTTCACGTCCGAAGTCCGGTGCCCAACGGCATGGCGGATGCGCTCCAGCACGCGGACCAGATGCGGTGCCTTGGCCAGATCAATCTCGAAACCTGCAGCACAGGAGAAATCCCGGACCAGATGCGCCGGATCCAGATCCGCATCGTTCTGCGCCAGTTTCCAGCGGGGCGTATCCTTCAGCGCACGCGTGACATGAAACACCCGATCATCATCACTCTGCGCAGCACTTCCGGGCGCAGGCGGTGGAGCCAGCACGAGGCGTTCGTCCGGTGCAGCACTGTCAGGCAGAATGCCGTTCTGGGCAGTAGCGGGCGTATGCGCCGCAGGTGCGCAGGCGGAAAGAACAGTCGCACACAGGAGCAGTGCAGCGGGCAGACGAAAGGCAGGGCGCATAAGCCGGAAAATCCTGTCAAGAAAACGGAATGAGGGACCAGTCCGTATCCTTAACGTTCACTACTGCGGGCGCGAAGGCTTTTACGTGTGAAACTCTTATGAGACTGTCTCGGAACAAACACCCCAAAGTCACCACAGGATCTTCATGACACCTGATTCACCCCGTGTCTCCATCCGCTACTGCACGCAATGCAACTGGCTGCTCCGCTCGGGCTGGATGGCGCAGGAACTGCTCTCCACCTTTGGTCAGGCCCTGGGCGAAGTTGCGCTCATTCCCGATACGGGCGGCCGATTCGAAATTCATGTGAATGAAACGCTGATCTGGGAACGCAAGCGCGACGGCGGCTTCCCCGGCCCCAAGGAACTGAAACAGCGTGTCAGGGACATCATTGCTCCAGAACGCGACCTCGGTCACACGGACCGCTGAGGCACAATCCGATCAGGGCATTGTCTCGAAAGCCTGCCTGACCCGGTCCAGACTGTAGGGTTTAGAAACAAACAACCCGCGCACCGGCAGCCGGACCTGATCCGCAGGCATGTCGGCGGAGGTCAGAATGATCTTCACGAGAGGCCAGCGTTTCGGAGCCATGTCAGCCAGTTTCTGGCCGTCTTCACCGCCTGGCAAATGAATATCCGCGAACAGATAACGGATCGTCGGGTCCGTTTCGAGAAGCACAATAGCCTCTGCCGTCGTACGCGCGCTCAGGGTCCTGAAACCGGCATTCGCGAAATAATCCTCCGTCATCATACGGATGAAGACAATGTCTTCGACGATGAGGATCGTGAATCGTGTGTCAGGATCCTCCGGCATATAAAAAACGGTCTCCGGTGTGTCTCAGGCCGTCGCAAGCGACAGGATGGGAGCGGTCAGATCTGCACATAAACCCGTCGGGGCGTAGTGAAGTTCCGTTTTCCCGTGCCGTCCCAGTCCAGCCTTCAGAAGGCGCACGCCAAAGCCGGTCCGTGCGGGTGGCGTAACCTGCGGTCCTCCGGCCTCACGCCACTGCAATGACATGACAGCCCCTTCGCCGGTGCCTGTCGTCGTCCAGTGCAGGGACACCGTCCCCTCGGCAACACTCAGTGCACCGTATTTCATGGCGTTCGTCGCCAGTTCATGCAGCAGCATCGAGAAAGACGTCGCTGTATCCGGACCCAGCTTCAGAAACGCCCCCGAGACCTGAACCCTGTTCTCCACGCCCAGCGGCGTCAGCACACCCTGAACCAGGCTCGCCAGATCCGTAGACTGCCAGTTCCGGCGCATCAGCAGATCATGTGCTGCACTCAGCGCTACCAGGCGGGACGTAAAGGTCGTGAGTGGCCCCTGGTCATCCACGCTGCGGAACCCCTGATGGGCCAGACTCTGCACGATGCTCAGCGTATTCTTCAGACGATGCAGGATTTCATGATTGACGATCTCCTGCCGTGTCTCGGCATCCCACTCATCCAGCGCCGCAAAAATCCGGTCCGCGGCCGCCCGGATGAAAGATGTCTCGTCCAGCGTCCATTCCCGCGGAAGCGCGCTATGGACGAACAGACAGCCCGTCAGTTCGCCGTGATCAATTTTCGGGACGATAATCTGCGCCTCGACCTGCATCGCACGACAGGCTTCACGCTCCTCGCGCATCCAGGATGGACTGGAGAGGTCGTCCAGAATAAGGACGGCGCCACTACGCAGGAGATCCGAAGTCCGGCGGAAGGCCTTGAAGGAGAGTTCTCCCGAAAGCACCGGCATCCCCGGCGCGCACCACCCCTGATCGATGGTAAAGAGTTCGTCACGCACCGTAACGGTCGCAAACCCGACACGCTGCACCTCCAGCCGCTGCCCCAGGAGCTGGCCAGACTTCGTCAGCGCCTCTCTGCGCGTCGTGGCCATACGCAGGGCATCGCCCACCGCCAGAAGGGTTGTCAGACGGCTGGTCGCATTCCGCTCAGGCGTGATGTCCTGGATTGTCCCGATCAGGCGGACGGGACGCCCGGCCTCATCACGGTCCAGCACCCCCTGACGCAGGACCCAGCGTTCCCGCTGGTCATCCGCCCGCACCACGCGATATTCAAGTTTCAGCGGTGCCGATCCGTCCAGCAACTGCGACAAAACCGGGATCTGCGGCTTATCGTCTTCATGCACCTGCCCCACCCACTGTCGCGCCGTTATGACATCCGTGACGGGCAGGCCGATAATGCGGCAGACTTCCGGGGAAACGGTGATGTCCCCGCTGGTCAGATCATATTCATAGATTCCGACCCCGCCGGCTGCACCGGCGGCCTGCTGGATAGCGTATTTTTCTAGGGTTTGCCGACGTTCCGCCTCTGCCTGTCTGGCCTGCCTGGTGGCCCGCTCCCTACGAATCTGCTGCGCCGTCAGACGCCGCTCCTGCGCCACCGTTTCCCGACGCATCTCCATCAGCCGCATGGCCTGACGCGCCAGAGCCGCCAGTCCGCTATTTTCCGCCTGCGACAGACCCTGCGGACGTGTCTGATGATCCACAACGCACAGCGTGCCGAAAACCTCGTCTTCTACGGTGAACAGCGGATAGCCTGCATAAAAGCGCAGGCCCGGTGCCCCACAGACGAGACCGTTCTTCCGCGTCTCGGGATCGGCCAGCATATCAGGGATTACCACCGGAACCCCGCGCGCAATGACAGGCGCACATCCCGAATTGGCCAGGGCCCCAGACGGCTGATCCGTACCGACCCGCGCGGAAAACCAAAGCTGGTCCCCGTCGAGAATACTAACCAGCGCGATCGGCGTGCGACAGACAGCCGCTGCCGCGACGGCAATGTCATCAAGGTCGAAATCTGAAAATGCTCTCAGATCCCCGTACATATTCAGATCATCAGGCCGCTCCGCCGGAAGCCGCAGGGCGTCCGGTGAAACCACGGTCTTCACAGGCGCTTTTGAGGCGGGGTCCATGCTGGGCATGAGCGAACATACCGTGTTTCAGGCGCAGCAACAATTCATCAGAAAAGTTGCCGGCCTTTTCAGGCATCAGCCCGCACTGGACAGGTCAATCGCGGCCAGAACACCCTCTTCGGTTCCGAACACCAGAGCCCCGCCCTGCGGCGTGAAACCCAGTGACGTCACCTTGCCCCGCTTCGTGTCCTGTCCGGAGCACAGCGGCAGAACACGCTGGTCGCCTCCGCCGATTTCCGCCAGAACGACCGTTCCGTCCTCATAGCCCGCGGCGATGATGTCCTCTTTCGGATTCGGGCAGACCGCACTGACGAACAGGCCCGGCAGACGTGCCAGTTCGGCCGGAGCCTTGCCCATCGGCCCACCGCCGAAGAACGGCCACAGGATGATTGCATCCGCCCCGGCCGTCGCCAGCCAGCGGCCATTGCGCGTAAACGCCAGCGACTTCACCTGTTTCGGATAGCCGCTCATACGCATATTGTGCCCGTCCGACAGGCGCCAGCCATGCAGATCATTTTCCTGCATGGACGTCACCAGTGCCTCCCCGCCCGGATGGATGGCAATCGCGATATGGCTGCCCTTCCATTCGAACGGCCGCACGGTATCGACCTTCGCCTGCACGAACCAAACCGACGCGCCATTATAGTGTGACGCCGCGATCCGCTTGCCCTTTGCATCGAAAACGATGCCAGTCACGGTCGAAGGATGCTCCAGAACCTTGAGCGTCTCCCGCCCTTCTGCTTTCCGGACCTCGACCTGCTTGCCCGTCGAGAACGCCAGATGGTCTGGCGTGCTCGCCACGCAGTCGATCCAGCGGCGGCCTTCATGCAGGATTTCGCTACGTCCGTCCGCGAACGTCCGGACAAGCTTGCCGTCCTCGCCGCCTGACAGGAACGCATCCGGAGCGCAATCCTTCGCCAGACACAGCCCGCCATCATGCGCTGCGACAACCGTCCAGCTTTCTGGATCCCGCAGACGGTCCCGTGGGATCAGCACAAGCTCCCCGTCCGCCGTCAGCGCTGCAAAGCCGTGACCATCCCGCGAGGAGATGACCTGGACAACCGGGCTCTCGAAGCGGCGCTCTCCACCCCGGTCCGTCAGAAGATCGCCCATCATTCCGCAATGCAACTTTCAAAGCCACGCCGAAGCTGCGGACGGTTGAGATTGCGCCCGATGAACACCAGACGGGAGTCCCGGCTCTCGCCCTCGCGGAACGGACCAATGAAATCGCCATCCGCCATCATGTGCACAGCCTGGAACGCAAAGCGATCCTTCTCGCCCTTGAAATGCAGAATGCCCTTGGCCCGCAGGATGTCTGCTCCCTGCTCCTGAAGGATTGCTCCGATCCAGGCCTGAAAACGGCGCTGATCGATCAGGTCCTTGATGCTCAGGGAAATGCTGGTGATGCCCTCTTCGTGCGAGTGATGCTCGTTCTCGAGAAAGTCCGGCATCGTCTTGAGCGCACGCGTCAGATCGAAGCCACCCCGGTCCAGAATATCCGTCAGCTTCACGCCGCCATGCTGCGCCTCATGGATCTGCGCCACCGCATTGATCTTGCGTAGACGGGCCACGATCTCCTTGCGGCGTTCTTCATCCGCAAGATCGACCTTGTTGAGCACGATCACATCGGCAAACGCGATCTGGTTCACCGCTTCGGGGCTTTCGTCCAACGTTTCCATGACGTTGAACGCATCCACAACCGTCACGACCGCATCCAGACGAGCCTTCTCACGCAGGTTTTCGTCCACGAAGAACGTCTGCGCGACCGGAGCCGGATCGGCCAGCCCGGTGGTCTCGACAATGATACCATCAAAACGGTTCCGCCGGCGCAGCAAACTGCCCAGAATGCGGATCAGATCCCCGCGCACCGTGCAGCAGATGCAGCCGTTGTTCATTTCAAACACTTCCTCATCGGCATCCACGACAAGGTCATTATCGATCCCAAGTTCGCCGAACTCGTTCACGACAACCGCATATTTGCGGCCATGCTCGGCCGTCAGAATATGATTGAGAAGCGTCGTCTTGCCGGCGCCGAGAAAGCCCGTGAGGACCGTTACAGGAACAGTGCCGCTCCGGTCAGACGCAGCAGTCTGGGGGATGGTGTCAGGGGTGCTGGACATAAAGCCTCCGTAATCTGCCTTACGATATAGGCCGGTCCCTGTCCGCTTGAAACCCGTCCCCACCCCGGAATGTCCGATAGGCCAGCGCCAGCCCCAGAAGCAGGAAACCCCAACCGCTCAGGGGCAGGTTCAGGAAGTCCGACGAGGACGCGATCGGCCATTCCTGAATGAACACAGCGGCAAACAGGCCGATCGAAATGGCCGCGCCATTCCGTCCCGGCCAAATCGCCTTCAACCAGGTCGCAATCATCAACACGAACAGGATAAGCCCCGGCACTCCGGCATTGACCAGCGCCTGAAGGTAATGGTTGTGCGGATGCTGCACACAAAGGGACAGCCATCCCTGGTCCGGCATGGTATCAGACAGACCCGCAATTCCATGAAAGGTGGAGGGCGTAGCACAGTAATGCCGGTAGGCATCATAACCCTGCCCGATCCAAGGGTGCGCCTGCGCCATCACGACAGCATGGGTATAGATTTCACCATAGGGCGACTGACCGAAATGCGTGAGTTGCTGCCGTGCCAGCGTCACGAGATGGAAGAAGCTGCCCGGCGAAAATACCCGAGCCACCAGCACTAAAACCGGGAGCATCGCGGCCGCAGCCAGTGCCGCCGGACGCATCGGCCGGTACAGCAACGCACAGACACCAATCCCCAGCAGAGACAGCGCAAGCGGCATCCGCTGCCCGGCCAGAACCATGATACCGACCGCCAGAACCGTGGCCGCACAAAGCCCCAATGTCCGCATCAGACGGCTCCGCGCCCCTTCCGCCGCCGCGCACCCGACCATCAGCAGTGGTAAAATCAAGCGGGACAGAGGTGCCGCAGCCCGTGGATGCGCATAGGGTCCGGTCAGTGTTCCGTCATGAAAGCGCGGAATCCCGAACAGATTGCGCCCGAACACAGCCTGGACCAGCATCTGAAACGCGATATAGATCGCGCACGCACAGGTCAGCCACAACACACGCCGACGCCAGAGCGCATCCTTCAGCAACCAGCAGCCCAAAGCAGCGGCGGCAAGCGGGAACCGGATCGCCAGCAGGGACTGAACCAGCGCCCCGTGCCCCGGTGACGCCCACAGCGTGCACAACACCTGCCAGCCCCACCAGCAGAACGTGGTGATAACCCAAGGCTCCCGGAACCAGTCCCATCCGCCCTGACGTCGCCCGGTCAGAGACGAATGTAGCAGAAGCAGCACGGCCAGAAGATCAAGATCGGCTTCACCCGCCACACGCACATGCGTCAGGGTCAGAGGCAGTACTACGGCGGCCCAGCGGCCGATCCGGGTCAGGACAGAAGGAGAGAAACGCATCTGGCGTGGATGGAAGGTTTCCTGCTGCCATGCAACCACTTACAGTCCGAAGCGCTTTTTCGTTACTGTCTATTTCAAGTGGAGACACTCATGGCATCCGACACCATCCGCATCCCCGGCATCGATACGCCTCTGTCCCGCGTCGCCCTAGGCACCTGGGCCATCGGTGGCTGGATGTGGGGCGGCCCCGATGATGACAACGGTGTCCGCACCATCCATGCTGCCATCGACGAAGGCATCAACCTGATCGACACTGCCCCGGTCTACGGCTTCGGTCATTCCGAGGAAATCGTTGGCCGCGCGCTGGCCGAGAAGCCCCACAAGGCGCATGTCGCTACCAAGCTCGGCCTGCACTGGGTTGGCGAAGACGAAAAGAACATGAAGGTCTTCCGGGATTCACGCCCGGCCCGCATTCGTAAGGAGGTCGAAGACTCGCTCCGCCGTCTGCGCGTGGAAACGATTGACCTCGAGCAGATCCACTGGCCCGACGACAAGACACCGATCGACGAGAGCGCCCGTGAACTCCAGAAGCTCCATCAGGAAGGCAAGATCCGCGCCCTCGGCGTGAGCAATTTTTCGCCCGAACAGATGGACATTTTCCGCGAAGTCGCTCCTCTCGCCACGATCCAGCCCCCGCTAAACCTCTTCGAGCGCACCATCGAAAAGGACATCCTTCCCTACGCCGAAAAGCACAATGCCGTCGTTCTCGCTTACGGCGCCCTCTGCCGCGGCCTGCTGACAGGCAAGATGAACCGCGACACGACCTTTCCGAAAGATGACCTGCGCTCAAACGATCCGAAGTTTCAGAAGCCGAATTTCGAGAAATACCTCGCAGCCGTCGACGAGTTCGAAAAGCTTGCCGAAAAGCGCGGCAAGTCGGTAATGGCCTTCGCCGTTCGCTGGCTTCTCGATCAAGGCCCGATCATCGCCCTGTGGGGTGCCCGCAAACCGGGTCAGGTCTCAGGCGTGAAGGACGTCTTCGGCTGGTCCCTGACCGACGAGGAAAAGAAAGCCGTGGACGATATTCTGGCCCGGCATGTCCCCAACCCCATCGACCCGACCTTCATGGCACCCCCGGCACGGGACTAACCTCAAAGCTGCTGTGGGCGACGCGCGAATGCAATCGCCGCCTGCCGCAGTTCTTCCTGCCGGACACGGGCAGCAGCAACATCGAACAGCGCTGCCCGTTTGCGCCCCTGTTCGCCCAGCCAGGTTCTGAGACCCTCGTCGTCCATCAGACGGCTCAAAGCCTGCTCCAGCGCCCCGGCTTCGTCTGGCGCTGCGAGCAAGGCCGCATCTCCCACCAGGTCAGGCAGCGCACCCACGGGTGACGCAACAACTGCCGCGCCACACCCCATGGCTTCCAGCGCAGTCATGCCAAAAGGCTCTTCCCAGCGACTGGGCACCACCACGACAGCCGCCCCGGCCATCGCCTCCAGCACATCATCATGAGGCCGGTACCCCGTCATCATGACCCCCGCAGCGGCAGCCTGAAGCCGCAGCTTTTCCAGAAATGGTGTTTCCGGTGAATCGGGTCCAAAACGGTCGGCACCCATAATGACAGCCCGCCACCCCGGATACTGCGTCCGGATTGCCCCCCAGGCTCGGACAAATGCATCTACCCCCTTGTCCGCCACAACCCGCCCCGCGAACAGCACCACCTTCTGCCGCAGACCGGCCGTCGGCAATACGGACAGGTCGATACAGTTAGGCTGCACCTCCGTCCTGAGCGGCGCGCATCCTTCACAAAAACGCTTGGTCACCCAGTCCGAAACGCCGCAGACTAGAACATGCTGGGCAAGATCTTCCCTCTGCCGGACAGAGCGCGCGCCGCGCATGGTGCAGGGATCATTATGAAGAATCAGCCTGACAGGCCCGAACCGGGCCAGAAAACGCGCCAGATCAGGCCGATTGTGAATTTCCGTCAAAGCCGGGCGACAAAACCGCATCATCGCCACACAGGCGAGACGCAGACGCCAATTCCGCAAGAGCGGAACCCGGGGCAGAATTAACGGCCTGTATTGCCCGCCGGGCAAAGGCATACCGATCCGTCCAACCCCTGCCACCACATCCGAAAACTGTGCTTTCCGGCTGACAAGAAGGGAAATCGCCCCCGCATGACCCGCCTCATAACGCTCCCGCGGCGGCAGAATGGTCAGGACGGGGTGCTGCATGATGGCCGGATCCTCGTTTAGAAACATTTTGTTGCAGTTTGATCAGTTTATGACTGTCTGACATTTCCAGTTTCTTAATAGAAGCTGGGCCATCTTCTGGAGAGACAGAGGGACAGAAATGATTGTGCATATTTCCCAGAGGATCAGCCAGGAAGGAGCTCCACCCCGTGCGGACGCCACCCTTCCGACGACTGCGCCCTGGGAAAAGACACAGGACAGCACATCACGAGAAAACATCACGGCGCTGTTTCCTATCCATCATCTCGCCGATGCCTCCAGCGAAGGATTGGCCATCCTCCACCAGGACCGGGTCATCGAGGCCAACAGACCCCTTCTCTCCTGCGTCGGAACCGATCTCCAGAACTTTCCCTCCATCCGCGATATCCTGCCCGGAGCCCTGACAGCCCCACCGGATAACAGTTACCGTCCCGGTACCCTCCGAACACTGGAAGGACGGAGTTTCCAGGTCGAATTCCGGCTGATACCCTTGCGACGCAATGACCTGGATTGCCTGGCCCTGGCCGTCACGTTTCCCCCGTGCCTGACCACATTCCGCAGCCTGTCTGCGGAGAGTGACACGGGATTATGCGGTCAGGAAGAGTTCGGGAAAGCCGTAAACGCGTTTTTCGGCAACGAAACAACGCGGCAGCCCGCAGGGATCCTCCTGCGAGCCAACATCAATCGTTTCCGTATCATTAGTGGGCGTTATGGCACCTGCATCGCCGATAACGTTCTCAGCGAAATCGGGAAACGTCTTCGGGCCTTCCTGACCGAAAAGTGCATCGTCGCACAACTGGGCAACGACGATTTCGGTATTTTCTGCCCCTTCCCTTACGAACACCCGGGCCAGGCAACGCGCTGGGCCCAGATCGTCCGGGATATTTTCTACGCCACCCTTTCGATAGACGGACACAGGATCCATCTGACGGCCAGCATCGGGTGCTGCCTCATCCCGTTCGACACCTATCGTTTCGAAACTGCCTACCACTACGCAGAACTGGCCCTGAACGAAGCACGACGCCTTCAGTCGCCGGACTGGATCAACTTCACCCCCCTCATGCAGGCCGATGTCCATCATCGCTCGGAGCTGGAACACGATCTGCAACGAGCACTTGAGACAAACCAGTTTTTCCTAGAATTCCAGCCCCTGATCTCCCTCAGAACAAACCGGATCGAATGCGTTGAAGCACTTCTGCGCTGGCAGCACCCCATAAGAGGTGTCATTCCTCCCAACGATTTCATTCCCGTTGCGGAAGAAAGCGGCCTGATCGTCTCAATCGGCCGATGGGTACTGCTCGAAGCCTGTACCCAGGTCAGTAAACTGCCCTCGCACGTCAGGGTTGCCGTCAATATTTCCGCCATCCAGTTCCTTCACGACGACATGTACGCCGCCGTAATCCAGACCCTGCTCCAGACAGGACTGGCGGCAGAGCGGCTCGAACTCGAACTGACGGAAAGCATCTTTCTCGAGGCTGTGCAGCGCAATCTGGAAACCATGAGCAAAATCCGTGCTCTCGGCGTGAAAATCGTCATGGACGATTTCGGTATCGGGTTTTCAAGCCTCAATTACCTGCGCAGCTTCCCCTTCGACAGGATCAAGATCGACCGCTCATTCATCCGGGACATGCTGAACGACCCGCAAACCCAAAGCATCGTCAGCGCCATCATGACACTGGGGCACGCCATGTCGATGGAAGTCATTGCCGAAGGCGTCGAAACCGCTGCCCAACTCGACATGTTGCGGCACACTTCCTGCAGCACGGCACAAGGCTTTCTGATGGGGCGCCCTGCCCCCCTCGCCAAGCTGTCAGCCTATCCTGGAATGACTGAGATTCCCGTCATGTCCGGCTCGAGCATCAGCACCTCGGCATCTGCCTCTTAACGCAGGTCGACCTTCCTCTCAGCGGCGAGACGCTCGCGCCTGAGCACACGCCGCGTTTCACGCAGCAGGCGATACTTCTCAACAGCCGATAGCGCTGACTTGCCCTCTCCTGCAGAAAAGCGAGCATCCTGTGACTCCGCAGGAATATGAAACGAAGACCTCTCAGGTTTCCTGTAAGATGCCATCATCTTTCCATTCAGATATTTTGCTACATACTGTAACCAGGACACTTCTGAGCTGTCGAGAGGGTCTCCAGTAGCCCCTTAGCTGCGACAATGTGAGCATATTTCCGTCCCCACAGACACCTCTTAATGATTTGCAAAAGACAGTCCCTATTTCTGTTACCGAGTGTCTCCGCAGGCCCCCACTCAAACATTGACCACTGTGATACGGAAGGTTAACCCCTGAAACCCTACGAGCCCGTATGGTGGGCACAGATTGTCATCAAGCCGGACTGGGAAAAGCATGCCTACAGCTCTCATTACAGGAATCACTGGCCAAGACGGCGCCTATCTCAGTCAGCTTCTTCTTGGAAAAGGCTACCGGGTCGTAGGCCTCCTGCGCCGTTCAGCTTCCGCGGATGTCATCGGCGAGCGTCTTCGCTGGCTCGGCATTCTTGATGATGTTGAGCTGCTTGACGGCAATATGACCGACCTGTCCTCGCTCATTCGCATTGTGGAAACCGTCAAACCTGACGAAATCTACAATCTTGCTGCCCAGAGCTTTGTCGCTGCATCCTGGCAGCAACCTCTGCTGACCGGAAATGTAACCGGCATGGGAACTGTCAACATGCTGGAAGCGGCCCGCATCGTCAAAAGCGATGCCCGCTTCTATCAGGCATCTTCCTCTGAAATGTATGGCCTGATCCAGGAACCGGTACAGAACGAAAAAACGCCGTTCTATCCGCGCTCTCCGTATGCCGCCGCCAAGCTTTACGCGCACTGGATGACCGTAAATTACCGCGAGAGCTTCGGGATGCATGCCTCCTCCGGCATCCTGTTCAATCATGAAAGCCCGCTGCGGGGCATCGAATTCGTAACCCGCAAGGTTACGGACGGCGTCGCCCGTATCAAGCTCGGCTTGGCAAAAGAACTGGCCCTGGGCAATCTGGATGCTACCAGGGACTGGGGACATGCGCGGGATTACGTCCGTGCCATGTATCTGATGCTCCAGCAGGATGTTCCGGATGACTACGTCATCGCAACGGGCCGCACCACAAGCATCCGCGACCTGTGCCGTATCGCCTTCTCTTCGGCTGGCCTGAATTACGAAGATCACGTTGTCACCAACCCGGCCTTCCTGCGACCAGCAGAAGTCGAGGTTCTTCTGGGCGATGCCAGCAAAGCGAAAAAAGCTCTCGGCTGGGAGCCGGAAACCACGCTGGAAGAGATGATCACCGAGATGGTGGAAGCTGATCTGGCCCGCCACCGCAAACGCAGCGGCCTTTAAGCGGACGGTCGTATGCGCCTTCTCATAACGGGGCTAAGGGGTTTTGTCGGGCAGCATCTGCAACACCAGGTGCGGAGACGCTTCCCCGGCAGCGAGATTTTAGCTGCCATCCCGGATATCCGGGATACGCAGGCTGTTGAGAAGGTCATTGCAGCCGAAAAACCGGATCACTGCATCCATCTCGCCGCCGTTTCGACCATTGGTGCGGCCCGGAAATCTCCGGACCATGCCTGGGACGTCAATTTGCACGGAACGCTCAATGTCGCACGCGCCATGCTGCGGCATGTTCCACACAGCACCTTCCTTTTCGCCTCTACGGCAGAAGCTTATGGCACTACGTTCCAGCGCGGGACGGCCCTGACCGAGAGTGCGCCCCTCGCCCCGGGCAATACGTATGCCGCGACCAAGGCTGCTGCCGATCTGGCCCTGGGAGCAATTGCCAAAGAGGGCCTGCGGGTCATCCGGATGCGTCCGTTCAACCATACCGGCCCCGGCCAGTCTCCCGATTTCGTGGTTCCAGCCTTTGCATCCCAGATCGCGCGTATCGCAAAAGGGCTCCAGAAACCGGAAATCAGCGTCGGCAATCTGGACGCCCAGCGCGACTTTCTCGATGTCCGCGATGTGTGCAACGCCTATCTTGATGTCTTCACAGCGCATAAGCCTCTAACGCCGGGCACAATCTTGAATGTGTGCTCTGGCGAGACGCGTTCCATTCGCTCAATTTTGGACGATCTTCTGACCATCAGCGGCATCAACGCCGAAATCGTCACGGATCCTGACAGGTTACGCCCCTCGGATATCCCGGTTGCCCGAGGCGATGCGACACTCATCACCTCGACCTTGGGGTGGAGACGACAGATCGCATGGGAAGACACCCTGCGTGATATCTATGAAGACTGCATGCGGAAGACGACAACCTGATCCTCAAGGGAACGCAGGCAGTCCAAAACCCTCTCTTGAAGCGATCAGTTATGCGGGCGATGCAGTCCCCACAGTAAGGCCTTCCACACCCGCCGCGTGAGCGACCGTTTATCGGAAGACTGATCCCCGAACATGAGGCACCAGTCAGGGCATAGTTTCCACCGCTCCATCAAATCAAGAAACATCCCTAGTCCGGGTTTGCGATCCATACTCGTCCTCCGGTATTTTTCGATAATCACCTAAGGACGCATAGGTCAGTATTTTCCAGAAATAAATATTATCAAATACTGTCGAACACCCAGTTCATGAGATAATCAAAATCGCACTCGGAATAAAAACTACCAACCGAAGAAAGCTCCCAGACAGAGGCTGGATTTCATCGGCGGCCATCTTCCCGGCATCCCAGAACGCCCCCTCATGCAGCATCAGCGCCGACCAATCAGGAGAGAAAGGGCCCGCTGATCCGTATTGATTCCCTCCTTTGCGGGAACAAATACCTTATCTGCTCGGATGGTCGTCCTGCTATTCGCAGGGAGATCAAACACAGCCTTCTCTCCAGGCTGAAAGCTAATATGTCGTATAATATCGTTTGTAGAGACCGCCACTCCGGGCGAAGAAACGGAATAAGGCCGGCCAATTTCGATCCGTTCCGGCACAACACCCGTCTCGACCACGACCTGCTGTCCCATCCAGTTCACTTCAGCGGGGCTTGGCCAGTAATCTCCCGAAATACGAAAGAGCGGCAGCGTCTCGCGCGGCGGGACCCGGACGATGATCATGTCTCCATCCCGTTCAGCCGGCCAATGTGTCTTGAGGAGCGCCTGTCTCAATATGCCCTTGGTACCGGGCCCGATGACAATGGCCGTCGCATGATGATCGACGCAGTAAACACCCAGTTGTTCATCAAAATGTGGCGGTATGACGTTATTCAGAAAACCTGAAAGAACAGCGTCGTTACGCTCACTGGTCGGAGTATAGCCAAGATATCCGCCCGTCTGCCGGAAGGCGTAGTCGGACTGGAGTTGCCAAGCCATGGAATGCCCCAGATATCCGAAGGGCAGAACAACCAGAACAGGATCGTCGCCGAAATGACGCTTTATACTGGCCTCGGTGAAAAACGGACTGGACGTCGTCGCTTCCCAACCCTGCGCTGCCGGAGCGGGAAGCAGGAACAGAAGCCCGCATAGAACAACGCCATAACGGCCCACTGTCGCACGTTGCGCGAGAAACACTGCACACAGGACAGCCAGAGCCAGACTGGTAAACATCGCAAATCTGACGGGCAGCACCGAACTCACAACTGGCAAACAATCCACGAGACGCCATGGCAAGGGGACATGGGCAACGTCATTCCCGACGTGGAGAACACCGCCCAGCGAGAAAAGAACGGAAATCCAGAACACCAGCACACACCGCTTCACCAGCAGCGAACTCCGGAATGCTATGGTTGAAAAATAGACGGCCAAAAGAAAAAACGGCAACCCGATGTAGGCGTCCTGCTCACTGATATTCCCCGTAAACTGATCGGAGATCGAACTGAACAACGTCCCACCGGGAAGCGTCACCGGCGTGGGAACCAGAAAATTGAGAATGTCCGCAGAATAGAAATCTGCATCATTCAGCTGCCCCGGCACGACCTTCATGCCTTTGATCAGATAGAATAAAAAAGGCGATGCAAAAGTAATCGTTACAATCCCGGCCAGCACGACGTCACGCGCCAGAAGAAAATAAATGTGTCGTGCCTTGCCCGACGCAGTCGCCACAAACACGCACCAGGTCACGCCCCCCATAACAGCGGAAGTAAACAGAACTTCCGTAGAGATGCCGAGCTGGAGCAAAGCCGTCATCGACAGCGCTGCAACAAAGCGAAGCCTTGTAATCGTTCGATCGAGATAGGCTTTGCACAAAAGCAGACAGACCGGCACCAGTGCGATGCTCGTCAGATTGAGATGACCAAGCGACTGCCCCATCTCATACGGCGAAAACCCGAAGACCAGCCCTCCCAGAAACGCCGGCCCCCAACGCCTGGTCACAGACTGCAGCAAAACGAAAGCCGCGAAAGCCGCACAGGCGGGGGCCAGTACAGCTACAAGATTGGTCGTCAGAACTGGGCCACCCAGCCACGTCAGAGGCGCAAGGAGAAGCCCGAAAGTCGGCAGTGCGGTTGCCCAGGTCAGGTTATAGCCCAGGCCATTCCACGCCAGATCCGTCACAAACGGATTGATGCCGTGCCCGATAGCCCAGGGCCACCAGTAAAGCATCCAGGCAAAGGACTCCACATCGCCCCCCACACCAATCAGGTGGTGACGCAGGGAAAACCCTTTGACGAGCAGTAAGGCAGAAAGTGCAAAATAGACTGCGAACGCACTGATGCGTCTCTTTGTGGCAGCTTTCACGAGGCAGCAATCATCGGCAAACATCCGTTTCTTTTTTTAACCGTCTTAAGGAACGGTTTAAAAAAAAACGAGCCTGCTTCGAAGACGACCATGTTCCCGAGGGACAAAATGCGGAAACTTACGGAACCATGGTTACGGAGCCGCGAAAAATAAGCCCCGATCTTTTGCCCTAAAGAGCTTTTCCAGACAAATACCTCAGAAAATTCTTAGGAAGACTGAATATATTTCCAGAAAAAACAAACTATGTCGGAAACATGTCGCAAATTTTATGAAATGTATCATATCGAATATTTAAGAAAACTATTCACTGACCTGCAACGTTATGCCCACCCCTTGCCCACAAGGCGATGATTATTCTACAATACCGCATTATAGATCTTTGAAAGACCGATGATTTCGTCGGCAATAGCGAAGCCAGTTCTGACACATGACCAAAGACTACACCATCTGGATCGATGTCGAAGATATCTTCCGGTATTTCGAAAACAACACCCGCCCCAGCGGCATCCAGCGTCTTGTGTTCGAAATACTCAGCGTCATCCGCCAGCAAGCTGCCGCGAAATCGGATATCGGCCGTATCGTTCTTACCCGTCGGAACACAGGTGCCATTCCCGAGACAGGTTCTCTCCTTTCTCCTGTTTCCTTTGACGCGCTGAACACGCTTTTTTCTACCCACACCGACGACGCAACGCCCACTCACACAGAGGGGCGCAGCGCTGCGCATACGCCATCCCACTCTCTGATGCGCCGTCTGCGTCATGCCATTATCCGGCGCATCGAGAGCCTGCCGCCCGAACTGGCACGTCCGCTCCTGAACCTCGCCGTCAATCAGCTCAGAGCCCTGCAACTCTTACGCCGTTACGCCCGTACGAAGTTCCAGCGGGCCGCCCCGCCGCGCAACACAGTACAGGCTCCCCTGTCCCCAACTACGCCCGCAGCCGCTTCGGCCGACGCTCCAAAACCCGGTGATATCTTCCTAATCCTCGGTGCAGCATGGTCGGAGCCCGATTTCGGCGAACGCCTGGCCCGGATGCGCAAAACCTACGGCATCCAGCCTGTTCTTCTGCTTTATGATCTCATTCCTGCCGTCCGGCCCGAATGGTGCGCAATTTCCCTGATACGGGATTTCCGGCACTGGCTCGACACCACTCTTCCCCAGTGCGGTCGCCTTCTGGCGATCAGCCATTCCACGGCCGAGACCGTAGAAGATTACGCCCGCAAACAGCGCCTGAAACTGCTGGCGCCCGTACAGACCATCCCGATCGGCAGCGGCTTCGGGCCGCCCCGCAGGATCGGAAACGAACGTCCCAAGGGCCTTCCCGCAAAAGACAGTTATGTGCTGTTCGTGTCCACCCTTGAAGCCCGCAAGAACCACATGCTGGCATTCCGCATCTGGCGCCGTCTCGTAACGAACCTGCCGCGGGATCAGGTTCCGACCCTCGTCTTTGCGGGCCGGGTCGGATGGCTCGTCTCCGACCTCATGCAACAGCTCGAAAATACCGAGTGGTTGCGGGGGAAAATCCGTCTTCTCCGTGACCCGTCAGATGAGGAACTGGGCCACCTGTACGATGGCTGCATGTTCACGATCTTCCCGTCCCTTTATGAAGGCTGGGGACTGCCCGTGACCGAGAGCCTCGTCAACGGACGTCCCTGCATTGCGTCGAACACGACCTCCATTCCCGAAGCCGGCGGACCGCTGACGCGGTACTTCAACCCCGAAGACCTCGACGAAGCCTATCGTGTCGTCCGGGAAACAATCGAGGATAGGCCCGGCCTGAAAAAATGGCAGGACGAGGTCCGTGAACAGTTCAGACCCGTCCCCTGGGAACGTAGCGCAGATGCGATCCTGGACGCCTGCCATTCCGCCCATCTGATGGGCCGTATGAACGGACAGACATCATGACCCTGTGGATCGACATCGACGATCTGCTGCATCACCTGCTGCATCACAGCCGGCCAAGCGGCATTCAGCGCGTCGTGTTCGAAATTGGATCGGCCCTGCGCAACCTTGCCGGCCATGACGTCCAGTTCGTGCGCCGTGGATCGGGTGCCAGCGATGCCCGGGATTTCAGAACCGTCGACTGGACCATGGTCGAAACCGTGTTCCGCGAGGCTACCAACAGTAGCGTCAAACCCGGAGCGTCCTCGGTCAATGCACCGCCCCTGACAGTCCAGGCACTCGAACAGGTTGCGCCGGAAGACACACTCTCTGCTTTCCTGCGGACGGAGAGCCGGATCCTTAAAGGTCTCGCCGGCCTTCCCCACACATTCGTACGGCTGGGTCTGAAAGCTCTCAGGAGCCGCCTCGACGCGCGTCACGCCCGACCGAAACTCACAACCTTCTCGGAAGGCACACAACTTGCAGATGTCGCTCGCCCCGGCGATGTCTTCCTGACCCTAGGCTCCCCCTGGCACCACGCCAGTTACAGCCAGACCGTCAGATGGCTACGCGATGATCTGCGACTGTCCTACGCGTTGCTCATGTACGACCTGGTTCCCATCCGATGTCCGGAATGGTGCAACCGCGGCATCATCACGACGTTCCGCGCCTGGCATCAGGACATCCTGCCTCTCGCGGATACACTTTTCGCCATCAGCCATGCCACGGCAAAAGACGTACGGACGTATCTTTCGGAACAGGACATCGGCACGAATATTCCTGTTCACCCTATTCCCCTGGGGACCGGGTTTGGTCTGTCCGATGGAAGCATGAGTGCGGAAGCGTTGGTGCGTGAGCCTTATGTGCTGTTTGTTTCGACCATTGAGGCCCGCAAGAACCATGCCCTTCTCTTCCGGGTCTGGCGGCGGATGCTGGAAGAGATGCCGGCTGACCGAGTACCGACCCTTGTTTTTGCAGGGCGGGAAGGCTGGCTTGTTTCCGATTTCATGCAGCAGCTTGAAAACGCGGACTGGCTGAACGGCAAGATCCGGTTCATCCGGAACCCCACGGACGAAGACCTGCGTCGCCTTTATGCGGATTGCAGCTTCTCTGTTTTCCCATCCTTCTTTGAGGGCTGGGGGCTGCCCGTGACAGAGAGCCTCTCCATGGGGCGCCCGTGCGTGGTGTCCAACACGACCTCCATTCCCGAGGCCGGCGGATCGCTCGGGCGATATTTCAGCCCTTACAGCCTTGATGAGGCTTATACAGTGATCCGCGAGACGATCGAAGATCCTGAGGGACTGGCGGCGTGGACGGCAAAAGTCCGGGCCGAATTCCAGCCTGTACCCTGGGAAGACAGCGCCAGGGCAATTCTCGACAGGGTTCTCTGAACTTCCCGCGCGTGAAAGTTTCACGCTAAGGGACTTGAGTTAGGGCGGCGGATCACGCACATGCAGGAACCTCTGGTCCAGCATGTCGCGGGCCACGCGTGCCATTAGTGCTGCGGCCCGCTCAGCGACTCACCCTCCTTTTCCGTCCGCAAGGAGCGTTCCCTTGAAAATCAACGGCATTTCCTATCGCAGTCTCTGGCGCCCTTCCGACGATGCGAGCAGCATCCGGATTTTCGACCAGACCCGCTTTCCCTGGAACGTGGAACTCCTGGAGCTTCGGGATGTGGGCGCCGTCGCTGACGCCATCACCAGCATGCAGGTGCGTGGCGCGCCGCTGATCGGGGCGGTTGCGGCCTATGGTCTGGTTTTTGCACTTCAGGACGATGCGTCGGACGAGGCTCTGGAAAAGGCCGCGGCCTTTCTGGTGGCCACACGCCCGACGGCCATCAACCTGCGCTGGGCCATCGAGCGGATGGTGACGCACCTCAAAGCCGTCCCGCCGACAGAACGCGTAGCGACAGGTTATGTCGAGGCCGATTCAATCTGCGATGAGGACGTGCAGGTCAATGAGGCCATCGGCCGTCACGGGCTGGAACTGATCCGCGAGATCTGGGAGCGCAAGGGCCGTCAGGGACAGGTGAACCTGCTAACCCACTGCAATGCCGGCTGGATCGCGACCGTAGACTGGGGCACTGCCCTTGCCCCGATTTACATGGCCCATGACGAAGGTATCCCTGTTCACGTCTGGGTGGACGAAACACGCCCCCGCAATCAGGGCAGCCTCCTGACCGCATGGGAACTTGGCAGCCACGGTGTCCCGCATACCGTGATCGCTGACAATGCTGGCGGCCATTACATGCAGGCCGGGCGTGTTGACATGGTCATTGTCGGCACAGACCGCGTGACCGCTCAGGGTGATGTCGCCAACAAGATCGGTACGTATCTCAAGGCGCTGGCCGCCCATGACAACAATGTTCCGTTCTGGGTGGCCCTGCCGTCCTCCACCATCGACTGGCGCGTCCGCGATGGCGTAAAGGAAATCCCCATCGAGGAACGCAGTCCGGACGAAGTCCTGTTCATGACGGGGCTAGACAGCAACGGGGAAGCCGGCCGCGTGCGGATTGCGCCACAGGGCAGCCCGGCGGCAAACCCCGCTTTCGACGTAACACCTGCGCGGCTCGTGACGGGTCTCATCACCGAACGCGGCCGCTGTGATGCATCCGAGGCTGGACTGCAGTCCCTCTTTCCCGAACAGACAGAAGCCCTCTGACGAGGCCCTCCTGCCGGGACCGGGACTATGCAATACCCATCGCTGGTCCGGTCTGCGGGGGATCGGGCCTGGCACCGCTTGAGAAAGCCTGTACGAAAATCATGGTGGCCAATACAGCCAGCCATGCCCCTCTGAACGCTCATCCTTGACGCCCCGGTCGTCTTGGCCCTTCATTCAGCCTGGGAAACAGATCCCCCAACGAGGATGACAGTGCCAGATTCGCATATTTTCAGGCGAGCGGCTGCTACGGCCGCCCTGCTCGCACTGGCTGCATGTTCCAGCCAGCAGAGTGTCCGCACGTACCCGGCCAGCACGCCGAACGCCCAGTATGCGAACGGAACCACTGGTCCGGTGGGCTATGACAGCCACGTCCCGGATTTCGCCACCCGCAATTTCGAACCGTTCAACCGGCAGGACGTCGCTGCCATCGCCCTGCGCGAATGGCGGATGTTCGGCTCCCCCGTTTCGGACGATAACCCCGAAGACAGGCCCGAACCCACCGATGCTGCACTGAAGCCCGAACGCCTTCCCGGCCTGTGGCAGCGCATTGGTGAGTACTGGTGGATCGGGCAGGACCCATACGAGACGGAAGTTGGCTGGACGGGCAAGACAGACTCCCAGGGCACCCGTTTCGAGATCGAACATGACGGCCATTACGCTTGGTCCGCGGCTTTCATTTCCTATGTGATGCGGGTAGCCGGGGCCAACGGCCGCTTCCCGTATTCGCCCAATCACTCGACCTACATCAACGCCGCTGCCAGCGGGCAGTCCAGTGGTGTTACGGCCCATGACCCGGGCACCTATGCCCCGAAGATCGGCGACCTGATCTGCGTCGGCCGAGGCCGCAGCAAGACCGTCACCTTTTCCATGCTGCCCACCAGCTACGGCTTTCCGGCCCATTGCGGCATTGTGTCAGCGACGAACCAGAACGCCCAACCCTTTGGTCATGAGTTGAGCATCGTCGGCGGCAATGTGGACGATGCCGTGGCCCTCACCCATGTTCCCACAGATGCCAACGGCATGATCGCCGATGGCTCAGGCCACAGCTATGACAGCCGCTATCCCTGGTGTGCCGTTCTGGAAGTTCATTACGACGCGGATCAGGAACCCGACAGCGGCATGTAAGAGGACGGCAATCCGCTGGAGCGCCAGCCCTTGCCGGGGCCGTGCTGGTCTTCGAATCCGTCTACGATATTGCTGACATCTGCATAACCGGCGTTTTCCGCCAGAAGTGAAGCATGATGCGAACGCACCCCCGACCGGCAAAGGAACAGCAGCGGTATCTGCTGATCGGGGATGGCTTCAAGCAGCGCTTCCACGAACTCCTGCTGACGATCCGGCTGCCAGGTGATGCATAGGAGCGGCGCGGTCATCGCGTCGGCATCCGGCAGTCCCACATGCATCCATTCCGGCGGTGTCCGGACATCCACCAGAACGGGACGCGGCGCGACTTTATCAGCATTCCCGGTGGCATTTTCAGGGTCTTTTTCAAGCATTTCCCATGCCTGTCTTGCCGTCAGGACCTTCATGCTCTTCCTCATCCTTCCAAAACGCGTTCTATAATTCACCCAACACAGGAGTGAACTATGACTGACATCTCCCCAAACCACCAAACCAGCGCCCAGCTCCCTACGAAGGGGTGGCAGGCCGTCTCTCCGGGCATGACCGCCGCAATCGGGGGTACCCCCCTCATCCGCCTCAGACGCGCCTCGGAGGAAACGGGATGCGACATCTATGGCAAGGCCGAGTTCATGAACCCGGGCGGCTCCGTCAAGGATCGTGCTGCCCTGGCAATCATCGAGGACGCGCTGAAAAGCGGAGCGCTGAAGCCCGGCGGGACGGTCGTGGAGGGAACGGCAGGCAATACGGGAATCGGCCTCACACTGGTCGCCCATGCTGTCGGCTGCAAGGCCGTGATCGTCGTGCCGGAAACACAGAGCCGTGAGAAGCTGGACTTCCTGCGCATGATCGGCGCCGATCTGCGGCTCGTGCCAGCCAAGCCGTATCGCGATCCGGGCAACTATGTTCACGTCTCGCGCCGCCTGGCCGAAGAGATCGGCGGGTTCTGGGCCAACCAGTTCGACAACACCGCCAACCGGGAGGGCCATCGTGCCACCACCGCGCGCGAGATCTGGGAGCAGACGGGTGGTAAGGTCGATGCCTTCACCTGCGCCTGCGGCACCGGCGGCACGCTGGCCGGAATTGCGCTGGGACTGCGCGATCAGGCGCAGGCTGCCGGGAAGACAGCCCCGCGTATCGTCCTGGCTGATCCGGAAGGCTCCGCGCTTTATGGCTGGGTCAAATCCAATGACCTCACCATCACGGGCGGCTCCATCACCGAGGGCATCGGACAGGGTCGTGTGACGGCCAATCTTGAAGGCTCGGCTCCAGACGATGCCGAACGCATTCCCGATGCCGAAGCGCTGGAACAGATCTTCTCCCTGACATCTGAAGAAGGACTGTCGGTGGGGGGATCGTCGGGCATCAATGTGGCCGCAGCGATCCGGACGGCACGCAGACTTGGTCCCGGACATACGATTGTTACAATTCTGTGCGACGGTGGTGCCCGATATCAGTCCAAGCTGTTCAACCCGGAGTTCCTGCGTGCGAAAAACCTGCCTGTTCCGCCTTGGCTGGCCTAACATCGCCGCAGTGCCGTCCCTTCTCGGGGGCGGCACACGCAGTCCGAACGCGGTCACAGCATTCCTGAAAGGCCTCTGGTCATGAGCACGGAAACACTGCCCCATCTTCTGGTCGTGGATGATGACCGCGAAATCCGCGAACTGCTGAGCCAGTTCCTTGAGCGCAACCATTTCCGCGTCACGGCCGCCCGTGATTCCCGCGAGGCGCGCAAAGCCTGGGCCAACGGGCATTACCAATTGGTGGTGCTGGACCTGATGCTGCCCGGCGAAAGTGGTCTTGAAGTCGCACGCTGGCTGCGTTCGCAGGACAATGTCCCCATCATCATGCTCACCGCCATGAGCGATGAAACCGACCGGATCATTGGCCTCGAATTCGGTGCGGACGATTATGTCGCCAAGCCATTCAATCCGCGTGAACTTCTGGCCCGTATCCGCGCCGTACTGCGCCGGACAGTCGATGTGGAAGACAAGCGTCAGGCCGCCGATACCCGCAAGATCCATTTCGCCGGCTGGTGCCTCGACCCCGTGCGCCGCCGTCTTCTGAACCCGGACGGGGCGGAAGTTTCCCTCACGGGTGGCGAGTACGATCTACTGATGGCGCTGCTCGAACGTGCCAACCGCGTCCTGACACGCGACATGCTGCTCGAACTGCTGCGCGGCCGTCAGGCCGGGCCGTTCGACCGCGCGATCGACGTGGCCATCAGCCGCCTGCGCCGCAAGCTCGAAGATGACGGGCGCAATGCGCAGGTCATCAAGACGGTCCGTGGCGGCGGCTACGTGCTCGCAGCGGAAGTAGAGCGTCTCTGAACCCGATGCACATCCTGCCACGGTCTCTTGTTGCCCGGACCAGCCTTCTGCTGATCGTAGGCCTTGCGGTCGTGGAAGCGGCAGGGCTCGGAATCCACGCGCTGGATCGCTTTGACCTGGAAGAGCGCAGTCAGCTCCATGAAGAGCAGGTCCAGGTCTTTTCGATCTACCGTGCGGTCGCGGAAGCCAAACCCGCCGACCGTCACGACACGATCGAAGACCTGCACGGCCCCTCCAACATCACAGTCCTGCTTCTCAAAGAGCCAGACCCACTGATCGAGGGGCATGAAATCCCATTCCCGGCGCTGACGTCACCGTCTTTCCTGCATCGTTTGCATGAAGACCCGCAGGGCCATGAAGGATTTCCGCCTCCCGGCCCGATGGATCCGGGCGGTGCACACCCTGGCCCCGACATGGGGGGGCCAGGATTTCCCGGCCCTGGTCCCGGACCGATGGGCCCAATGGGCGGCGGACCAGGACCGGAGTTTCATTTTCCTGCCGACCACGCGGATAGCGAACGCGCGGATGCCGAGCACCCGAACGGCGCCCCCCACTTGCCTGGCGCTATATGGCGCCACGATATGCCGCCCTTCATGCGCTGGGCGCTCCTGCCATCGTCGCTCTATCCACGCAAGGTCCTGATCGGGCAGAAAATGCGCACGCGTTCGACCTCGATCCTCCTGCCTGACCGGGACTGCTGGCTCGTGGTGCGTTTCGTCACTCCCCTGCCCAATCCGTTCGGCTCCCCGACTTTCCTGATCGCCTTCCTCGTCATGTCGATTGCTGGCAGTGCAATGATCGTCTGGGCCACACGACGCCTGATCGCACCCGTCACGACGCTTGCCAACGCCGCCGAGGCACTGGGCCGGGACGTCAACACCGCAGCCCTGCCTGAAAACGGCCCTTCCGAAATTCGACGTGCCGCGATTGCCTTCAATACGATGGCCACGCGCATCCGCCGTTTCGTAACCGACCGCACGCTCATGCTGACCGCCATCGGCCATGACCTCCGCACGCCGATCACGCGCCTGAAACTGCGCGCCGAATTCATTGACGACGACGCACTCCGCAACAAGGTTCTGGCCGATCTGGACGAGATGGAAGCCATGGTTTCCGCCACGCTGGCCTTCGGACGCGACAGCGCCTCCGCTGAGCCCATCGTCACGCTGGACCTGCGCGCCCTGCTCCAGACCATCATGGATGAAGCCGCCGAGAGCCTGCCGGACAAGGCCGACGACCTGTTCTACGAACCGCCCAATGTGCCCGTCCGCATCAAGGCCCGGTCAGTCGCGCTGAAACGCGCGCTGAACAACCTGATCCTCAATGCCCTGAAATATGGCGGAGACGCCCACGTCACGCTCATTCCGGCCACCTATTCCGGCGAAAAAGGCAATGCGGTCCGCATCCTGATCGAGGATAATGGTCCCGGCCTGCCTGAAAACGAGCTGGACCGCGTGTTCGAACCTTTCGTTCGCATCGAGAGCAGCCGCAACCGTGAAACCGGCGGAACCGGCCTTGGTCTGGCTATTGCCCGGACCATTCTGCACGGTCAGGGCGGTGATGTCCGCCTTGAAAACCGTGCCGACAAGGGCTTGCGCGTGATCGTCACGCTGGCTCCATAAGCAGGACATGGACAGAACCCCGCCTTGATCAATAGCCCGGCTCTGTCCATGCTAGAGACTTCCCCATCTTTCTGATCAGGTCTTTTCCATGAAACAGCGTGAACTTGGCCGCACCGGCATTGCCGTCAGTGAAATCTGCCTCGGCACCATGACCTTCGGTCAGCAGAACACCGAAACCGAGGGGCACGCCCAGCTCGACATGGCGCTGGACCACGGCATCAATTTCATCGACACCGCCGAACTCTATTCCATCCCGCCCCGCGCCGAGACGCAGGGCGCGACTGAAACCATCATCGGAAGCTGGCTGAAAGCACACGGCGGCCGTGACCGCCTCGTCATCGCCAGCAAGGTCGTCGGACGGACAGCCATGCCGTGGTTCCGCCCCGAGGGCGAGGAAGCACGCCTGACCCCGCGTCAGATCCGCTACGCACTCGAAGGCTCCCTGCGCCGCCTCGGCACCGACTACATCGATCTCTACCAGCTCCACTGGCCCGACCGGAAAATCGGCCTGTTCGGTGAAGGTGGCACGACCTTCCGCGACCTGCCGGAAGACTCCGCCGTTCCTTTCGAAGACACGCTTGGCGTGCTCGGCGATCTCGTGGCTGAAGGCAAAATCCGCCATGTCGGCCTCTCCAACGAGACCGCGTGGGGTGTCTCGAAATTTCTGGAAGCCTCCCGCACGGGCCTGCCGCGCGTCGCGTCAATCCAGAATGCCTATAACCTGATCAACCGGACCTTCGAGATCGGTCTTGCCGAAATGGCGCTTCACGAGAAGGTCGGACTGCTGGCGTATTCCCCGCTCGCGCAAGGCTACCTGACCGGGAAATATCTGAACGGCGCCCGCCCCGCCGGGGCCCGCACCACACTGTTCAACCGTGGCCAGCGTTACGAAAAGCCCGGCGTTGACGATGCTATTCTGGCCTATCACGCCCTCGCCCGTGAGGAAGGGATCGACCCCACCCAGCTCGCGATCGCGTTCGTCACCTCACGCCCGTTCGTGACGTCCAACATCATTGGCGCCACCAGCGTCGATCAGCTCCGCACCATTCTCGGTGCAACAGATGTCGTCATCACGCCTGAGCTGGAAGAGAAGATCAACGCCATCCATCAGGTTCACTCCAACCCGGCGCCCTGAAGGCAGCACATCCGGCATCGGGAGACATTCCCGATGCCGACCGGCCTTAGACCTTGATCAGACGCGCGGCAAAGAAGCCGTCCATGCCGCCAAGTTCACTCCAAAGGCCCGGATGGGTGCGAAACATCCCGTCCCATGTCCGGGCAACGGCCATATCGGCGAGTTCCGCTTCCGAAAACGGATCGAACTTCCAGCCACCGCGCGCAATCGCCGCCTTGATCCGCTCCGGCCCCTCCTCGTCCTGAAGCGAGCAGACGGCATAAAGCAGCACGCCGCCTGGCTTGAGCATGTCATGCGCAGCATCAATCAGCGTATCCTGACCTTCCGCCAGCGCCGTCACATCGCGGGGGCGCTTGATCCACAGCACGTCCGGATGACGACGCAGCGTGCCCGTTGCGGAGCACGGTGCGTCGAGCAGAACCATGTCCACCGGAGCGTCCGGACGCCATGTGGCAGCATCAGCCACAACCGTCTTCGCCGAGAGCTTCAGGCGCGCGATATTTTCCTCAAGCCGCTTTGCCCGCGCTTCCTCACGCTCAACCGCCACGACCTGCGCGCCTGCCGTTGCAAGCTGCGCCGTCTTGCCGCCCGGAGCCGCACAGAGATCGACGACGGTTTTGCCCGACACATCGCCCATCAGCTTTACCGGCATCGTCGCCGCGACGTCCTGCGCCCAGAACGCGCCGTCCTCGAACCCTTCGAGCGCCGTAATGCGCGTCCCGGCCGGATAGCGGACGGAGCCCGTCGGCAGCATTTCGCCGCCTTCCGGTGCGACCGCACCCGGGCGTAGTGTCAGATCCAGAGGGGCTTCACGATGCAGACCGCGCGAAATCGCCCGCGCCCGCTTGCCCCACGCGCTCCACAGCCAGGGCGGCACATCCAGCCGGTCCTCGTCCAGACCGTCGAGAAGGTCCTGCCCTTCACGCGCGACACGCCGCAGGACGGCGTTGGCCAGCCCCGCGAAAGGTGCCAGACCTCGACGGCGAAGCAGGTCCACGATCGTGCCCACGGCTGCATGAGGCGGTGTCTCAAGATGGAGAAGCTGCGCCACGCCCATGAGCAGCGCACAACGCACCGGCTCAGGCGGTTCACGCCGCAGCAGGGGCTGGAGCAGTTCGGTCATGCTACCGAGATGACGCAGGGTCGTTGCCGCCAGACGGTGCGCGGACGCACGGTCGCGTGCGTCCATCGCGCCAGCACGATCCAGCGTCGTCTCCAGCATCCGGCGATGCTCGACTACGCCACAGACGATATCAAAGGCCAGATCGCGCGTCGGATCAGGCGCGGGACGGCTCGGTGGCGTACGGCCTCCCTGAGGGCGGCGTGGTCCGCCCTTCCGGGTTTTGGAGGCCGGATTGCGGGGTGACGTGTTGGAAGGAGTCTGGGTCATGACAGGCTATCGATCTCTCGCATCCTGCCGAAATCGCATCTTGCGGCCACGGACGCAATGGCGTCTTCTCCGGGCATGTCCGATCTTACTGCCCAAACCCTTATCAGCGGGAACCTTGCCGCTATCTGCAACCGCATTACCCGGGCCTGCGAACAGGCCGGACGTGCGGCAGGCGATGTCTCCCTCGTCGCCGTCAGCAAATTTCATCCGATCGAGAGCGTGGAGGCGGCCCTGAACGCCGGACAGCGCCTGTTCGGCGAGAACCGCGTGCAGGAAGCCGCCTCGAAATTTCCTGAGCTCCGGAAGCGCTGGCCCGACCTGCGGCTGCATATCATCGGCGGACTTCAGACCAACAAGGCGGCCGAAGCCTGCCAGATCGCCGACATGATCGAGAGCCTCGACCGCCCGTCCCTGTCCGCCTCCATCGAAAAGGGTGCACAAAAAGCCGGGCGCCTTCCCGAGCTGCTCGTGCAGGTCAACACCGGCGACGAACCCCAGAAATCCGGTGTTCCGCGCGAGGAGGCGAATGCTTTCATCGAAGCCTCGCTCGAACGGTTTGGTCCGAAAATCCGTGGGCTGATGTGCATTCCCCCTGAAGGCGAGGACCCCGCTCCGCATTTCCGTCTCCTGCGCCAGATGGGCCAGCGTCACGGGTTACCGGTACTGTCGATGGGTATGTCGGCGGATTTTGAGGAAGCCATTGCAGAAAATGCCACGCTGGTCCGGGTCGGGACTGCCATTTTCGGAAGCCGCCCCGCGCCACAATCCTGACACGCGGCTTGCGTCCGTCGCAGAAATCTTGTCATGAGGGGAAGTTGCCGTGATGTGGAGCGCGCTTGACGAGCGCTGCGACAGGAGATGACGGCATTCTACTGACGCCCGTAAATGGAACCAGCAATGTCTGAACATGACGGTGACCGCGCCTCCAATTCTCCTCATGGCGTAGGAATTCCCAACGAATCCGCCGAAATCGTGCAAACGATCGAGCAGGCACGTTCGGAGGGACACACCCACGAAATCGGCGGTGGAGAAGAAGGCTCGGGCCATAAGCGTCCCGCCGGCATGGGCGCCCTGCTCGCGGTTCTGGGGGTGGTCTATGGCGATATCGGCACAAGCCCGCTCTATGCCCTGCAATCCTCGGTTAGCATCGTCAGTTCGCCGAAGGCGCCGGCCCAGCCCTGGGAAATCATGGGGCTCGCCAGCCTGACCTTCTGGGCGCTGATGCTCATCGTCACCATCAAATACGTTATCCTCATCATGAGGGCGGATCATGATGGCGAAGGCGGCATCATCGCGCTCATGTCCCTGGCCCAGCGCGTGTGTAAATCACAGCATTTCCGATGGCTCTTCGGCCTCGTGGGTATTGCAGGCACCTGTCTGTTCTTTGGTGACAGCATCATTACCCCGGCGATTTCCGTACTTTCGGCTGTGGAGGGTATTGAAACTTCCGTTCCCTCGGCCAGTCACATCATCATTCCACTGGCCATGATCGTCCTCATCGCCCTGTTCTCGGTCCAGGTTCTGGGCACAGGGAAGATCGGCAAGGCTTTCGGGCCGATCATGATCTGCTGGTTCAGCGTACTCGCCATTCTCGGGGTCAAGGGCATTCTCCTCTATCCCCATATCCTGCTCGCCCTGTCTCCGACCTTCGCGCTCGAATTTATCGCCATGCACGGCTATCTGTCGTTCATCGCACTCGGCTCGGTCGTGCTGTCCGTCACAGGTGCCGAGGCCCTTTACGCCGATATGGGCCACTTCGGACGCGCCCCGATCCGCAAGGCCTGGCTGTTCTTCGTCCTGCCGTCGCTGACACTGAACTATTTCGGACAGGCCGCCCTGCTGATTCATAATCCGCACGCCCTGTCCAATCCGTTTTATCTTCTGGTGCCGCACTGGGCGCAGATCCCGATGCTGATCCTTGCGACCTTCGCAACCGTGATCGCCTCGCAGGCCGGTATCTCGGGCAGCTTCTCGCTGTGCCGCCAGCTCATCCAGCTCGGCTACCTGCCCCGCACCCGCATCATGCACACCAACGCATCCGAGGAAGCACAGATCTATCTGCCCTCGCTGAACTGGATTCTGGCCTTCGGTGCGCTGGTTCTGGTCCTTTCCTTCCGCTCATCCTCGGCCCTCGCTGCGGCTTACGGCATTGCTGTGACCGGCACGTTCCTGTGCACCTGCGTGCTGGCCATGGTGGTGTTCCGCCGCGTTTTCAAATGGAAGACCGCTACGGTCGCGATCGTCTTCGGCTTCTTCTTCATCGTGGACAGCATTTTCTTCTCCGCAAACGTGCTCAAGATCCCCGATGGCGGATGGGTCCCGCTCGCAATCGGCATCATCAGCACCATCATCATGACCACCTGGAAGCGCGGCCGCAGCCTCATCGCTGCACGCCAGCAGGCGGATTCCATGCCGATGGGCTCCTTCCTCGCGCGTCTGCCTCAGTCCCGCACGATCCGCGTCCCTGGTCTGGCCGTTTTCCTGACTGCCAACCCCGACATCGTGCCGAATTCGCTGCTACATAACCTCAAGCACAACAAGGTCCTGCACGATCACATCCTGTTCGTGACGGTCCAGAACCTTGACCAGCCGGAAGCCGAGCGCGGCCACCGCGCCATCATTCAGGAACTGGCCCCCAACATTCACCGCGTCATCGTCCGCTACGGCTTCATGGAGATGCCCAACCTGCCCCGCGCGCTGCTGGAACTGAACGCGCTCGGCGTGGCCTTCGACGCCATTCAGGCCTCCTATTTCACGTCCCATGAACTCGTCGTCCGCTCCCGCGTGCCGAAGATGCAGCTCTGGCGCATGTGGATCTTCCTCCTGCTCCAGCGCAATGCGGCCTCCACGACCGAGTTCCTGCGCATCCCGCCTGACCGCGTGGTGGAATTCGGCGTCCGGATCGCCATTTGACCTCCCGTCCTTTGGCTGAGCCGCTTTCCCTCTACATTCACTGGCCGTTCTGTCTGGCGAAGTGCCCCTACTGCGATTTCAACTCCCATGTCCGGGACGTGATCCCGCAGCAGCGCTTCGCCGCAGCCCTGCGCCGTGAACTGGCCCATGATGCCGCCCGCCTGACGCGCGATGGCGTCAGACGTCCCCTGCGTTCGATCTTTTTCGGCGGGGGCACGCCGTCGCTCATGGCGCCCGAAACCGTCGCCGCCCTGATCGAGGACGCACACCGCCTGTTCGACGCACAGGACGATCTGGAAATCACGCTCGAAGCCAATCCAACCAGCGTCGAAGCCGGAAAATTCGCGGCGTTTCGTCAGGCCGGGGTCAATCGGGTGTCGCTCGGCGTACAGAGCCTGCGGGACGATGCGCTGCACAAGCTTGGCCGCGAACACTCCGCCACACAGGCCATCCGCGCACTCGAAACTGCCCGAACCCTGTTCCCACGCACTTCCTTCGATCTGATCTACGCCCGCCCCGGCCAGAGCGATGCCGACTGGACGGACGAGCTGACCACAGCACTCGACCTCGTGGCCGATCACCTGTCGCTGTATCAGCTCACCATCGAACCGGGCACGAAGTTCGAAGCCATGCACCGGCGCGGCGAACTAACCTTGCCCGACGAGGACACCGCCGCACGCCTCTATGACCTGACCGGCGACATTGCCGCCCGTCACGGTCTGCTACCCTACGAAGTCTCCAACTATACCCGCCCCGGTGCAGAAAGCCGGCATAACCTGACCTACTGGCGCTATGCGGATTACATCGGCATTGGCCCCGGCGCTCATGGACGCCTGACGCTGGACGGGGAACTTTACGCCACCCGCCGTCATCGTGCGCCCGAACCCTGGGCCGACCGGGTGGAAAAGACCGGCTCTGGCAGTACCGAAGAAACCCTGCTCGCGCCGGAAGAAAAAGGCCGCGAAGCCCTGCTGATGGGCCTGCGTCTGTCCGAAGGCATCGACGAGGCGGCCTTCGCCGCCCGCACGGGCCGCGCACTTCTGGATTGTGTGGACCCTGCTTTGCTTGAAGCCTGCATCGAGGAAAACTATCTCGAACGGGACAGCGGTATCCTACGCGCGACCGGCGAAGGACGGCTTCGTCTTGAAGCGATACTGGCGCGCCTCGTCACTTGAGGGCATGATCCGGGCTTAATCCATCTGGAAGAGACCATGCGCCGACCCATTCTCTCTGCCCTTCTGGGCGCCTGCACCGTACTGGCTCCGCTTGCCACTGCGAACGCTGCCCATGCTTCGACCCCCGCTCCGAACTATGTCGTACTCGACAACGACTACCTCGGCCCGGGCGGCTCCAACATCCAGGCCATCATCCCGCTGCTCAACCGCCCCGGCGTAACGCTGCTCGGCCTGACCTCCGTTATCGGCGATGACTGGGAGAACGCAGGCACGGCGCATGCCCTGCGCTTTCTGGAAATTACCCACCAGACACAGATCCCCGTTGCCAATGGCGCCACCACGCCGCTGGTCAACACCGTCGCGGAGACGAAAATGCGCGAACAACAGTTTGGTGTCATTCCGTGGAAAGGCGCCTGGGGTGGCCTCGGCTCCATCGAACACGTCCCGGCCACGCAGCCCCCCGTCGGCAAGCTGCCGGAAGGTGCCCCCCATATCACTGCCGATTCGCTCCCGGCCGCCATGTTCCTGATCCGCGAAGTTCATGCCCATCCGCATCAGGTCACGATCATTGCAGCCGGTCCGTTGACAAATCTTGCGCTCGCCATCCGCATCGACCCGACTTTTGCCGCAACCGCCAAACAGCTTGTCTTCATGGGCGGTCTGCTTGATGCCAGCATGATGTCCGTCACCGGCAATGCCGATTTCGCGTCCGACTTCAACCTAATTATGGACCCTGAAGCCGCCCGCATTGCCCTGACCGCGCCGTGGGCTTCCATCACCTGCGTCGGAAATGTCTCGAACGACATCATGATGACGCCTGAAATCGCCAACCGCATCGACGAAAAGCACAATGCTGTCACGGACTATCTGAAAAAGTATCAGGCCCCTCTGCCGCTGTGGGATGAACTGACTTCTGCCATCGCCGTTGATCCCACACTGATCACGAAGTCCGTCACGGCCGTCATGGACGTCAATATCGAACACGGGATGGATTACGGTCATGCCCATGTCTGGCCGGATTCCACAGCTCCGAAGGGCGTTAATCTGCGCAAGGTGAAGATCGTGCAGTCCATCGACAAGACGCGCTTCATCAACGAGTTCGTCGCGCAGTCCCAGAACGCCATGGGCACGCACTAAAAGCTTACAGGAGGGCATCCGACACTATGCTGAACATCATCAAGCTGGCCGTCGGCTGCCCGAGTATTGAAGTCCTGCGCGAGCGGCTGAACCACGACCGCGTTAACGGCCACGCCACCGTCCAGACCCGCACCATGCCCAAACGGGCCGAAGAGGTGCTGGATGGTGGCTCGCTGTACCGCGTGATGGACGGCATGGTCCTGTGCCGCCAGCCAATCATCGGGTTGGAATCCTGCCAGCGCGCGGATGGCAGTACGGGTACGCTGATTGTCGTGTCCGATGACATCATCCCGGTCCAGCCCCGCCCCATGCGGCCCTTTCAGGGCTGGCGCTATCTGGAACCCAAAGACGCCCCGCCGGACCTCGGCAACAGCCTGATACAGGACGGAATTGCCAATCTTCCGCCCCAGCTGCGGCGCGAACTGACCGAGCTGGCCCTGATCTGAGTTTCCCCGACGGGGGCTTGCCTCATTTTTGCTGCATTCCGGGAACGGAATGGGACATGAAACGTCATGCCCCTATTCCGGGGAACCACAGAATATCCCCCTCTCCGCCCAGCGCCGGGTGCCAGCAGGCGCTTCGTGCGGGTCAGAACAGAAGGAGTGCCGCCTTGCCGCCCTTTCCCCGTCCTTCCCGAGCAGGTACGGCTGCCGTCACGCTGTCAGCGGCTCTTTCCATCGGTCTCGGCCTGACAGCCCCCCTTTCCGGCGCCCATGCGCAGACGACAGTCCCGGCTCCTGCCAGCGAGGCCAAGGTCCTGCCTGGCAAAATCGTCTATGCCCAGCTCACCACTCCCGATCTCGCCAAGGCCAAGGCATTTTACGGCGGCCTTCTGGGCTGGACCTTTCAGGACCGTCCCGTCTCTCGCGGGCACTACTCTGAAGCCCTCGTGAACGGGCATGTCGTGGCCGGTCTGGTCGAGCGCCCCCTGCCCGATACCGACAACCCGCCTCATCCGCTCTGGCTGCCTTTCTTTTCAGCGCCAGACGTTGCGACACTGGCGAAATCGTCACGTCAGTGGGGCGCCAAGGTGCTGTTCCGCCCGACCATGATCCAGGGCCGGGGCGAACAGGCCATCATCGCCGATCCGCAAGGGGCCCTCTTTGCAAGCCTGCATGCCCTGCATGGCGACCAAAACGATACGGATCCTACGGTACAGGGCGACTGGATCTGGCATTCACTCCTGACCTCTGCGCCGTCTGCAAGCGCAGGGTTCTACCAGAAGCTCTTCGGCTATCAGGTCGAGGCCGCGCCGGCGCCTGACACCAACCAGCGTTACATCCTTGAGGCGCAGTCCGTAGCCCGCGCAACGGTCAATCCGCTCCCACCGCGACTACCGCCGAACGCACGGGCCCGCTGGCTTAGCTTCGTACAGGTGGACAGTGTGGGCAGTGCGGCCGAAAAAGCCGTGCAACTTGGCGGCCGCGTCCTGGTCGAACCACATCTGGATCATCAGAACAGCATGATCGCCGTCCTTGCGGATCCAGCGGGTGCCGCCTTCGGCGTCATGGAACTGCATGACACCGACCTGACAGGAGACGCGAAATGATCCGTCGGACAACACAGACCTTCGCCCGCATTGGCGGCGCGCTCTGCCTGCTCGGCATGCTGTCCGGTTGCGTCGGCTATGACGGTTACGGCGGCTATGGCAGCTATGGAGGCGGTGGCTATTATGGCGGTTACGATACCGGCTGGGGCGGTGGCTGGGGTGGCGGCTGGGGCCCAGGCTATGGCGTCGGTCCCTATCGCGGACGTGGCCCCGGCGGTGGCGGCCCGGGGGGCGGAGGTCACATGGGTGGCGGGGGTCACGGTGGCGGGCCCGGTGGCCCAGGTGGTGGCGGTCGTCCCGGCGGCGGTCCAGGTGGACATGGCGGCGGTCCCGGCGGTGGTGGTCATGGCGGCGGCGGCCGTCACTGACGCCCGCGCTTCTTTTGAAACATGAGACACAAACAGAAGGGGAGATGGAGTTCCGTCTCCCCCCGTCCTGATTTCAGGAAACGGCGCGATCCCCGCGTCCGGCCCGTTCCAAAGCCGCGATCTCGGCCATGATTTCCCCGTTCTGGAGCTTAAGGGTGATACCTGCAAGCGGGCCACCCGCTTCCAAAGCTGCCGCGGTAGCGCTCCAGCGTTCACCAGCCTGCGCATCGCCTTCACACAGCCCGGCAGAGATATCGAAACGCAGCAGGGTCGCCTCGCCGCTCAACCGGCGCAGCGCCCGCAACAGGGCATGGGCCTGCGTCGCGCGTTCTCCGACGGCGGATACTCCCCCCAGAACAGGCAGCGAGCCTCGGGCGAACTCCGCGCGTGTCGTATCGATGCCGGCCTGACGCTGGATGCGGTCCGTCATGACCGGATCTTCCCGTTTCAGAACGGCCGCCAGATAGCGCAGATTGCCCACAACAGCCGTCTGCAACAGACCATCCATGTCCTGACCCCGGCGTTGCGGGCAGACCATGAAAGCGCAGAGCAGCCCGATCACGCTGCCAAGCGTGTTGTCGAGCATCCGCATCCAGGCCACACCTTGCGATGGCATGATCATTTCAGTCACAACGATGAACTGCGCGCTGATGAATACGACCAGCATGGTGTAATTGACCGCCCGCATGGCGATGGCACCGATCACGAACAGCGCCACAGCCGCCAGCATCTGGGTCGATCCTGGCAGGAACGGCGTCAGCAGCAACGCCAGCACACCACCGCCCACGGTCCCGAGCACACGCTCCAGCGCCCGCACCAGCGTCGTCTGTCCGGACGGCTGGATCACCAGTACCACCGCCACCAGCGCCCAGAACCCGTAATCAAGTCCAAGCCACCAGGTGGTCATATAGGTCGCCAGCAGACCGACCACGAGACGCAGCGTATGCTGCCAGATCGCCGGCGTCAGCCGGGCGACATGTCGGGGCAGTTCGGCATCAAATGGCAGGCGTTCCTTCTGCGCGAGCCCTTCAGCCAGCGTTCCCAGGGTCCGCGCACTGGTCGCGACCAATTCCCCAATCGGCCCCGTCGTCGCGGGAATGCTCTCCGCAAGCGCGAGCCCCTCAGAGGCCAGATGACCAAGGTCCGGTGCGGGATCAAGTGCGGCGTCACTGGCATGCAGGCAAAGCGCGGAAAACGCCGCCAGCGTGCCCCGGGCCTCAAAGTCCAGGCCACGCGTCTCAACGAGATGTTCGACGGCCAGCATCGCAGTGAACAGGCGTTCCGCACCGGCCAGAGATGCAATCAGTCGCCCGCGCATGCCATAACTCGCATGCCCGGCATCAATCTGAAGCGCCATAGCGCGCGCGCGCTCGATTGCCGTCCGTACGTTCTGCCGGTGTACGGTTTCCTGAAAACGCCCCGCCGCGATCTCGCCCGCCATAACCGACAGCAGCCGGTAACAGCCTCCCACGGCCCGCCGTGCAGGCGCATAGGGATGCAGCGGCCAGATGACGAGGCACAGGAGCGTGGCCCACAGACCACCACCACCACATGCCCCGGCAATGACAAAAGCATCCTGAAGCCCATGGGCCGGGAACCCCGTCCCCGCGAGCATCACGCAGCCCAGAAGCGTGCTGAGCAACGCCATGGACGGTGTCAGCGCGCGGGCCATACCGACCAGCAGGCCCGTCAAAAGCAGCCAGGGCAACACGCCCCAGAACGGATACACGGCGATAAGAGACGTCACGCCCCCAAGGATCGCGCCGGCCACCGTAAAGAGTCCGAGAATACGGAGTTGTTCTCGAGCCGTCCCGCCCGGCTCGATCAGACAGCTCCAGAAGGCCGCAAACGCAGCCCAGGCCAGCACTGCCTGATGTTCATAAATTGCGGGAAGAAGTGCCACGACCGTGGCAACTGCAGCCCGGCTTCCTTCCGCCGGAGCAATCTGCTCCGGACTGACAGGGATCGAATGCCGCGCCAGAAACTGCGTTAGAAAGTCGAACGGCCTGCCCCGATTCAGGGCAGGCCGGGACGACGGACCAAAAGAGAGAGGGTCACGGACCATGTCTCAGCGACCGGTCAGAATACGCTCCACGAGCTGGCCGACCGTCGGAACAAATCCGTTTGCGTAGAACGGATCCGTCCCGAAGCGCCACGCATTCGTGCCGCCGAACATAAGGTTATGGTCCATGACCACATCGTCATCCGCTCCGGGCGGGATGTGGGAAATGGTCTGGAGCGTCTTCTGGATGCAGAAGGAACGCGGGTCAGCCTTCTGGCCCGTCGTGTATGGCTCTTTCTGCGTCCAGTTGGAGAAACGGCACTGCGACAGACAGCCCATGCAGGCCGTCTGGTCCGCCAGGATCTCGCGAGCGCTTTCTGGCGTCACGAAAACCAGCGTGTCATCCGGAGTACGCAGGGCCTCGGTGAAGCCCGCGGCTTCCCATTCGGCAATCCTCGGACGATCGGCCGCCGGCACGAAGACTTCACGCTTGCGGACACCGACGCCGTAAGACGCCTCATATCCGTCACCGGTTTCCTGACTGTACGGCACCTGACGCTCGGAACGGTCGCACAGATCGTTCAGGAAGCTGTTCTTGACAGCCGAAGAGTAGAACCCGGTCGGGGAGAAGCGGTTGAGATACACATCTCCCTTCTTCAGCGTCAGAAGACGGCGCTTCCAGGCGTTAGGGATCGGACTTTCCTGCGTCAGGAGCGGACGGGTTCCGAACTGGAACGCGATCGGCCCCAGTTCCGGATTGCCAATCCAGTCCTGCCATTCCTCAAGATGCCAGACGCCACCAGCCATGATGATCGGCGTTTCGCCCAGACCATAATTGCGCATGACGCGACGCAGTTCGAGAACGCGCGGATAGGGATCTTCTGGAGACAGCGGATTTTCCGTGTTGGAGAGGCCGTTATGGCCCCCCGCACGCCACGGATCTTCATAAACCACACCACCCAGCAGTTCAGGAGCCTTGCTGTAGGCACGGCGCCACAGAGCGTTAAAGGCGCGCCCAGAGGACACGATCGGGTAATACGGAATACCGAAACGGACCGCGATGTCGGACAGGCGATATGGCATCCCCGCCCCACAGGTCACGCCATGTACCAGTCCGGGAGCTCCTTCGAGAATCCCGATGATGACTTCCTCGGCCCCGCCCATTTCCCACAGGATATTGACGTTGATCCGGCCCTTACCACCCGAGATGTCGCGAGCAATTTTCGCCTGGGCGATGCCGCCGTCGATCGCGTAGCGGATCAGCTCCTGCTGGCGCTCGCGGCGCGTGCGACCGTGATAGATCTGCGGTACGGGGTTGCCGTCCTGATCGTAGCTGTCCGCATTGACGGCCGAGATGGTTCCGATCCCGCCAGCGGCAGCCCAGTGTCCGGCCGAAACACCCGTGGAGACGGAAACACCTTTGCCCCCTTCGATCAGAGGCAGCACATCCTGACCACCAAAACGGAGGGTATCAATAGATTTCATGGGGACTGGCTGTCTCCGAAACTCAGAAAAAAAAAGGCGGGGCCTTGCGAGCCCCGCCCCAACACTCATTCGGCGTCGCGACGGGGCGGACGGCCAGGCTTGGCCCCCACACTTTCCGTAATATCGGCGCCCGTGGCCTGATCGACAACCCTCATAGAGAGCTTGACCTTGCCACGGTCATCAAATCCGATGACCTTGACCTTCACGGTATCGCCCTGCTTGACGACGTCGGACGTCTTCGCAACGCGGCCTTCGGCCAGCTCGGAGATGTGAACCAGACCGTCACGCGGACCGAGGAAGTTCACGAACGCACCGAAATCGGCAGTCTTGACGACCTTACCGTCATAGATACGACCGATTTCCGGCTCGGCAATAATACCTTCGATGCGGGCGATAGCCTTTTGGGCCTGTTCGTCATTCGAAGCAGCGATCGTCACGGTGCCATCGTCACCGATATCAACCTTCGCACCAGAATATTCGACGATCTCGCGGATCACCTTGCCACCGGAGCCGATCACATCACGGATCTTTTCCTTAGGAACGGAGATCGTGGTGATCTTCGGAGCATTGCCCGAAACATCCGAACGGCCTTCCGTCAGCGCCTTGGACATTTCGCCAAGGATGTGAATCCGGCCTTCACGGGCCTGCTCCAGCGCGATCTTCATGATTTCCGGCGTGATGGACGTGATCTTGATGTCCATCTGCAGCGCGGTCACGCCGTCAGCCGTACCAGCCACCTTGAAGTCCATGTCACCGAGGTGATCTTCGTCACCCAGGATGTCGGACAGCACGGCGTAGCCACGGTCTTCTTTGATCAGGCCCATGGCAATGCCAGCCACCGGACGCGGCAGCGGAACGCCGGCATCCATCAGCGCGAGCGAGGAGCCGCAGACAGTTGCCATGGAAGACGAGCCGTTGCTTTCCGTGATCTCGGAAACCACACGCATCGTGTACGGGAAAGCTTCCTTGCTCGGCAGCAGCGGGTGGATTGCGCGCCATGCCAGCTTGCCGTGACCGATTTCACGACGGCCCGGGGAGCCCATGCGGCCACACTCACCAACCGAATACGGCGGGAAGTTGTAGTGCAGCATGAAGTTGGAACGGTATTCACCTTCCAGCGCATCGATGATCTGCTCATCCTGCCCCGTGCCGAGCGTTGCGACCACGAGGGCCTGCGTCTCGCCACGCGTGAACAGGGATGTTCCATGAGCGCGCGGCAGGATGCCGACTTCGGCGAGGATCGGGCGGACCGTCTTCAGATCACGACCATCAATACGGATGCCCGTCTTGAGGATGGAGCCACGAACAACCTGTGCCTCAAGCTCCTTGAGCATCGGCTTGGCCAGTTCGACGTCGAGACCTTCCTCGGCCAGGATCTCGTTGATCCGGTCCTTGGCTTCGGCGACCTTCTTGTAACGGGCCTGCTTCTGACGCTCCTTGTAAGCGTCAGCCATCAGCTTGTTGCCGACCTTCTCAACACGCTTGCGAAGGGCAATTTCTTCCTTCGTCAGCGACGGCAGATCCCACGGCGCCTTCGCAGCATGCTCGGCCAGCGCGATGATGGCGTCGATGACCGGCTGGAAGGAGGTGTGACCCAGCGTGACAGCTTCAAGCATCGTCTCTTCCGAAAGCTCGCTGGCTTCGGATTCAACCATCAGCACGCCTTCGGCCGTACCGGCGACCATCAGGTCGAGCGTGCTGTCCTTGAGTTCATCGTGAACCGGGTTCACAACCAGCTTGCCGTCGATGCGGCCGATACGGGCGCATGCAACCGGGCCGAAGAACGGAATGCCGGAGAGCGTCAGCGCAGCAGAGCAGCCGATCAGCGACACGAGAGCCGGATCGTTCTCGTTGTCGTAGCTCAGAACCGTTGCGGTGATCTGAACTTCGTTGCGGAAGTTCTCCGGGAACAGCGGACGGATCGGACGGTCGATCAGACGGGCGTTCAGAACTTCGGCTTCGGACGGACGACCTTCACGCTTGAAGAACCCACCCGGGATCTTGCCGGCGGCGTAAGCCTTTTCCTGGTAGTTGACCGTCAGCGGGAAGAAGTCCTGTCCCGGCTTGACGCTCTTGGCGCCAACGGCGGTGCAGAGCACGACCGTATCGCCATAAGTGATCATGACGGCGCCATCTGCCTGGCGTGCGACCTTCCCGGTCTCCAGGATCAGAGGACGTCCGGCCCATTCGATTTCCTTGCGGAAATAATCAAACATGCATGTTTTCCCAAATTAAGGGTGAAACCATCTCCGGGTGTCCGGCAGGTGGCGGAGCAGCGTTTCGGACGGCATGGCGGTGATGGCGGGAAGTCCCCGGCACGACACCATGTGGCCTGAAACGCCGGTCGCGCACCCGCACCGCCGGACAGGCGATGGCGGGATGTCCGGGAGCAGGCTCCCGGACAGATCTAGCTCAGCGACGCAGGCCGAGACGCTCGATCAGGCTCTGGTAACGAGCCTGGTCCTTGCGCTTCAGGTAGTCCAGCAGGCTACGACGCTGACCGACCATCATCAGAAGACCACGACGGGAGTGGAAGTCCTTCTTGTGGGTCTTCAGGTGCTCGGTCAGGTTGACGATACGCTCGGACAGGATTGCAACCTGCACTTCCGGCGAACCCGTATCCGTCTCGCTCTGCTTGTACTCAGAAATCAGTGCCGTGCGGCGTTCTGCGGTAATCGACATCGTGTTCTCCAAAAAACTCGTGGTTTTCCAGCATACGCGCTGCCCTGAGCCGCCCATGACGGACATGACACAGACCCAGCACGTGCTCTCCGATCATCGCGCGCCACAGATGGTCTTCCACCTGCGACGACGCCGGCAGAGGATGCACGAGGTCCGCGGGGTCTATCGACTGCCCCCAGACAAGCATCCTTCCCTCCGCATCGGTGACGGCCAGCGCCGGGATGTCGACCAGCGCGGTCGCCGCATCCAGCAGAGGAGCCGGAAGAGCATCGGCGTTGTCCACAGTTTGAGACGATTTGTCCAGTGATATCTGATTGATCGTCAAGGCGTGACTCAGATCGAACGGCCCGCACTTCGTCCGCCGCAGCACCGAAATATGTCCGACCGTTCCACAGGCCAGCGCAATATCCCGCGCCAGAGAACGCATATAAACGCCCTTGCCGGACTGGACGTCAAAGACGGCCGTATCTGCGTCCGGACGTTCCACTAACGTTATCGAATCGATCCGCGCCGGACGCGGCGGAAGTTCCGGCGGACGGCCGGCCCGTGCCATGTCATAGGCCCGCTCGCCCCCGACCCGAAGCGCCGAAAAAACCGGGGGTACCTGCATGACATTGCCCGTCAGCGCAGGCAAGACGGCTAGGATCTGGTCATCGGTCGGGCGGTTTGGCGACGTCGCCAGAACCTCGCCTTCAAGGTCATCCGTCGTGCGGCTTTCGCCGAAAGTCAGGGTAAAGCGATAACGCTTTGTCGCGTCCATAATGTAGGGAATAGTCCGCGTGGCCTTGCCGAACGCGATCGGCAGCACGCCAGAGGCCAACGGATCGAGCGTTCCGCCATGACCGGCTTTTTTTGCATCAAAAGCCCATCGCAGCTTGTTGACCATATCCGTGGAGGTCGGCCCCAGCGGCTTGTCGAGAATCAGCCACCCGTCGATATCGCGTCCACGTTTCCTGCCCATACATCCCGTCCTTACTTTTGAAGGGCCGCTGATAGACCAGCAGAGGCACGGAATGCAAAAAAAGCCCCTCACCAGAAGTGAGGGGCTTTTTAAAAGTCAGTCGGGCTTGGAGTTCAGATCCCGCTGGACTTCTGGAGACCGCATGATCTCGTCGAGTTCCATGGCGTTATCCAGCGCAGTATCAGGCTGGAAGTGGATCTCAGGCACCGTCCGGAGATTGAGGGCCTTGGAAAGACCCGTCCTCAGGAACGGCGCCACCCGCTTCAGAGCAGGCAACAGAACCTCCACATCACTCCGCCCCAGACGCGTCACGAAAGCCGTGGCGTGCCTGAAATCCGGGGAGATGCGGACTTCCGTGACCGTGATCCGCACATCCAGAAGTTCCGGGTCACGGAACTCCGTCCGCGCGAACAGCTCCGCCAGAACACGACGGACCTCCTCAGCCACCCGGAGCTGGCGGGTGCTTGGCCCCTGGGCGGTGACGCCAGCGGGGCCTTTCAAGTCATGTTTAGAACGCGAACTCAAGCCGGGATCACTTCCATTTCGTAGCACTCGACGACATCGCCTTCGCGCAGGTCATTGTAACCCGCAAACGACAGGCCACACTCGTAACCGCGTGCCACTTCCTTGACGTCATCCTTGAAACGCTTGAGCTGGCTCAGCTCGCCTTCATGAATAACCACGTTGTCACGCAGCAGACGCACACCACAGCCGCGCTTGACGAGGCCTTCGGTGACGTAGCAACCCGCCACCTTGCCGGTCTTGGTGATGTTGAAGACCTGACGGATCTCGGCGTAGCCCAGGAACTTCTCGCGATGCTTCGGCGCGACCTTACCCTTGACCAGCTGCTCCACATCATCTGCCACCTGGTAGATGATCGAGTAGTAGCGAATGTCCACACCCTCACGCTGGGCCAGTTCACGAGCCTGCGTGGTTGCACGGACATTGAAGGCCACGATGATGGCATTCGACGCCTTGGCGAGCTGGATGTCACTTTCCGTGATCTGACCGACACTGGCGTTCAGCACGCGAACCGCAACTTCCTCATGGGCCAGCTTCTGTACGGTCGTGGAAATAGCTTCCGCCGATCCCTGCACGTCAGCCTTGATGAGAAGAGCAACTTCCTTCTGCACACCAGCCTGAATACGGGCCAGCATCTGATCGAGCGTTCCACGAGCCGCAACCTGCGACGCGGCTTCCTTCTCCTTGATCTTCCGCTGACGGAATTCGCTGATCTCACGGGCCCGGGCATCATTTTCAACAACGACGAACGGCTCACCCGCACCCGGTACACCCGTCAGGCCGAGCACCTCGACCGGCATGGACGGACCGGCATCCTTGAGCTGACGACCACGATCGTCGAGCACGGCGCGGACACGGCCCCATTCGGAACCGGCCACCAGGATATCGCCGCGACGCAGCGTTCCCTTCTGGACGAGAACAGCGGCAACAGGGCCACGCCCACGATCCAGACGGCTTTCGATCACCACACCTTCGGCAACACGATCCGGATTAGCGCGTAGGTCCAGCATTTCGGACTGAAGCAGAATGCACTCTTCCAGCTTGTCCAGCCCGGTCCGCTTGAGGGCCGAAACCTCGACGTCCTGGGTGTCGCCACCCATCTCTTCGACCACGATCTCGTGGCTCAGGAGTTCCTGGCGGACACGGTTCGGATTGGCACCCGGCTTGTCGATCTTGTTGATCGCCACGATGATCGGAGCATTAGCAGCCTTGGCATGCTTAATGGCTTCGATCGTCTGCGGCATCACACCGTCATCGGCTGCCACGACCAGCACCACAATATCGGTGACGGACGCACCGCGGGCACGCATGGAGGTGAAGGCCTCATGACCCGGCGTATCGATGAAGGTAATCTTCTTCCCGGACGGCGCCGTGATCTGATACGCGCCGATATGCTGCGTGATGCCACCGGCTTCACTTGCAGCCACATCCGTAGTGCGCAGGGCGTCGAGCAGGGAGGTTTTGCCGTGATCGACATGCCCCATGACCGTCACGACCGGAGCGCGCGGCAGCAGTTCATCGGCGCTGTCTTCCAGGCCTTCAATGCCGATTTCAACGTCGCTCTCGGAAACACGCTTGATGCGATGGCCGAATTCCTCAACCACCAGCTCGGCCGTATCACCGTCGATGCTCTGCGCAGCCGTTGCCATGACGCCCATTTTCATGAGCGCCTTGATAACTTCACCCTGACGGGACGCCATACGGTTGGCCAGTTCGGCTACCGTGATGGTTTCCGGCACGATGACATCACGCACGACGCGGACCTGGTCGGAGCGCAGACGCTCCAGCTCAGCCTGGCGACGCTCGCGGTCGCGCTGACGGCGGACCGAAGCCAGGGAACGCGTCTTGTCGTCATCACCTTCGATCGCGGCGCGGACGTCGATGCGACCCGAACGGCGATCGCTGCCACCACCCTTGCGGGAAGGTGCAGACGGACGGCGCGCCGGAGCCGGCGGAGCACCAGGGCCACTACGGCGCGGTGCGGGACGACGCTCGTCATCGCCACCGGCGGCAGCGCCGGAACGCAGATGCAGCGTCTCATTGTTACGGGCCGGCGCAGCAGCGGCGGCGGCCGGACGGGACGGCTGAACCGGACGCGGCGGCATAATGGCACGCTCGGCAAGCGGACGCAGACGCTGGACCGGAGCGGCAAGCTGCACACCGCCGGTCGAGTGGCTGCGCGGATCGAGCGGAGCCGAACGAGCGGCCTCCTCGGCCTCGCGAGCTGCGGCCTCGGCCGCGGCCTGCTCGGCAGCACGTGCCGCAGCTTCAGCAGCAGCCTGTTCGCGGGCAGCCTGCTGCTCGCTTTCCTTCAGAGCCGCGATTTCCGCAGCCTTCTGTTCGCTGATCAGACGCTCTTCCTCAGCGGCGCGACGCGCGGCCTCGGCGGCAGACATGATCTGGATCTTTTCTTCCTCGCGCCGTGCAGCTTCTTCGGCCGCAGCCTTACGCTGCAGCTCAAGGGCGCGCTGGCGGGCTGCCAGTTCGGCTGCCGTCAGAGCACGGCCACCCGCACGGCCACCACGGGCTGCCGCACCGGCACCCGGGCCAGCCGCATTGCGCTTGGGCTTGCGCACCTCAACCTGCACGACCTTGGAGCGGCCATGGCTGAAGCTCTGACGCACGGAGCCGGCATCCACAGTACGCCCGACCTCCTGACGTCCAGCAGGGCGAAGCGACAGGCGGCTGCTTCTGGTCTGTTCGCCGCCCTGTGATGGGGTGTTGTTTCCGTCCTGGTTGCGCTCGTTGCCGTCGCTCATAGTTCCGCCTGTTCCTTACTGACCCCTGTGGGGTCTGGGAGCGGACGTCCTGCCACTCCCGAAAATCTCTCATGTTCGGCGATCAGGCGCTGTGCCAACGCTCCTGGCGCCATCACCGCATAGACCGCCCGGTCCCGGCTGAACGCCGATTCCAGGACCCGATCGGGAACTGTCACCACCGGCAGAGAACGCCGGCCCGACACCAGTCTGGAGAACTCGTCCGAGCTTGCGCTTTCCGAACGGATCACCACCCCTACCCTGCCTGAAGTGAGCCACTCCCGGCACTTCTGAAACCCGCAGACCGTTTGACCCGCTCTGCGAGCCAAGCTGACTGCGTCCAGCATCCGTTGCACCAACGCGGCCTCAACCAAGTCGGCCAGACCGTCCGGTACGATCACCTGGGCTTTGGCCGCTCTGGCAAAAGCCTGTCGTGTGCGGGCGCTATCTAACACATCCCGGCTGGCACTCAACCACATTCCCCGACCCGGAAGTTTTCCGGCGAGGTCGGGAACAACCCGGTTATCCGGGCTGACCACGAAACGGATCATGCCTTCAGGCGGCTTCTGCTCTCGCGTAACGATGCATCGCCGCTCCGAGCCGCGACGCCCTAGAGCACCACGAACGGGACCATTATCAGTATCAGAAATATCAGACGTCGGTCGACTCCCCGTCACCATTCTCGGGCTTTGCCGAGTCGGCTTCTTCACCATCAAACCAGTGCGCACGTGCTGCCATGATGATCTCGTTAGCGGCATCTTCATCGAAGGCCTCTTCACCGAGAATCTCCACCAGCTCGTCACCGGCCAGATCTGCCAGATCATCAAGCGTTTTCACGCCCTTCTCACCAAGCGTCACCAGCATCTGGTTCGTAAATGTTCCCAGATCGGCCACATCATCCGTAACACCCAGCGCCTTGCGCTGGTCGTCCAGGGCCTGTTCCTTGCTGGCAAGATAGTCGTTAGCACGATGCATGAGCTCTTCAGCCACACTCTCGTCAAAGCCTTCGATATCGTTCAGCTCGCCCGGATCCGTGTAGGCCAGTTCCTCGACCGTGTGGAAGCCTTCCGTCACCAGCAGACCCGCGATCACATCATCAACGTCCAGCGCTTCAACGAACTGCGAGGAGCGCTTGCGGAACTCTTCCTGACGACGCTCCGATTCCTCGGCCTCCGTCAGAATGTCGATGTCCCAGCGGGTCAGCTGGCTGGCCAGACGCACGTTCTGCCCGCGGCGGCCAATGGCGAGCGAAAGCTGCTCATCAGGCACCACAACTTCAACGCGCCCCGCTTCCTCATCCATCACCACCTTGCTGACTTCAGCAGGTGCCAGCGCATTGACGACGAACGTCGCAGCCTGCGGGCTCCAGGGGATGATGTCGATCTTTTCGCCCTGCAGTTCGGCCACGACAGCCTGAACGCGTGATCCACGCATACCAACGCAGGCACCGACCGGATCAATCGCAGCATCGCGCGAAATCACGGCCATCTTGGCTCGCGACCCAGGGTCACGGGACACAGCCTTGATTTCGATGATCCCGTCGTAGATTTCCGGAACTTCCTGCGCAAACAGCTTGGCGAGGAAGGCCGGATGGGTGCGGGACAGGAAAATCTGCGGACCACGCGGCTCGTCACGCACATCATAAATATAGGCGCGAATGCGGTCGGAATTGCGAAAGGATTCGCGGGGAATCAGCTCATCGCGACGCAACAGGGCTTCCGTATGACCGATCTCGACCATGAGGTTGCCGTACTCTGTGCGTTTGACGGTGCCGTTAACGATCTCGCCCACGCGATCCTTGAACTCGTTATACTGGCGCTTGCGCTCGTATTCGCGTACGCGCTGCACGATGACCTGCTTGGCCGTTTGCGCTGCGATACGGCCGAAATCGATCGGCGGCAGCGGATCGACCAGATGCTCGCCAGCCTGAATTTCCGGCTGAAACTTGCGGGCAATGTGCAACGGGATCTGGGTGTCCTCGTTCTCCACATATTCGACCGCTTCGGTCCAGCGACTCAGGCGGACTTCGCCGGTTTTGCGGTCGATCGTCGCGCGGATGTCTTTTTCATGCCCGTACTTCGCGCGGCCAGCCTTCTGGATGGCCTGCTCCATAGCTTCGAGCACTTCCTCGCGATCAATGTTCTTCTCGCGGGATACTGCATCGGCAACCAGCAGCAGTTCGGGACGTGTAACAGACGTGTCCATCAGATCGGACCTCCAGCCAGCATGAGACGGGTCATCACTTTTTCCCCGGCTTCTTCGGATTCAGTTTGGGCGCCTGGCGCGCTTCCCCGCCATCTTCCCCTTCGGAGCTGACCCCTGCAAGAGCAGCGCTCGCTTCGATCAGCGCATCGGTCAGGACCAAACGGGCCTTGCGGATGTCCACCAGCGGCAGCACAGCCTCGGTCCCATCATCCAGACGGATAATGGCATTACCGTCCCGTGCCCCCATGACAGTGCCCGAGAAACGACGACGACCATTGAGCGGCACGTCCAGCTCGGCCTTCGCAAGATGGCCGGCGAATCGCTCCCAGTCCTTGGCGCGCGTCAACGGACGATCGATCCCGGCGGACGAAACTTCCAGCATCCACGCACCGGGGATCGGATCGTCAACGTCCAGAATGGCGCCAGCAGCGTGACTGATCTGCTCGCAGTCCTCCACCGAAATCAGGGAGCCGTTTGCACGGTCCGCCATGATCTGGATCGTCGGAGTGTCACGTCCCAGCACGGACAGACGCACGAGCTCGTAGCCCAGATCGGCCAGCGTCGGTGCGATCCGCTCCGCGATGCGGGCTTCCAGCCCCGTAAGATGGGGCAGTTCGATGTCGGAAGAGGCGTTCTGCTGAGACAAGACAAAAAAGGCGGCCCGTCAGGGCCACCCCCCAAATGAGCGGAAGATGAATGGAATTCGCCTTATGTAAGTCACCTCCCTTCAAGACGCAAGAGCAACGCAAATCCCGTTATTCCTGAAGCTCTTATCCCTTGGGCGAGTCGAAAGATTTGTTTACATTCCCATATCTCGAAAGCCCTTGTCTTCGAACGCCGTCGGGAGTGAGTATGGTTCTGAAATGACTTCCCAGTACGAGCCCCGTCCAGAACCACGCGCTCAGCCGCTGCCCTCCGAACCGGCATCCCGCAGCCGGGCGCTGTGGGGCGGAGGCGGGCTGATCGCTGCCCTGACGGTCGGGGCCGGAGCCTTTTTCTACACGCATAATACAGCAACTCCGCCAGCCCCTGCGGTCGCACCGCCGTCCCAGAGCACGCCAGCCGTACCGGCCGCCCAGACAGCCGCGGTCCAGCTTTCCATGCTTCCCCCTGCAAAGGCCCCGGCCGCGCTCGCAAAAAGCGGCTTCAGCCCTGCCGACCGCGCCCGCATTCTCGCAGCAGTGAAGGACGGCAAGATGCGGCTTGTGGAAATGCCGGTTCTGGATGCGTCAGGAGCAGTGGGCCAGACCATTGACGTCACGGTCTCGGGCCTGACACAGCGCGTCGTCCTGACGGGCAAATTCCAGCATCTGGTCATTCCCATTGTCGAAGCCGGGCAGATCCTCATCGCACCTGTCAGCATGCCACATGCCCCCGCCCTGATCATCGGAGCGCTGACAGCCCTCGGCCCCGAAGCCCTGCCCGCCCTGATGACGCTCGACCAGCGCGTCCTGCTCAACGTGATCGTCCAGTAAGGAACCGCCCCGGTGTTCAAGTCCCTCGTTCCCATGCTCAACCGGGCCATGCCGCTGATGATGGCGGCCTTCCTCATTCTGGCAGTGATTCAGGTCGCGGTCATGCTACACCTGTCGCTGAACGGGCTGTGGGCCGCCATCGAATGGGGAAGGCGTTTCTATCTTCCGCTGGCAGGCATCAGTGCCCTGCTGGCTGTCACGGGACTGGCGTATGAAACGTCAGCCGAAAAACTGGCGCGTCGCGGACTGCGCCGCAGGAAAGGTCTCATCATGGATGTTCTCAGCCGTCTGACAAACCGCGGAGCCCTTGAAGAGCTCATGGCCCGCGAACAGCGCGAAACCGTCATCGACGCCGACGAACTGGCCGCCTCGCTGCGAGCCCGCGTCATCGGACAGGATCAGGTCTGCGAGGACATCGCCCAGCAGATGCGCCGCCGTTTGGCTCTTCAGATCCGCGGCAAACCCGTCGGCATCTTCCTGCTCGCCGGCCCTCCGGGCACCGGAAAAACATATCTGGCCAAGCAGATGGCCAAGCAGATGGAACGCCCCCTGCTGCATTTCGACATGACGCAGATGTCGAGCGCCCATGCTGCAACCCAGCTTTTCGGCTCACCCAAGGGCTATGTGGGTTCGGACACCTTCGGCAAGCTGACAGGCGGCCTCAAGGATCATCCGGATGCCGTGGTGCTGCTCGACGAGATCGAGAAAGCCCATCCGGACGTCTTCAAGAAGTTCCTCACGGCCTGGAACGACGGCCATGTTACGGAAGCCTCCACGGGTGAACAGGTTTCGACCACCCGCGCAATCTTCATGCTGACATCCAACGTCGCAACCGAGGCTCTCACCGAAATCGCCGATCGCCTTGTCAACGAACCTGAGAAGATGCGCGCCGAATCGGTGGAAGCTCTGCGCAAGTCCGGCTTCGCCCCCGAGGTGCTGAACCGTCTGGACCGTATTTTCATTTTCCGTGCCCTGCGCGGACTGGATCTGGCCCGCGTCGCGGCACTCGAAATCGAAGCCATGATCGAAGGCTATGGCCTGCATGTGGAAACCGGCGGCATCGATGCCGGGGTGCTGTTCCAGGTCATGGTCAAGCAGAAGAACCTCGGTACCGGCGCGAGCGCGCGCGATCTTGTCCGTTCCATCGAGGATATGGTCAGCGAAAGCCTTATCGTCGCCCGTCAGCAGGGCGCCAAGCGCGTCCGTCTCGTCACACAGGAAGACGGCACGGTCATCACCGAGATCGCCAGCGACACAGAAACCCAGCTTGGCCGGGTGAGCCACTGATCCATGACGGCATTCGGACGGCTCTGGCGACGCGCGCCGCTCTGGCGCACAAGCGTAATCGTAACGGTAGGCGCACTCGGCATGGCCGCCTTCTATCCCACTCCGGCGCTTAAAAAGGCCATGCCGTGGCTTCCGGGGCACCTGCCCGGGGCGACACCATATAATACGGGGTCCGGAGCACCACAGCCGAATGGACAACAGGGCGGCCAGCCCGGCGGCGCTCCGGGGCTGGGAGACCAGATCGGTGTGCCCGATCCAGGCATCACCGAGCACGGCAGCCTGACAATTGCCGGACGTATCCTTCCGCTTCCCGCCGGTGACTGGCATCCAATCCTGACAGCCCGGAGTGGGACGCATGGGGAACTGTCCCAGCAGGTTCTGGCCCGCACTGATCGCGGTGTTGTCTCCGGCGTCATCGTGGTTCGTGCCACGCAGCAGCCCGTCCCGGCCGATCTGGCAGAACAGCTCGAAACGCCATGCCATGATGACCGCGACTATGCGTCCCATATTTCCGACAGGGCTGGTGTGTCGCAGGAATGCAGCTACACCAGCAATGCCGTGCTCGAAAACCAGAGCGTCAGCAGTGATCCATTCATCACGGCTGCGTTTAACCGTATGCACACACTCGGCTTTCCAGTCCCGAGTCTGATGATCAATGTCGGCTGGTATTATGCCGCAGCGGCAGGCAAAGGCACCGCTCATATCGAAACGGTAGAGACGCTCGTCGCTCCGATCGAACATGGATCACGCCAGCTTCTGGCGCCACCGCAGTACTGGAACAAAGCATCGGTTCACAAAAACCCGGACGCCGCTCAGTTCATTGATGCTCTGGATCGCTGGATGATCGGCTGGTCCCGCGTTCTGCGCCAGGGATTTGACGGAACGCTGGATACCGGAACGCTCGTGCCGCCGCTCATCAACGATCCGTCCGCGCCACGACCGGCCTGAACAGGACCGCCGCACAGGACAAACCGGGCGCCCTATTCAGTGGCGCCCGGCTCCCGAGAAACCGCGCCCCAGCCGTCGCTCCGCCATCCGTGCCAGCCGCACAAACGGCAGCCCGAGCAGCAGATAGGCCAGACCGACCATGATCCCCGTTCCGAAATAATCGTAATAGGTGGAGGACAGCCGCACATAGGTCTGGCTCAGCTCCGTCAATGTAATGACGGAAACGAGCGAACTGTCCTTAAGCAGCGAAATAAAATCGTTGGTCATGACCGGTACGACCGTCCGGAACGCCTGCGGCACGATCACGAGGCGCAGCGCCTGCCAGTGTGTCATGTTCAGCGCAATCGCCGCTTCCATCTGCCCGCGCGGTACGGAGAGGAGGCCGGCGCGGTAGTTCTCCGCCTCATAGGCCGCGTAATTCAGGCCAAGCGACAGCACACCCGCCATGAACGGTGACAGCCGGATGCCGAAAGCCGGCAGTCCATAGAAAATGAACAGCACCTGAATCAGCAGCGGCGTGCCGCGGACCACCTCAACATACACACCCGCCACGAAGCGAAGCGGCGCAGCACCGTAATGTCTCGACAGCGCCAACAGAAGCCCAAGTGCGACGGCCAGAATCATGGCCAGTGCCGACACCGCCAGCGTCATGAGCGCCGCCTGCCCGATCAGCGGCAGGAAACTCACATAACGCCGGACCAGAACATGCCAGCCGCTGCCGGTCGTGTTCGCCATGGCCTGCCGGTAATGATCCCATTCCGTCGGTGCGATGTCCGGCTGGCTGCTATCGCCAGTATAGTTCGCCATCAGCGGCGTCCACAAATTCCAGCGCGCCAGAATGCGATGCAGCGTCCCGTCCTGAATGATCTCGCCCAGAGCCCCGTCCACCTGATCGCGCAACGCGCGGTTCTCCGGCGAGAAAGCGATCCCGTATTCCATGCTGCCGATCGGCTCGCCCACGAGCTTCATATCCGGCGAAATGCTGCCATAATACAGCGCGATCGGCGCATCGAGCAGGATTGCATCCAGCCGCCCGTTCCGCAGATCCGAGAACGCATTCGTCTCTTCTTCATAGGAGCGTACGTTCGAGCCGCCCTGCCGACGCAGCATTCGCTCGGCCGTGGTGTCCTTGATCGTCCCGACAGTATGCCCCTTAAGGGCGTCCATCGTATCCAGCCCATTTTGGTCGTTCCGGACGATGATGCGCTCGCTCGTCACATAATAAGGACGCGAGAACAGGACGGCTGCCTTGTGTTCCGGCGTCATCTCGATGCCGTCCAGAACCATCCCATACAGTCCGCGTGACAGGCCGGGGATCAGACCATCCCAGTCATTCTGGATGAACTTCGCCTTCCGGTGCATCCGTGCCGCGATCTCGTTAACCAGTTCGTACTCGAAGCCGGTCATTTGGGATTCATGGGCCGGATCGTGGAAGACGTAAGGCACATTTGCCTCACCATCCGATGCCCAGAGGAGCTCATGCGATGCAGCGGGCGCGTCTGCCAGCGCGATGGAAACAGGGCTGATGGCAAGCGCCAGCAGAAGTGCGAAAAGTTTTTTCATCACAGCAGCGTCCGCAGGAACCGGCGTGTCCGTCCCTCCCGAGGAGAGGCGAACATCAGGTCCGGATCACCGCTCTCAACGATTTCCCCGCCTTCGACAAACAAAACACGATCCGAGGCCGCGCGCGCAAAGCGCATGTCATGCGTCACAACCAACTGCGTCATACCCTCGTCATCCAGTGCCCGCATGACGGACAGGACTTCCTCGGAAAGCTCGGGGTCCAGCGCTGAAGTCGGCTCGTCATAAAGCATCACAGACGGCTTCATCGCCAGAGCGCGCGCAATGGCCGCGCGCTGCTTCTGACCGCCTGAGAGACTGTCCGGATACCGGTCCTTGACGGCCGCCAACCCGACCTTTGTCAGAAGTTCGCAGGCAATGGACTGGGCTTCATCGCGCGACATCTTCTTGACCTGGAGCGGCGCCATCATGACGTTGTCCAGCACCGTACGATGGGGAAACAGGTTGAAGGCCTGAAATACCATGCCAACATGCGACCGCAGCTTATGGGCCTCGGCCTCGTTGGCGCGGCTCCAGTGCTTGCCCGTGCACGCGACCGTCACATCCTCGATCCGGACAGAGCCCGCATCCGGATGTTCTAGGAAATTGAGGCAGCGCAGGAACGTGGATTTACCACATCCCGAAGGCCCGATCATTGAAATCAGTTCGCCACGCTCCACATCGAGCGACAGGCCCTTCAGAACCTCGTTCCCACCAAAGGACTTGGCGATACCACTCGCCTGCAGCACCAGATCAGCCAGTTCCGGAAACCCTCGAAAACAGAGATGCACGATCACATGACCGCGAAGCCCTCATAACGAACCTGCGCCAGTGTATCGAGACCTTAATACAGCCCACGTCACAATTCATACGATCATCATATTCCACCCAACCGGAGCCCGGCTCTTGCGAAGCACGCCCGCAGGGTCTCTAAAACAGAAAGACACACACCGGGACAGAGCCGAACCCGCGCATGAGACCCTTCGATGACCAGCCCGTCTGACTTCCCCACACCCCCTGTTCCCGAGCGCCTGCTCGACGTTAAGGGCGTCACGGTGTTCCGCGGAGACCGGCTGGTCCTCGACGGGGTCTCCCTGACGCTGGATGCCGGGGATGCCATGATCCTGACAGGTCCGAACGGCGCTGGGAAATCCACGCTTCTACGGACAATTTCCGGCCTGCGCCGCCCCGATTCAGGCGAGGTCATCCGCTATGGAGACCTTGCCTGGCTTGGCCATCAGGACGCGCTCAAGCCTGGACTAACGCTCGCGCAGAACCTTGCGTTGGCTGAAAAGCTCGGCACGAACAGTCTGCCGGACGCACTTGAGGCCCTGGACCTCACCCATCTGACCGACCTTCCGGCCCGTCTGCTGTCCTCGGGGCAGAAGCGCCGTGCTGCTTTCGCCCGTGTCATGCTCTCGGGTGCACCACTCTGGCTGCTCGACGAGCCGACCGTCGGGCTGGATGTCGCCAGCATCGAACGCCTCGGTGCCGTCATGGCCGCCCATCGCGCCAATGGCGGTGCCATGATCGTCACAACGCATGTCCCGCTTCCCCTCGACAACACCCGTTCGCACGAGCTGCCATCGCTCGCGCATGTAGAGTCCTTCTGGCTATCATGACCGCTTTCCTTGCCCTGATCGACCGTGACCTGCGTCTGGCTTTCCGCTTCGGTGCCGACACACTAGCCTCGCTGCTGTTCTTTATCTTATGTGGCAGCCTGTTCCCGCTGGCACTCGGTCCCTCGCCAGACCTGCTGCGACACATGGGACCGGGCATCATCTGGGTCTGTGCCCTGCTCGCCTGCCTGCTGCCGCTGGACCGCCTGTTCGGAGCGGAACTCGAAGACGGCTCCCTCGACCTGCTGATGCTGACAGGCCCGGCTCCGGCCGCTGTGGCTTTTGCCAAGATGGCGGCCCACTGGCTGACAACCGGCCTGCCGCTTCTGATCGCCAGCATCCCGCTCGGCATCATGCTCGGCGTCAAAGGCTCGGAACTTCCACTCCTGCTGCTTGGTCTTGCGATGGGCACGATGTCCCTGTCGCTTCTGGGCGGCATGGCTGCGTCAATCGTGCTTGGTGCGCGGCGCGGCGGCGTGCTGCTGCCGCTCCTGGTTCTGCCGCTCGCAACGCCTGTGCTGATCTTCGGCGCGGCCTCCTCCTACGCCGGACAGCTTGCGACATCGCCTGCCGCAAGTCTGGATCTGCTGGGAGCATGCCTGTTTGCATGCCTGCCCCTGTGCCCCCTTGCCGCCGGCCAGGGCCTGAAGGCTGCCGTGGGCTGAACGACATAGTATACCTTAACAGGATGTCATCCGCAGGCCTTTGACGACCTGAATCCATTGTGAAACGACTGGACCATATTCGTTTCATATCGAGATCATCGTCATGCCCAAACGCCATTCACTCAGAAGCTCCCTTTTGTCCTGCGCCGCCCTGATGGGGCTGAGCCTCGGCGTCGCTCAGGCCGAGCCGGGCTATCTGCGTGAACCCTCGCTTTCCGGCCAGACAGTCCTGTTCAATGCCGAGCAATCCGTCTGGAGCGTGCCCCTCGCCGGCGGTCATGCCCAGCGCCTGACGAGCGTACCGCAGGGCGCTAATGCCATTGATCCGCACCCCGTCATTTCCCCGGATGGCACCCAGATCGCATTTGCCGCCAATTTCGATGGCCCGACCGAAATTTATGTCATGCCCCGCAGTGGCGGCACGCCCCAGCGCCTGACCTTCGAAAACGTCGCCCGCCTGAAAATCATCGGATGGGACGCCCATGCCGGCATCCTCTACGCAACGCCCGCAGCCACTGGACCGTATTACACCCAGACCGTCACCGCCATTGACCCGAAGACCAGCGCAAAGCACGTCTTTCCGCTCTCCGGCGTCAACGATGCCGCTCTCAGCCCGGACGGACGCTGGCTCTACGCAGTCCGCTTCGGACTCGCCACGACCGGCGATCACATGCGCGCCTACCGTGGCGGCGCTCTGTCCCAGCTCTGGCGTTTCGATCTTCAGAACGGCAAAGAAGCCGAGCGCATTGGCACGCATGACGCCAACCTCATCCGCCCGATGCCCTGGCGCGACCGGCTGATCGTTATTTCCGACCAGAACGGCCGCTACAATCTGTGGAGCCTCGCCACGGATGGTTCGGCCGCAAAGCAACTCACCCGTTTCACGGATTACAGCGTCCTCGAAGCTTCCATTTCCGGCGACCATATCGTGATTCGCAAGGGCGCTGACCTGTTCGACTTCAATCTGGCGAGTGGTGAGACCACTCCCATCAAGATCGACCTAACCTCCGACAATCTTCCCCGCAGCCCCTACTGGCTGGAAAAGCCGACACGCTTCCTGACGTCCGCGACCATTTCTCCAAAGGGAGAAACCGCGGCCTTCACCATGCGCGGACATGTCGTTGTCGCAGGCGCGTCACCGCGTCGCGTCGTCGTCCTCGCCACTCCTGACAATGTGCGTCTGCGTCTCGCCCAGATCACGCCGGACGGCAAATCCATCATTGCCTTCAGCGATGCGGGCGGCGATTCCGCCCTGTGGCGCTTTGCAGCAGACGGCAGCGGCAAAGGCGAGGCCATCACCCAGCCCTCCCCGACCGAGCCCGTGATCCTGTCGCTTTCTCCGGACGGAAAATACGCCGCCCATACCGATCTTCTAGGCCGGCTGTGGCTGACGGACCTCTCCACGAAGGCCGATAAGCTCGTTGATAACGCCATGCAGGATGGCACCAACGTCTTCGACTCCCTGTCATGGTCCTCGGACGGGCATGTTCTGGCCTTCGTACGGACCCGTGGTGCGAACCTGCGCCGTCAGATCGCGCTTTATGTTCCCGCCACCGGTCAGACGAACTGGGTCACCGACGGACGCTACGAATCCTATACTCCGTCATTCTCGCCGGACGGAAAATGGCTATGGTTCCTTTCGGACCGCACTTTTTCACTGTCCAATGATTCACCCTGGGGTGACCGCAATATCGGCCCGGCCTTCCCGAAGCGGACTGGCATTTACGCCTTGGCTCTTCAGGCCGGAGCACGCTTCCCGTTCCAGCCCGCCACCGAACTGGAAGCGGCGGACAACAAGCCGGATGCCGACAAGAAAGATGACAAGACGAAGGACGGCGACAAAAAAAAGTCTCTCCCCGCCATCGAATGGTCTGGTCTTGCCACGCGCCTGTATCAGGCTCCGGTCCCAGCTGGGGACTATAGTGGTCTCGGCGTTTCCGACGAGTATCTGTTCACCATCGACAGCTCAGGCGATGGCGATAGGCCGGGCGATCTGAAGTCGATCCATATCGACAATAACGAACACAAGATCGAAACCTACGCCGCCACGATCTCAGATTTCGACATCACTCCCGATGGCAAAACCCTGCTGACACTCAGCCGTCGCGGCAAGAACGCGCCTGAACTGCTCCTGACGCCTGCAGGCGAGAAGCAGCCCAAGGAACTGGCCGGAAAGAAGATCGAACTCGACCATCTGCGCCTGCGGATCGACCCCGGACAGGAATGGTTGGACGAATTCATAGATGCCTGGCGCCTGCACCGCGACCATTACTATGACCGTGACCTGCAAGGCGTAGACTGGAAAGCCGTGCGCGCCCATTTCGCCCCCTTCGTGGACCGTCTCGGGGACCGTGCGGATCTCGACGACCTGCTCGGTCAGATGGTGGCGGAAATCGGCGCCATGCACTCACAGCTCCACGCGCCCACGACCGTCGATCAGCCCGCATCCAGCCTCATTGCGGGCCTCGGCTCGCATCTGACGCATGAGGACAAGGGCTTCCGGATCGATCACATCTATCAAGGCGACCGCGACCTCCCGGACCAGCAGTCCCCGCTGGCGGCTCCAGGTGTGGATGCCCGTGACGGAGATCTTGTCGTCGCCATCAACGGACAGCCCACGGCTGGACAGCCCGATCTGGGTTCACTCCTTGCCGATCAGGCCGGAAAGCAGGTCCTCCTGACGCTCGCCCGCGCCGGAAAGGAACACAAGGTCATCGTAACCCCCGTTCCTTATATGAAGGAGCGTGGCCTGCGGGCACGAGACTGGGAAGTCGGTCGCGCAAATGTTGTCGATCGTGCTAGTCACGGACGCATCGGCTATCTGCATCTGCAATCCATGGTCGGCGACGACATGGAAGCCTTCGCCCGCGAGTTCTATGCCAATATCGACAAGGACGGTCTGATCGTGGACGTCCGTGGCAATACGGGCGGCAATATCGACAGCTGGGTTCTCACCCAACTCATGCGTCGCCCATGGATGTTCTGGGGCCGCTATGGCAATGCGCCTTCGGTGAACATGCAACAGTCCTTTCAGGGACGGCTGATCGTCCTGTCCGATGAGATGACCTATTCGGATGGCGAGACTTTCTCGCAGGGCATTAAATCCCTGCACATCGCCCCATTACTTGGCGAACGCACTGCAGGCGCAGGTGTCTGGCTGTCTGACGGCGATCGTCTGATCGACAACGGCAATGCCCGCACAGCCGAGAACCCATATTTCGACTTGAACGGGCACTGGCTGGTCGAAAACAAGGGAGTCTCCCCGGACATCCAGGTCGAGAACATGCCGGTCGCCACCTTCAACGGGCAGGACCAGCAGCTTGACGCCGCCATCGCCTGGCTCCGCAAAGACATGGCGGATCATCCGCGCCCAGCTCTCAAGCCCGAGGCCTTCCCGGCGCAGCAGCCCGCTGCGCCTCGTTAATCGTGAAAAGTCCTGATGGGTCGGCAGACTGCTGATTCATCAGGATACAAAGACATGCCGGCTATCAGAGCAGTGATCAGATCTATTGATGGATCAATGGAATTAGGTCGGACCCGATGATGGAGTTTTCGTTAGCGATTTTGGCTGCGGTTTCAGTTCTTCTATTTGTATACGTTATATTCAATCATAAAAATATTTTCATTTATAAAGCATCAGGAAACATAACCCTATTATTCATCATAATCATTCTGTTTACGATCATATTTTATGCTTTTTACATAGTTTCTCTTCTTATTTTTATAATCCAATAGAACGTGATTAAATAACGGCACACGCTGCGGATCAGGATTCAGAGCATCCGGTCCATGATGCTGTCCTTGCGACCATAACGATGCAGCAGTGCCGCGATCACATGCCCGGCGATCAGAATTCCCAGCACCCATGACGAGAACTGGTGCAACACATTCACCAGCGGTACGAAAACCGGCGCCTTGTGCGCCAGAGGCGGCAGGTTCACGATCCACATCATGGGGATCGGCAGGCCGTGGACCGAACTCCGCACCCATCCTGTCAGCGGCACAATCAGCATCATCGCATACAACCCGAAATGCCCGACCTGAACCGCCAGACGCTCCTCTTCCGGGATCTCCGCTGACATGGCGGGGGGCCGGTGCGTCGCGCGCCAGACAAGCCGCAGGAGCGTGAGGACGATGATGAACGGTCCGATCTCCTTGTGGATCAGCAGCAGGAGCGCCTTCTGAGGCGTAGCCGCATGCGGCATGATCCGCCCCACATAAAACCCGAGCAACCACAGAGGAATGATGATCGCCGCCATACTCCAGTGAAACATCTTGGCCACAAGGGAATAACGCTGAAACGGCGGAAGGATTTTTTCCATGAAACGGCAGCACTCCAGAAGAACAGTTCCGCTGTCTATAACCCGTTCCCACACCGGAACACACGTTGCGCTGGGTTACGGATTTTCAAGCGGAAGCAGGACGGCTACGACAGCCTGCACGCTCTCACAGGAATACCCGACTGCCATGCTGACACTGCTGTATACGCGCATTACCGAACTCGCCGCGTCTCCGCGCGCCGTATGGTGGCTGGTCATTGTCGCGACGGCAGAGGCCTCGATCTTTCCACTGCCGGTGGACCTGATGCTCGTGCCCATGCTGCTCGCCAATCGTGAACGGGCCTGGTTTCTGGCTCTGGTCTGTACCCTGGCCAGCGTTGCGGGCGGGCTGGTCGGCTGGATCCTCGGGGCGTTCCTCATGGAGCATGTCGGCATGCCGATCGCGCATTTCTATCATGCCGATCAGCGCATCCTGAATCTTGAGGCCATGTTCCGCCATTACGGTGTCTGGATCATCCTCGCCAAGGGCCTGACCCCACTCCCCTACAAATTCGTCACGCTAGCGGCCGGTGCAGCCCATTTTTCCCTGCTACCCTTCATCGCCGCCAGTATCGTCACCCGCGGCGCCCGCTTCTTCCTTGAAGCCGCTCTGCTCCGCACGTTCGGCGAACCCATCCGCGACTTCATTGAAAAGCGTCTGGCCCTCGTCCTCTTCGCAGCCCTGATCCTGATCGCAACTGGTGTCATGCTGATCGAGTTTTTTTAAAAAATAATTTATCAAAGAGGAATATTGGCCCACTCCACTCCCTGAACAGGGCCGCACAACCACTGAAAATATTGCAATTCACGATATTAACACAGATATAAGTTAGTTTTTTTCAATCAAAATATTTCTTTCATAATCTCAAACAAATAGCGGAACTCCGCAATTTTTTCACAAAGAACGATGCGAATTTTCTACAATCCGCATTGATAATACACCCCATAAACCACAGGAGAAATATTTTGTTTGTGAAATACAATCAATTTTTGTCTAAACCAAAGTAGAGACGAAGTAACTTAGACTTGATTTATTTTGTGTTGAGCAGAATCGAAAAATTGTGAAGATTATCTAAGCCTTGTTTTTATATCGCAAACAAAGCGCAGAATGAAATTCAAATAAATGTTAGCCAAATACTAACAAAAGGAATTATCATGACTTCATATCCCGGAACCACCACCACCTATACCGTTACTCCAGCTGGGCTTTTTGGTGCATTTCCGGATGTCACCATTGCAGACAGCTCCGGAACTACCATCACCACACTGTCCAGTGTTCCAGTAGGTAATATCGTCACTGGAACCAGTTCTGTTGGCGTTCTGGCCAGCCTTGTGAGTGGAACCTATGTCAGTGTTCCCGGATCAACCGGCGGCATTGATATTCTTCTTAATGCACTCAGCGCCGTAAACTTCTATATTGGTGGCGACACGACTGTCACTATAGGCGTCAGCGCTGTATCAGGACTAACGCTGAATGTCATTGGCGGAGAACTCACTTTCTCCAGCGGCGTCCTTGCCAGCGCGCTTCAGGGCTCCACCATCAACATCAGTGAGGGCGGTTCCTATGTTTCCGGGTCAAATCTCGCCAGCATCCTGACCGGATCCACAATTAGTTTTGGTACCGGCGGCGGAACGCTGATCCTCAATGGAGGCGGAACACTCATTGACCTGAGCGGTACATCGATCACCAACTACGACCCGACCAAAGACACGATCGAATTACAGAATACGGTTACTGAAATTACAGGATATACAATAGCCGGGAGCGGTTCTTCACGGACGATCACGCTTTATGGCGGAAATGGCAATACAGAAATTGCCACCTATACCGTCACGCTAGCCAGTAAAGCCACACTCGCAACTGGCACCTACAATGCCCTGAGCGCAGACAATAACCCACTCAGCATCACCTATTCAAAGGGCAATACCTATATTGGTGTCTGCTTCCTCGCTGACTCCATGATCCGCACGCCATCCGGTGAAACCCCGATCCAGGACCTTCGTACGGGTGACGAGATCCTAGCATGGCATGGAGACACGCATGCTGTCCGCAGGGTCATCTGGACCGGTCGGCGACAGGCCACCACCAACCCGTCCCTTCCCGATGATCAGGCCGGCTATCCCATCCGCGTCCTCGCCAACGCCATCGCAGATAATGTCCCTCATAAGGACATGCTGATCACGGCAGAACACTGCCTGTTCATGGACGGCCGTTTTGTCCCCGCACGAATGCTGGTCAACGGCAGTTCCATCTTCTACGACCGCTCCCTGACCTCTTACGAATACTACCATGTCGAGACCCAGGAGCATTCCGTCATCATGGCCGACGGAATGCTGACCGAAAGCTACCTTGATACGGGTAACCGGCACACCTTCCGGCAGGACGGAAAAATCCTCGCCATCGGTGGCCAACACAAAAGCTGGGAAGATGCAGCGGCGCCGCTGGAAGTCAGCCGTGCCTTCGTCGAGCCCCTCTATCGCCAGATCGAAGCCCGCGCGCTTACTCACTGCCGGTTGGACAAATCAATGGCGAGCACGGACCAGACCCCGCACATCACAGAAGATCCCGATCTACATCTCCTCGCATCAGACGGCCAGATCATCTATCCGATGCGACAGACGAAAAACCGGGTTCTCTTCATGATCCCGCCAGGGATCAGCTCAGTCAGGCTCACGTCCCGCGCATCGCGTCCCTGTGACACCATCGGTCCTTTCGTCGATGACCGCCGCACCCTTGGTGTTCTTGTGGGCGATATCGTGTTTTTCGATTCAGGAAGCACCACCGACCTTGAGGCTCACCTGGAGCATCAGCCCCTTGAAGGATGGGCAGGACCGGAAAACGCACGCTGCCGCTGGACGACCGGAAGTGGTCTCATCCCGCTTGGCGAGCGCGCACCCCTGCATTTCGGCGTTCTTTCCATCACTGTCCTGGCGACTAACACCTATTTTACAGAGACCGCTTTCCCCGAGGAACAGACAGCTCAACGAGCCTGAGGGGATAGGAAAATCATTACACAATCTGCTCACGGTTCCATTGATGACCATGAGCAGATTTACGGTCTTTGATACGGCCCCACAGCAGCAGAAGAACAAAAAAAGCCCCGGTTCAGACCGGGGTTTTTTTGTTCCGTATCCTTTAGTTCAGAACCATTCGCTCATGCGCCATCGCCTGCTCTTCCCCGAAGGACGGCCATTCAGACCGCGACAGCGCCTTTAGCGAGGGAGACGGCAGACCCATACGGTGCGCATAAAGCCAGGTATAGGTCAGGGCGCGATGGACATAGTCCCGCGTTTCCCCATTGGGGAGCGTTTCCATAAAGAATAACGGATCGTGCACCTCCGCCTTCTGCGCACCTTCCCAGCGGGCAATGGCCCCCGGGCCGGCATTGTAGGATGCCAGAACCCGGACCAGATCGCCGCCTTCCGGAGGGCTAACCGTCGCGATCCGGCTGGACTGGTTCGCCAAATACAACACGTAGAGCTGCCCGATCTCCAGATTGGAGGATGGGTTGTGCAAGCGACTGACCATGTCCGGCGCAACCGGGATCACCGCCACACCATGCGAGTCATACGTCATGTGCGATGCGGTGACGAAGCTGGCCGTTACAGGACGGATCTGCATGAGACCATGCGCTCCGGCACCCGACGTCGCTGAGGGGTCGAAATTGGATTCAACCCGTGTCAGAGCATAGACCAGCGCCGGATTCATGCGAAATCCATGCCTGGGCTTCAGGGACGGCAGGGGAAGCGGCGTCGGCTTCGTTATCTGCGCTTCCTGATGCATAATGAGAGAGGCGAGCTGTTCAGACAGATCCTCGTAGCCCGCCGCCTGCGCTACGAGCTGAAGCGAGCGGGAGCGTGCGCTATCATCTGCAACATCGACCCACATCCGTCGGATCAGATTCTCAGCCCGCACCCGCTCGCCGACCTGCAGCAGAGCGAAGAGCTGACGCCCCTGCGGAAGAGCCCCGACTGCCTCGACATCGATTTCCGCAAGAACAGGCACCGGATCGTGTAGCGTGATCTCCACGCCGCCATCCGGCAGGCGCGCATGGCCATGCCGTCCGAGATCAAGCGTCTGAGACGCCAGAATACCGTAGAACGTCTCATGGTGAATAGCGGCACGATGGAGCCATTTTACATAGCCGACCATGTCATGACGCCGCCCTTCGGCACGTGCGGCCCAGAAGGCAGCGGCCGCGCGGATCTCCACGGTCGTCACAGGCGCGTTTGCCGCAGACTGGAACAGATCATAGGCCGCCTCGATATGGCCTTCACGCCAGGCCGCCAGGCCAGCAACATAGGCAGGCAGGCCCACCTGATTGTTGCCGCGGCCAAATCCCACGCTGCCATGCCGCAGGGCCAGTAGGGTTTCCCCCTGGGATAGCAGCCCAAGCGCAACCTCGCCATAAAGCTGGGCGGCATACGGCGCCGTCATGCCCGGCGTGATATCCACAAGATGCAGCGCACTTTCTGCCCCCCGCACACCCGAGAACACCCGTTCCTGAACCGTCCGGTCCAGAAGCGGATTGCGCACAAAGGCATGAAGCAGGGGATCAACCGGAGCACATGCGCCCTTCACGTCTTCAGGCCGCGCATCAGCGGCAAGCGGACGGACGAAGGACTGGGGCTGCACCGTTCCCGGAAGCGCGATTTTCAGGAGTAGAGCCTGAATACTGGCGGCATCGGGCTGGGAGGCATAGTCATGCAACCATTCCCGAAGCTGCTCGACGGCCGGATGAGCGCCTGGCGTCAGATAACGCTCTGCCAGCACATCCGGCAGGAGAACATGATCCGTCACCAGACGGAGCTGGTCCTGAACAATCCGAGCGTTGCCTTCCCGCTGAGCCCGGAAGATCAGCCGGTAGCGGCTGGCCATTGCAGCGGTGAGCGGATGGGGAAGCGAAACAATGCCATCTCCGCCCAGAGACGGACGGGCCTCGGCAAAAGCGGTCTCATCCCCCACCCGCTCCGGCTGAGGGGGAAGATCTCGTGTGCTTGCCGCACGCACCGGGGACAGTGAGCCACCGGCCAGAATCAGCACGCTAACGAGCAGAGCCCGTGCGTTACTGCCAGAAATGAAAGGGGTTGTCCTTCGCATAGCAGCGGGTTGCTACCCGCTTTGCATGCCGTTGGCAAGATCTTGCGGATTTTGATGCAACCATGGACTGGGCAATTGTACATACCAACCCCAAAACAATCCAGTGGCAAACACCTGTCTTGGCGCGTTTTTTTACGTTTTCTCGAAGTTTTTTGATGACCTCATTTATACCAGTTCGGTCCTCATCCCTCCGGAGCCAATTTCTCCATCAGAATCAGCAGATCCTGCCATGCATTACGCCGCGCAGCCGCACTAGCCCGCAGTTGCAGAGGGTGCCGCATCGGCAGGAGCGGAACCGGAGTCGCAAGCCCGGGAAGCGAAACCTCCATCCACTTCCCACGTAAGCGCCCAACCGCCGCATCAGCCCCTAGCAACATCTTCAGGGGAGTCACGCCCATCGTCACCAGAAATCGGGGCCGACACAGGACAATCGTCCGCAGAAGGAGCGGGTGACAGGCCTGCATCTCCGTATCACTCGGTGTCCGCCCGCCCGGCGGTCGCCACGGCAGGGCGGGCGCCATGGAAATCTGCCCCCGCTCCAACCCGGCTGACCGCAGCATCTTCTCCAGAAGCGAGCCTGCCTCTCCCGCGAAGAGCTTGCCGGACCGGTCCTCGTCTGCATCGGGTGCCTCGCCGATCAGCATGAAGGGGGCGTTTTCCACGAAAACCGGTTCCAGCCGGTGCGTGGCGGTCCGGGCAAGAAACAAATCGTCCGGAGCCTCGGTCAGCCGCATCAAGGTCGGCAAATCATGCGCCTTCTCAAGCGCCTGCATGGAGAGGCTACCCGTTGCCGTTTCGATAACCTTTGCGCCGGCCGGACGCGCGCCATCCCACATTTCCGGCGAAGGCCGCGCAATCGTCCGCTGCCCCTCCTCCCCACGTTGCGGCATGGATACAGGCAGCCGGGGAGCCGCCTCGGAAAGACGGTCCACGGGCAGTTCGCACAGAGCCTCGTCGGCTCCCCATTCATACTGAAGCTGGAGCGCGGCCAGAAGTTCGGCCCGGCTCACAACCGGCTGGGGCGTCATGATCTATCCGTTCTGGTTACCTCCCGACCTGTAAGCCACCGTTCCCGGAAGGGGGAGCAGTTGGCGTCAGACCTCAAGAGGGCTAAAGTTTCGTCCATTATGCAGATCACACGCGGCTGGCCCAGATCATTCGAGGATTTTTCCCGTCCGCTCCGTCTGGCGCTTCCCGCTCTTATGCTGGGTAGCTGCCTCACGGAGGGCGCCGCAGCAGCCGTTCCTCCCGCCATGCTACCCGCCATCAATCCTGAAAAATCCCTGACCGGCTGGATGATGGCTGCGACCGTCATGATGGAACGCGGAGATATTTCCGCCGCCAATCTGGCGCTTTCGCATGCCCTGCCTCTCGCCCCACACAATCTCCGGTTGCAGCACGATGCTCTGCGTTACGCCGCGATGGCTGGGAAACAAGCCGAGGCTGTCAGACTCGCCAACGCACTGCCCGATCATGACATCGGCAGCGATATCGGGACCCTCATTCTCGCGCAGGATGCCTTTGCCCGTCAGGACTGGGCCGAAATGCGCCGTATCCTGACCCGCAGCCCCCATCACGGCCCACTCGTCGCCATTGCAGCCCCCACTCTCATGGCCTGGAGCCTTGCGGCCGAGGGGCATGCCGACAAAGCCCTGAATCTGCTGGGAGAAGCGGCAGCCCAACCCACGACCCGCAGACTGTATCTTCTGCATGCGGCCATGATCGCGGAATCCCTTCCCAGCCCGCAGTTGGCGGAACAGCTGTATCACCGAACAGGAAATGCCTCCGGCGACCCGCTGACACTCCAGATCCTCTATGCACAGCTTTATGGGAGCTGGCTCGAACGCCATGGCCGTCACAAGGAGGCCAGTAACGCCATCGCCGCCCTTGATGTAACCTCTCCTCTGACCTCTCTCGTCATCGGCCCGATCCAGCAGAGCCTTCCGCATCTGAAAAGCCCGAGCCCGGCCCTTGGCGGCGCGGTTCTCAACCTGCAGATCGCCCTCATGATCACGGATGTCATCCAACAGGACGGCATTCCGCGGGACCCGGCCATCATTGCCCTGCAACAGGCTATTTTTCTTGATCCCGGCCTGACAATCGCGCGCATCTTTCTCGCGGACACCTTTCGGGAAGCCAACCAGATCTCCAGCGGGCTAGCTGCGCTGGATGGCATCCCGTCCTCCGACCCCCTCGCCGCTTTGGCTGCACAAGAACGCATTAATCTGGCCCTGCGCTCGGGCGACCTGGAGCAGGAAGCCGATGCCCTGCATCGCGCCCTGACCCTGCGTCCCGACAATCCCGAATTCCTGATTCAGCTGGCGGAAGTCGAAGATCAGCGCGGCCACCATACTCAGGCCATTGATCTCTATACCCGCGCCCTCAAGGCTTCCCCGCCCCGCAAGGAGATCCTGTGGCCCATCCTGCTCGGCCGCGCGATGGCTGCGGAAGAGAGCAGCAACTGGCCGATGGTCCAGGATGACATGAGGCATGCGCTGGAACTCGCGCCAGACCAGCCCGAAGTGCTCAATTTCGTGGGCTATGCCAATATCGAACATGACTCAGATCAGGCACAGGCTCTTGCCATGCTGAAAAAGGCCGTCGATCTTCAGCCAACGGACGCCTCCATTCAGGACAGCTATGCCTGGGCTCTGCTCAAATATCGCGCGGATATCAAAACTGCGTTCCCCATCCTGGTGCAGGCTGCAGAACATGCGCCCAGCGATGCTGAAATCGGCTACCATCTGGGCGTTGCTTACTGGTATCTCGGACGGCATACCGAAGCTCAGGATCAATGGAACCAGTCCCTGGACGACAATCCCCAGCCGCAGGATCGCGCTCTTCTCATGCAGGCGCTCCAAAACGGTGGGCCCCATCTCGCAGCCTTCGAACAGAAACAATGACCTTTCCAGACACAACTTCTTCCGCCGCTCCGCAGACTAGTGCGCATGCCAAGATCAACCTGTTCCTGCACATCACCGGCCGCCGCGATGATGGCTATCACCTGCTCGATAGTCTTGCCGTATTCGCAGGTGCTTCAGACCGCGTTGCCCTCACGGCTCCAAGCGACACCATGTCCCTGACGATCGACGGACCGTTCGGACAGGGCCTTGAAGCGGACGACCAGAATCTCGTGCTCCGCGCCGCCCGCGCCCTTCAGGCCCAGGCGGGCAGCACGATTGGCGGCCTGACTGAATCCTTTCATCTGGAACTGCAAAAGAACCTGCCCGTCTCATCCGGTATCGGTGGTGGGTCGGCTGACGCTGCCGCAACGCTGCGTCTGCTGGCACGGGAATGGAATGTCGATCAGGAAGCCCTTTTTCCGATCGCCGAGACACTGGGGGCGGATGTTCCCGTCTGCGTTGCCCAACGCCCAGCCCGGATGCAGGGCATCGGGGAAATTCTTGCCCCCGCTCCGGCCCTACCAGATGCGGGCCTCCTGCTGGTCAATCCGGGCATTGGTGTTTCAACACCGAACGTTTTCCGGGCCTTCGCGGCAGGCGGCGGTATTGTTGAGCGTCCCGAGCCGTTTCTGCCAGACCGCTGGAACACGGCACAGGACATGGTGGCAGATCTGAACGCCACCACGAACGATCTTCAGGCCCCGGCCCTCTCACAATGCCCTGTCATCGGCACGGTCCTGGCCTCAATCGCAAGCCTGCCAGACTGTCTGCTCAGCCGCATGAGCGGTTCAGGCGCCACCTGTTTCGGCATTTTCGCCAGCCCCGAAAGCGCTGTTGCCGCAGCTCGAATCCTGAATGCGCAGAGCGCACGTCTGGGTTGGTGGACATGGGCGGGCGGCTTCCACCACACTGGAACTTCCACCTGATCACAACGCAACCAGACAGAAAGGCGACGAACGTCATGACAGCACCGCGCATGCAAGTCACACGTTCAGAGGACAGCAAGACGATCACCCTGTCTTTCCTGGAAGGCAGCGGTGTTTCAGGTAGCATTGCTCTGGACGAGAAACAGCTCTCCCAGTTGATCACCAGTCTCGGACTGGCACATGCGAGCCTCATTGAAAAACAGCCGCCGGCCCCTATTGCCGGTGCGCGCTTTACACCAGTCTATACAACGAACTGGGCCTTACAGATCGATGCTCTGACCGAAGGTTCCATGCTGGCCTTCCAACACCCGGCTTATGGTCCGGTGGGGATCGTCTTCGGCCCGCAGGACGTCGAGCAGATCATTCGCGGCCTGCAAAAACAACGGACCATGATCCGCTCCAACCCCGATGATGCCAGCAAGCCGAGCTGACAAAATCCTTAGCGGGATTTTAGAAAAATTCCATCTCCCCCGCTTTGGGGGAGACCTGAATAGCACCTCTCTGCAGGCGCTGCCGGACCTCCGAGAGAGTCAGCCGATCCACTATGGAACACTGAACCTGTACCTCTCTCACACCGCTCTCATGACTTAACTGCTCACAACACTGCGCCAGTTGGCCCAAAACCTGCGTGATCCTGTCGAAATCCTGCAGCTGCGTGGCAGTTTCGCCCACACACGCCTTCAGACAGACCTCCTCCAATTGACGCAGGTTCTGCAGACTTGAAGACAGCTGTGCACCCACGCCTTCCAGAACTGCCGACAATGCCAGCTTCCCTGATGCCTCAGACACTGCTGATCGGCCCAAAAACGGCTTCGATACGAGATTTGAGCGAACTGGCCGTAAAAGGCTTGGCCAGGAAATTGTTCACCCCTTCCGCAATGGCCTGCTGAACCAGATCCTTGCTGGCCTGTCCGGTCAACATGATGAAGCCCGTTTTTGCAGTCCGTACATTACTTCTGACCGCTTTCAGAAGCTCAAGCCCGTCCATATCCGGCATGTTAAAATCTGAAATAATCAGGTGCACCGGATTGCTTTTGAGATGTTCGAGCGCTTCCAGTCCATTCCGGGCACCGGCGATCTGTACGAATCCGATCTGGCTCAGCGTATTACGCAAGATAGAACGGATGGATGTCTGATCGTCGACAAGAAGGACGGACATAGAGGAGGCTGAAATCATGGATATGTCTCCAAAGAGCGACGTTCACAAAGATTGAGAATGGCTGGACCAATGGCAGAAAGCGGAAGCTGCGTCTCGACAGCGCCCAGTTCGTATGCGGCCCGGGGCATGCCATAAATGACGGAGCTCGCCCGATCCTGACCGATTGTGGAAGCACCGGCATGGCGCATGGCCAGCAGACCCTGCGCCCCGTCACATTCCATCCCCGTCAAAATGACCCCCACAGCATTTTTTCCGCCTGTGGTGGCGAGGGAATAAAACAGTTCATCCACCGAGGGGCGATGTCCGTTGACGGGTGGCGCCGCAACCATCTGACAGACATATTCTCCAGACCGTGCGCCACAGCGAACGCGCAAATGGCGCTCTCCACCAGACGCGACATACACCGTGCCGGGTTTCAGCATATCGCCCTCTTCCGCAAGCCTGACCTCCGGCTTCACGATCTGGTCCAGACGGCGTGCGAAGCTTTCTGAAAACTGCCTAGGCATGTGCTGCACGATAACCGTTGGCGGACAGGCCACGGGGAAATGCCCCAAAACATCGGTTAGTGCTTCCACCCCTCCCGTTGACGCACCAATCCCGACGACAGTTCCTATCTTCGGAACAGTCCGATTTGCAGACGCTGTAGAAAGCGACACAGGATCCTGCCTCTTCACAGCCACTGCCCGGACAATCGCATCTCCTAACCCCGTAAACGGATCCTCCCCGTTAACCGTGGTCGTTTTCGAGTACCATTCCGCTGCTCCCATCCGGAGCGACTGCTCAACTAGTCCCCGATGACTGGAAAGATGACCCGACACCATCACGACAGGCATTGGCCGCAACCTCATGATTTTTTCAAGAAACTGCAGACCGTTCATGGACGGCATCTCGAAATCAAGCGTCAGCACATCTGGATTCAGGCGCACGATAAGATCACGTGCTTCAAAGGGTGTTCCGGCAGTCCCCACGATCTTTACTCTGGGATCCCGCCGGAGTGCGGCCGCAATCAGGGCGCGGGTCGTCAGGGAATCATCGACGACCACGACAGTCAGGGGTTTTACTTCGCTCAAGCCCCCCTCCTGCCAGACGGAATCTTGCGATAGGCGTTATGTCCAAAGCTTTCCATGTCAAACCGCTCAGGATGAGCGATCCGCTCCGAATGCCCCAAATAAAGCTCTCCCCCCGGGAAAATACGGCGCGAGAGATTGCCCCATAGCTGATCCTGCGTTTCACGATCAAAATAAATCGCGACATTCCGACAGAAGATGGCATGAAAACAGGATGAAAATGGCCAGGGATCAAGCAAATTGAGACGTCGAAAACGAATCATCCCCCGAATTTTTTCGGACATGACGACCCGATCGTCTTCAAGCCGGCAGGACGTCAGCACTCCATCTTCAAAAAGAGCCTCGGCTTCTACAGCAGCATAGCTTCCCAGGCGAGCCTGCTGCAGAACATCGGAATCTATATCTGTCGCCAGCATTTTCGCTTTCAGATTCGGAATGGTGGACAGACACTTTATGACCGTCATGGCGATCGAATATGCTTCCTCACCACTCGAACAGGCCGCAGACCAGATCCTGAGTTCTTCTCCGTGTTCAAGGCGGGTATATAATTGCTGACGAAGCAGGGATTCCAGATATGAAAAATGGTGTTTTTCCCGATAAAAACTGGTGACATTTGTTGTCAGCGCCGAAACAAGGCGCTGGCGTTCGCCAGAACCCGCTTCACTCATCAGGAAAACACAGTACTCATCGAAACAGCCAAACCCTTCCTGCCGGACACGGCGGGAAATTCTGGAATAGACTAGGCTCTTTTTCTTTTCCGACAGAGAAATTCCGGCATAATTCTTGGCAATCCCAGCGATAATCCGGAAATTTTCATCAGAAATTTCGTCTGTCTCGAACACAGAGGGCGATGTCACTGCAGACTTCCTTCAAACAGCGCATCTACATTTACAGAAAATATCAAACGACCTGATACAGACTGAATTCCATTCAGAAAATATTTGAGATCATCGCTAGACAATTCGGGAAGAGGCTTAAATTCCTCCTCATCCCAATCCGAAATATCTGTTACATTGGAAACCGAGAACCCAATAACCTTGTCTTTATTTTTCAGAAAAATGATAGCTTTCTTCTCATTGCTGTTCCCGGAAACGCCCATCATCCGGGCCATATCCACGAGTGGAATTACGGATCCCCGAACATTCACTACTCCTTCCACAAACGCCGGAGCCGCCGGGAAAGGCGTTGCTTTTGACCAAGTCTTGATTTCCTTGACCGCGGAGATCGGGATGGAAAATTCTTGATTACCCAAGGAAAAGACCAGCGTTTTTCCCCCAATCATACTCTTTCCTCCAATGAACTTTCTCTTTTCTTCAAAAGTTCACCAAATAGAAACTCTACATCCAGAATAAATGCCACGTTTCCATCCCCTAGAATGGTCGCAGTAGAGAAGCAGGCAATTTTTCGATAATTATCTTCGAGATTTTTCACCACGAATCTTGATTGATCGATAATTTTATCAACAATAAATGCCATTTTTTCTTCGTTTTCGCTTTCGATAACGAAGCATATTTTTTGATTTTTCTTATCAAAAGGAACACCCAACAGATCGGCTGCATAAATTACAGACAGATAACCGTCTCGATAAGGATATCCACACTTTCCCTCCCCGATATGGAAGGCTTTACTGTTATCAAATATTATTGTCTCTGAAACATTATTGATCGGAACAACAAAATCCTGCCCTTCTGATTTAAAGATAATGCCTTCAATAACGGAGAGGGTAAAAGGCAGAGAAATGGAAAATATTGTTCCTTTTCCTTTTGATGAACTAATGAATATCCGCCCGTTGATCTGCTGAAGACTCTGCTTGACAACATCCATTCCCACGCCCCGGCCGGAGACATCGGTCACTTCCGCAACGGTCGAAAATCCCGGCTCGAAAATCAAGGCGTAAATTTCTTCCCGATCTAACCTTTGACCCTTTTCAATAATCTTCTTTTCAATAGCTTTTTCGTAGATCCTGTCAGGGTCCAGACCAGCCCCGTCATCCTGAATCTCCACGATGATCCGACCAGAGCGTTGAAATGCGCGCAGTCGGAGCAAACCCTCTGGGTCCTTTCCCGCCTGCGCTCTGACCTCTGGACTTTCAATGCCGTGATCAATGGCATTACGCACCATGTGGGTCAGAGGATCGGAGAGCTTTTCAAGAATGGACCGATCAACCTCCGTATCCTCTCCTTCCAGAACAAGCCGAACCTGCTTTTCTGTCAGTCTGGCCGTCTCCCGCACAACACGGCCCAGCTTCTGGAAGACCGTCTTGATCGGATAAGCGCGCATCGTAATGACGTTTTCCTGCAGTTCATGGATGAGCTGCTCCTGCGCTGTGACCACGCTGCCCAGAAATGAATCTCCCGGCACCTTGTTGCGACGCATCTGAGATTGAATAGCCCCCTGGTTAATCACCAGTTCTCCAATCAGATCGACCAGTTTGTCGATCCGCTGGATATCAACCCGAACGGTCGCAGAATCCTTGCGCTCGGTTCCTTTTCGGGCCGGTGGATCCGTTTTCTCTTCTGCAACCGGAGCAGATGGTATTATGGTTTGTTCAGGTTCTTCCGGCACGGATTTAATGACCGCGTGCAGATCATCGCCACACCAATCAAAAATCTCATCAATGCTCTCTCGTGATTTTTCTGTTGTCAGCAGAATTTGCCACGTCAGATAACTCTGGCTAGGTGAAATATCGGCAAGAAGTGGAACAGCATCACTATCAACCTGTACCTTAATCTTCCCCAGATCTTCCAATGCCATCAGGATATTCCGGATGTCATCTCCGCGCTCATAAAACTCCGCGGATACGGTCAGAACAATTGAAAACTGCTGCTCACTGGGTTCATCAATTTCAATTTTCACCGGCGCAAAAGACATGCCAAAGATATCTTCCGTTCCGGCCTCTTCAGAGACAGGCTCCGGTTCCGAAACATCAGACCCGAGATAGTGCTCCAGTTCGGCGGTTATCTCCGGAGCAACCTCATAAGTGCTGGCTCCATTTTTAAAATCTGAAACGATATCCGACAGTGCATCCTTGCACTTAAGAAAAACCCTGATGCTCTCAGCATTTACGGACAGTTCTCCTGACCGGAAACGGTCAAGCACGCTCTCGAAAAGATGGGAGAATCTTACCAGATCTTCCATTCCAAAGGCGGCCGCTCCGCCCTTGATGGAGTGAACACACCGGAAGATCGTATTGATCTTCTCTCCATTTTCCGGCTCTTCCTCAAGCGCCGTCAGCTCTTCTTCCAGAAGCGTGAGCTGCTCGTCGCATTCATCAAAAAAAATCAGTCGGATTGCGTCCATATCATCGGTGAAATCTTCAGTGCTCATGCGCTGACACGCCTCACCGCTGCAAGTAGCTTGGGACCGTCGAACGGTTTGACGATCCACCCGGTCGCACCTGCTTCGCGTGCGGCACGACGAAGATCGTCACCGGTTTCCGTCGTCAGAAAAATGATGGGGAGGTATTTTGTATCTGACCGTGCTCGCAGGGCTCTGGTCAGTTGCAGCCCATCCATACGCGGCATGTTCAGATCCGTTATGATAACTGCCGGCAGAAAATCAGAAATTCTTTCCAGCGCTTCAACGCCGTCTTCCGATGTTTCAACCTCATAACCGTCTTTGCGCAGCTCTCGACTGACAAGGTCCCGCATGGTTCGGGAATCATCAACGACCAGAATATTCATGCGTCGCCCCGCGCCTCCAGAAGAAAATCTCCTCCCATCAGCTGAAGATTTTCTCTCATCGCATCAGAAATATTCCTGATTTCGAAATCGCTGCCCTGTACCCGTGCCGTTCGGTACGCGGAGACAAGCAACTGGAAACAGAGGCCACCGAGCCGGCCAACCTGACGTCCATCCAGAACAAGCTCTCTCTCTTCCTGTTTAAGGAGTTTCGAAAAAGGAACAGCGTATTTGGTGTCCAGTAGTTCAGGCAGCATCAAAACGCTCATCAACGGAACTCCTCCCATCCTTCATCCGATGTCTGAAAGGGTTCATTTCCCCACTGCGATGATGGAAGATCAGAAGCTGGCGCTTCGCTTCCAAAAAGCGGTTTTTCGGCGTCATGCAAGCTTTTCAGACGAAACCGCTGAAGGCTTCCGACTAGCTCCCTAGCCTCCGCGCTCAGATTATGACTGGCGGCCGTCGCCTCTTCGACCATCGCAGCATTCTGCTGGGTATTCTGATCCATCTGGCTGACCGCAACGCTAATTTCCGAAAGGTCATTGGCCTGACTGCGCGCAGCCGTCGCTATTTCACCGATCAGGACGCTGATTTCACTGACATTTTCCACGATGGATTTCATCGCGTTCCCTGTCTCTTCGACCAGGGAACTGCCCCGACTAACCTGCTGCGTACTTGAAGTGATGAGGCCCTTGATTTCCTTGGCGGCATCAGCCGATCGCTGGGCCAAAGCGCGGACTTCAGCAGCGACGACGGCAAACCCCTTGCCTGCATCTCCCGCCCGAGCGGCTTCAACGCCGGCATTCAACGCCAGGAGATTGGTCTGAAAGGCGATGTCATCAATCAGACTCAGGATCTGCGCAATATGGATGGAAGACTGCTGAATGTCCTGCATGGCCGCGGTGGCAGCCGCCATCACTTCACCTGACCTCTCGGCACGGTCTCGGGTCTGGCTTGCAACTTCACTGGCATGAACGGACGCTGCCGCCGTTTTGCGGCCAGTCTCCGTGACGTTCCCCACCGAGACTGTAGTTTCTTCAAGCCGGGCAACCTGAAGTTCCGTACGACGGGCCAGATCGTCGGCAGCCGAGGCAATTTCCGCCGATCCGGACGAGATCGTTGAAATACTGTCATTCAGCGACACCATCATCTTCTGAAGCGACGATGCGGTATCATTGAAATCCTGTCGCAGTCGGTCGTAGCGGTCCGGCAGGGTCTCTTCGAGACGAAAATCCAGTTCGCCATCGCGCAGACTGGCCATTGCATTCCCGAGAACCGCAATGACGCGCTCATGTTCAGTCGCTTCTTCTCTTGCCGACTGGCGAGCGTCTTCGGCCTCAATCCGCACAGCGGCAAGAGAGGCCTGCGCCTGAGCGGTCATGGCATCGCTGCGCTCTGCATGCGTCCGAGCTTCACCGAGCAGAACCTGCAAACGGATCAAGCTGGCTTCACCGACATTCCGTGGCAGCGTTCCTTCCGACGCAAGTTGCCTCACAGCTCCGACCAGATCGTCCCCATAGGCCGCGACCTGAAAGAAGACCACGATTCCAGCAACACAAAAGAGACCCAAAAGAGCCAATTCAGGGGGCACGAACTGCCAGATGCCTGCAGCATGCCCCCCCTCAGTCTTCAAGTGCCATCCCACCAGACAGACAGAAACAACGACAGGGATGGCAAACGCCAGAAGCAGGCGCCTGCGCAACTGCATGGGAACAAAGCGCATGTCGGACATGCCAGACCGCCTCCAGAAACACAGATCACACCACGCCGGCCTCATGCAGCCGACCAGATGCTTCCCTTCCTAGAGAACAGTGTATTGAAACTCCGTTAATGCCTCCCAGACTTCTTCAGTTGGCTGATGCTGGAATATCGACGTCATGCTGGACAAACATCCTGTTGCCCCAGCGGGGGATCCAGATCCGGTAATGCCTGAGAACATCCGCTCCCAGCAGTGCATCCGTATCAGGAAGATCACCCCCGACCCTCAGGACGACATTCCGAAAAACGATATCGCCCATCTGAAGGGTGTCGAAATCATGACGATAATTCTTTACCGGATCCCGCGTGAGTCCATAACCGGTCGTAACCGGATCCTTTTCCAGCATGGCACGCGTCACACCCGCAGCTCTTGCGCCATCCATGCTGATCAGGCTGCTGCCTGCTCCGGTATCAAGAACAGCATCAGTCACGTGGCCATTCAGGCGGATGTCCAGCGTGGTTTTTTGCCCACCGTTATACGGGTGGCTGATGGGAACTGTATGAATACGCCCCGTCCATCCCGGCGTCGGCGTTGCACAGTCTTCGGTTTCAACCAGACGCACCCGATGAGACGGCATGTCCACAACCGTATCGTAGCGTCCAAGGAAATCACGCCCGAACAATCCCACAATCGGAAGGCCTGCGATCTTTCCGGTAAATTTCCCGACCCCGGCCACAGCGATGTTCCGGGCCTTGGAACTTCCCATGTCCAGCGTGCGGATTGTCACGACACGCGCGTACTCGTCTCCTCCGACGCCACGGACGAACACGGTTCCACCTGTATCGTCCAGACCGAGCGGCTCCACGAAACTCTTCCCGATCGTGGTGGAGAAAGCCCCCGTATCAACAATCAGCGCAACCGGATGCCCATTGATCGCGGCACGAACAATGGGGCTTCCCCAGTCATTCAGAACCGGCATGTCACCGCTTATGATCAGTTTGCACTGACGCGGACCACTCTCACACCCGGCAAGAACAGCCCCCATCAGCAGAAGCGCACCCAGTCGGCCAAGCGTCATGACATCCCCGCATCTGTCTCGATCCGTTACAAAGGACACGTCCCATCCGGACCGGGCAAGGCAGTTTTTTTTGGTCAGGTAAGCTTTTTTTCAGAAAACCCTATTGCCACCCCCCGGGTAGGCTGATAAATCACCGCCACCGACCGAGAGGAAGCCAAACAGCTTCCTGAACGGAAGGTCCCAAGCTGCTGATAAGCAGTTTTGCGGGTGTAGCTCAGTTGGTTAGAGCGCCGGCCTGTCACGCCGGAGGTCGCGGGTTCGAGCCCCGTCACTCGCGCCACTCCTTTCCTGGAGTTGGCCACATTCCCAGAAAAAATAAGTTTCGAAAACGACCGCTTACCCATAGGTAAGGGTATGCTTTTCTTTATTTTGAAATGTCTACTCTCAGGTGTTCTGATCGCTGCGGCCTCGGGTGTTGCGCGACGCTATCCTGGAGCGGGTGCCCTGATTGCGTCCCTGCCACTAGTGTCGGTTCTGGGCATGATCTGGCTCTGGATAGAAAAACCTGACCGCATTGTCATGGGTCGCCATGCGGAAGCGACGTTCTGGTACGTGCTTCCGTCCCTACCGATGTTTCTGCTCATTCCACGGCTGCTGAGGGTGGGAGTGCCGTTCTGGCTGGCCCTGATGGCAGGGTGTGCCCTTACGATCGCGCTGTATCTCGGGACAACCTGGGCGCTTGCACGGTTTGGTTCAGGGGGCTGAGGCCTCAGTTCGTGTGTGCCAGATAGACATCCAGAACCTCGTTGGGTGTAGCATCCATCCGGACATGTCCATTCTCCAGCCACAGGACTCGCGTGCACCACTGACGCATGATTTCGGGCTGATGGGTCGAGAGCACCAAAATCTCCGCCTTCTGGACGAGTTCCTCAAGCCGGGTGCGGGCCTTGTTCATAAAAATGCCGTCGCCCGCCAGAAACCATTCATCCATCAGCAGGATTTCAGGAGCAGACGCCGTTGCCAGACCGAACGCCAAACGGACACTCATGCCTGCACTGTAGGCCTTCACCGGCATATCCATGTAAGGCCCGAGTTCCGCGAAGTCCTGCACGTCCTGTTCGATCCGGTCTATCTGCTGGCGTGACAACCCTTCATACCGGCCTTTGAGACGGATGTTCTCACGACCGGTCAGATCGGGATTCATGCCCAGACTGCTGTCCAGCAGGGTCCGCATCGTCCCCTCAAGCCGGACCCGCCCGGCGACAGGCTCATAGATGCCGGCAAGCGCCCGCAGGAGCGTGGTCTTGCCCGCACCGTTACTGCCAATCAGCCCCAGCCGCTCGCCAGAACGCAGCGTGAAGCTTATTTCCCGCAGCACGCTGACAATTGTGCGTTCGCGCTGGTCATGCATCAGATGCACCGATGGCGAGGACGGTGCAAAGCGGGTCAGGGTCTTGCCGACCTGCCGTTTCAGAGAACGGCTCTGACCATGATACAGTGGAAAATCGATACAGAGACGGTCAACAACGATACCGGGCATCAGATCAGATCCAGTAGGGAATGCGCGACCGCATCCGGCAGAACAGGATGGACGCCAGAAGCCACAGGAACACGCTGTGCCCGATGGCCGCTTCCCAGACAACCGCATCCACCGTCCGCCCCAGAAGAGGCGCGCGCACGATTTCAAGCAGCGAATAGAACGGATCAAGCAGCAGATACTGGCGTCCGGTCGTGATCAGCTCGGGCTTCCAGATGACCGGCGTCACAAAGAAGAAAATCTGCATCAGGGATGCCACGATTGGTGCGATATCGCGAAAACGCGCGCCCAGCATCCCAATCAATAGGATGACGCAGAAGCTGTCCACGATCCAAACAGGAAGGCTGAGTAGCAAACTCCAGATCTGGTGTGGCCAAATCCGGAAGACGGCAAACACAACTGCAACCACCACCATATTATGCAGCAGGATCAGCAGGTTCCGGACGATCACCTGTATGACGGGCAGGCTGGCCGGAATCCGCATCGAATGGAACAGGGGGGTGTTCTGCGTAAAGACCGTCCCTGCATCATTGACGACCGTGCCAATATATCCCCACAGCACAATAGAAAGCGACAGGAAGGGGAGATAGGTCCTCAGGTCCATGTGAAAGAGATAGCCATACACCACACCCGTTGCGCCGATCATCACGGCGGTGGAGAGCGTCAGCCACAGCGGCCCGAGGATGGAACCACGATACCGCATCTTGATATCCAGCCAGCCGAGTGCAGCGGCGAGCGGAAACAGCCGCAGACCTGCCCTCAGATCAGCTGCGGCAGAACGGACAAGCCCCCATCCACGCTGGGGTTCAAGAACCAGGACAGGAGAACGGGCATTCATGTCTTCCATGCGCTCTCCCTACCATGAAAGCGTGTCCTGCCCATCCCCCTGAAGGCCGAAACCACCCTCGGCTGCCCTTGCATCAGGCTGGTATGATGATTTCCCTTGCATCCTGCGCCAACCTCGCCGACATGCTGCGGTCATGTCATATGCTGTGAAGGAAATGTTCGTGACCCTCCAGGGCGAGGGTGCACAGACAGGCCGCGCGTCGGTGTTCTGCCGCTTCGCCGGCTGCAACCTGTGGTCGGGCCGCGAGCAGGATCGCGCCACTGCGTCCTGCACGTTCTGTGATACCGATTTCATCGGCACAGATGGTGAAGGCGGCGGCCGTTTCGAGACGGCTGAGGCTTTAGCCTCCACCATTGAATCCTGCTGGACCGGTACGGCTGATGACAGCGGGCGGCGCTATGTCGTCTTCACGGGCGGCGAACCCCTGCTCCAGCTCGATGACGCCCTGATTACCGCCGTAAAAGCTCGCGGATTCGAAATTGCGGTGGAAACCAACGGTACCATTGCAGCCCCCGCAGGAATCGACTGGGTCTGCGTCAGCCCCAAGCCGGGCGGTGCGCTCGTGCAGGACGAAGGTGCGGAGCTCAAGCTGGTCTATCCCCAGCCGGAACTCCCGCCCGAACTCTTCGAGCAGCTCGCGTTCCGCCATTTCTGGCTCCAGCCGATGGACGGTCCCGACCGCATTGCCAACACACAGGCCGCCGTGGCCTACTGCCTGCGCCATCCGCGCTGGCGCCTGTCGCTCCAGACCCACAAGCTGATCGGAATTCCCTGATCATGACCATCAGCAGCAACACTGCTCTTGTCCTGTTCTCTGGCGGTCAGGATTCCGCAACCTGTCTCGCCTGGGCCCTCTCCCGCTTCGATCGTGTCGAAACGGTCGGATACGCCTACGGGCAGCGTCACGCCATCGAACTCGAATGCCGCGAGACCCTGCGCGAGCAGATGGCTGCCTTCTCGTCAGACTGGAAATCACGCCTCGGCGAAGATCACACGATCGACCTCGCCTCCCTCGGCGCCCTGTCCGAAACGGCCCTGACCCGCGAAGCCGAGATCGGACTGAGCGAAAGCGGCCTGCCCAACACCTTCGTGCCTGGCCGCAACATCATCTTCCTGACCTTTGCAGCAGCCCTCGCCGTCCGCCGCAATGCGCGCCATATCGTCACGGGCGTCTGTGAAACCGACTATTCTGGCTATCCAGACTGCCGCGATGACACGATCAAGGCGCTCCAGGTCGCCCTGAACCTTGGCATGGACCAGCGCTTCGTCCTGCACACGCCCCTGATGTGGATCGACAAGGCCCAGACATGGGATCTGACGGAACAACTCGGCGGGCAGAAACTCGTAAACCTCATCAATCGTGAAAGCCATTCGTGCTACATGGGCGATCGAACCCATCAGCATGAGTGGGGGTATGGCTGTGGCAGTTGCCCCGCCTGTAACCTGCGTGCCGATGGCTGGCGGCGCTACCAGCAGAGCCGCCATTCGCACGGAGGCGCCACATGACTGCTGAACTCGTCTTTACCCGTCGTTTCTGCATGGGGCACCGGCTCATCACCGGAGCGAGCGAACGCTGCGCCATCCCGCACGGCCATAACGAATATGTTCGTGTCACGCTGCGTCCGGCCAAACAGGCCAGACTGGACGGCCATGCGAACATGATCCTGCCCTTCGCCGAGGCCAAGACGCGCTGGCACCATTTCGTGGACAACAGCCTCGACCACGCGCTCCAGCTCTCGGAAACCGATCCGCTACTTGCATGGTTCCGCGAGAACGAGCCCGAGCGCGCCCAACGCATCGTCGTTACCCCCGGCGATCCGACGACCGAGCTTATGGCCGCTCTCATGCTTGCCAAACTGACCGCCATCCTCGCGGATCAGGGCGATATCCTGCGTGTCCATGAGATCGAACTGGAAGAAACACCCACCAACACCGTCCGTCTTGGTGGTAACCCGCAGCATTATCTGCCCACCGTTTCGCGACAACCGGAACAGTGCTGGTGGAACAGGCCGGACGCCAGCATCGCCTGACATCCGGCCCGGAACCTGAGTTTTCAGACCTTGTGGACCGAAGCGTCGTAAACCTCGTCGATCGTCCTGCCCAACGTCGCATCGAACTGCGCGTCATCCATCTGATGGCGCAGATCCCCGATCAGGGCCCGGGAAAAACTCGCGAGCATCCGATGATTATGGCGCAGCTTTTCGCAGGCCTGATCCAGCGGATAGCCCCCTGACAGCGCAACAACACGGACCATCCGCGGATCACGCGCAATATCGTCATACAGATCAGGTACTTCCGGGATCGTCACCTTCAGCATGATCCGCGCGTCTTCGGGCAGCTTCTGAAGCTCCTCCAGAACATAATCATGCAAAAGCTGCTCGCAGGCCTTCTTGTCAGGGCTCTTGATAAGCACTTCCGGCTCCAGAATGGGAACCAGCCCATGCCTGCGAACCTGCTCCGCGACTGCGAACTGCTGCTGCACGATAGCCCGAATCCCGCTCTCTGACGGCAGTCGGATCGTGGAGCGCTCCTTCGTTCCATAAACACCCAGCTTCACTGCCCGCTCCAGCAGATCATCCAGCCCCGGCATCGGCTTCATGAGCTGGACGCCGTCCGCTTCCGCTTCCAGGCCCTTGTCGATCTTCACGAACGGAACGACCCCCCGCTCGCGCCAGAGATAGGCCGGGACCGGTTCGCCTTTCACGTCTCCATCCATCGTTCGCTCAAACAGGATGGCCCCGATCACCTTTTCCCCCGTAAAAGACGGCGCCGTGATGATCCGCACCCGCATCTCATGCATGCGCGCAAACATCTCGCTCTCGCCCGAGTAATCGCTTTCAGGGATGCCGTACTGTTTCAGCGCACCAGGCGTAGATCCGCCACTCTGATCCAGAGCAGCAATAAATCCGCCTTTTTGCGTCATCTGAGACATCATCGTTTCCGCGGTACTCATCAAGATCCCCTTCGATACAGAGAAAACCGTCACCACTCCCGAAGGACCCCACGGATCACCCCCTGTCGCGGCACGCTTTCCGACACAGCCCAATCGCACGGACACCCGGGGGAGTTCCGGCAGGAGGGTTTCAAGAAAACGTACTGCAAGCCTGCCACCTCATGAAGGCGCAATGCCATTCACCAAATCAGGATGAACCGTCCCCGGACCCGTACGAAGCATTTTCATAAAGGTCCAGGAACGCTTCGATATCGTCACTCATCAGACGGCCGGAGCGTTCTTCCACCAACGTTTCCGGCCATTTCCACCATGCCAGCGCCAACAGCCGCGCAATGACCGTTTCGGAAAAACGGTAGCGGATCACTTTTGCCGGATTACCCCCGACAATCGCATAAGGCGGCACCGATTTCGTGACGAGAGCCTGTGCGGCAATAACAGCGCCATCCCCAATCGTCACCCCGGACATGATCGTGGCATGCGCCCCGATCCATACGTCATTGCCAATAATGACGTCCCCTTTTGAAGAGTGATCGCGCTCTCCCTCTGCAGCAGAGGGCCAGAAATGCGAGAGGGTTCTGAAAGGATAGGTGCTGACAAGATCGGCACGATGATTGCCCAGGATGATCGTGACACCGGGCCCGATCGAGCAGTAATCGCCTATGCGGAGTCCCGCTTCCTCAACTTCCAGAACAGTGGGCGCGCCATAAGTATGCGGACCAATGTCCCAGCCCCATTCGTCAATCTGCGCCGCCAGCGCATAGCGCGTCAGGGCCTGGAACACGTTCTTTCCAAATGACACAGGCATCACTCCTTCATTCTGATGCCGGAGATGCGGCTATTCGTGCCGGGGAGAAAGAAACGGAACTGACCGGCGCATTAGAATAAGGGTAACCTCCTCAGGACGTAAAAGAACAGCATGAAAACCATCCTCATCGCAGGCGTGGAAATCGCCACACAGATCCATGCCGTTTCCGCACGAGCAGGACGATCCGGACCCTGTTTTCGAAACATGGAGCCGAAAGAAATCATCTCCCGGCGGCGCGAGCAGCTGGGCGCAATCTGGAGTCAGAAGGTGACGGACGGTCTCTGCAAACGTCCAGCCCCCGTCCACAAACCTTACGACATCAATTCTGCCGCTCCGGCCCAGAGTCGGCAGAGCTGTCTCAGCCCCGCAGAAGCGACATAATTTCCATTCTGGCTGCGCTATCCCGCAGCCAGGTGCCACGCGCAATGGAGGTCACAGTCGTGGAGCCGGGGGAGCGGACGCCGCGCATGCTCATGCACATGTGCTCCGCTTCGATCACGACGAGCACAGCTTCAGGAGCGAGCACATCTTCCATGCCTTGAGCGATCTGGTCCGTCAGACGCTCCTGCAACTGCGGACGACGGGCAAAACCCTCAACCAGCCGTGCAATCTTGCTCAACCCCGTCAGGCGCCCGCCTGCGGGCAAATAGGCAACATGCGCCTTGCCATAGACCGGCAGCAGATGATGCTCGCACATCGAATGGAAGCGAATGTCCTTGACGATCACCGCACCATGATGCTGATCCGCCGAAAACTGTGTTTTCAGATGATCCCGCGGGTCCTGATGCAAACCGCTGAACACTTCGAGATACATCTTCGCCACGCGGCGCGGCGTATCGAGCAGACCTTCACGCTCCGGATTTTCACCCAGCGCCTCAAGGATCTCCCGCACAGCCCCCGCAATCCGCACTTCCGCATCCGCAGGCAGCGGCAACGCTCCCATGGGGCGCAGTTCTTCGGAAGAAAGGCTATCCTGACTGTCCGACAGACGTGCCGATGCGGCGGTCATGATCGTGGCGTTCAGGTTGGTCATGCGGGTTCAGGCTCCTTGATGCCCCAACGGCCAGTGCCGTCAGGGGCGCGCCGGGTCACATCCCCCGGGCTCCGCGGCAGGACTGCTAGCGCGTCCCGCACGCGACGTCCACCAATGACGTGATCTGGATCAATTTCTGCAAGAGGCTCAAGCACAAAAGCCCGTTCGAACAGGCACGCATGCGGCAGGGTCAGCACCCGGTCCCGGATCTCCCGCCCTCCATAATAAAGAATGTCAATATCGACAGCCCGCGCCCCCCAGCGCACACCGGGTACACGCCCCAGATCGGCCTCGATCGCCTTGCAAACCCGCAACAGCGCGTGGGGCTCCAGTGTAGTCCGCCCTGTGGTGCAGATATTGACGAATGCCGGCTGCTCCACCCCGCCCCAGGGCGCACTGTCATACAGCGATGACACATCCACGATCTCAAGCCCGTCCACAAGCGACAGTCGATCCACCGCCGCCGCCAGAACAGCCTCGCGCTCCCCCAGATTGCTCCCTAGCGAGAACGCAACTTCGTACGCCCGGGCCTGTTCAACGGCCACCGCAGTCCCCGACACCGCATACGGTACTGGGGCGGAGGGCTTGCGTACCTCAACCCGCACCCATTCCACACGCTCCAGCCGCGCCAGCACGGCTTCAGCAATGCGCCCTGCCACTGTTTCGATAAGCTGAAGGGGCAGCCCCGTCACGACGGCCGAAGCGATATCGCACAACGTCCCGTAACAGACAGCCTGCTCGTAATCATCACCCGCGATCGCGGTTGAGAGATCGGCCCGGATCTCGATATCGACCACAAAACGCTGCCCAATCCGCGTCTCTTCCGGCAGCACGCCATGATAGCCAAACAGGCACAGATCCCGCACAAAAACGGAAGTCAGAGCAGGTACGATCATCGGACATCCTTCAGAATCCGGCGCATTTTCAACGCATCCACATGCTCGCGCACATCATGCACCCGTAGGATCGCGGCTCCCTGATCGGCCCCATACAGATGGGTCGCCAGCGTTCCCGCCAACCGCTCGGATGCCGCGCGCTCCAAAAAATACCCAAACATCGACTTGCGCGACACACCCAGAAGAACCGGAAGCCCATACTCGGATTTCAGTTCCCCAAGACGGGCTACGGCTTCGACATTCTGCGCCTGCGTCTTGCCAAACCCAACACCGGGATCAAGCACGATCCGCTCCCGCGCCATTCCAGCCCGTTCTGCCAGTGCCAGCGAGCAATCAAAAAAACGGCGCCAGTCCGCCCGCAGATCGAGCGCCGCATCCACCTCATGCCGGTTATGCATCAGCACGGCCACAGCATTCGAATCTGCCAACACGGATGCCATTTCCGGATCAGCCTGTAGCCCCCACACATCATTGATAACCGCAGCACCAGCCTCCAGTGCCCGTTTCGCGACGAACGCCTTGGTCGTATCGACCGAAACGACGGCCCCTTCCGCCACCAGTGTTCCCACCACAGGCGAAAGACGCGTCCATTCCTCTTCTGCCGGAACAGGCTCAAATCCCGGCCGCGTGGATTCAGCTCCCACGTCCAGCAGATCTGCCCCGTCCGCCAGCAACGTGCGTCCATGAGCCAAAGCCGCCTCAGGGTGGAGGAAACGGCCACCATCAGAAAAGGAATCCGGCGTGACGTTAACGATCCCCATCACTGCCACCGACCCGGTTCCAACCAGATTCATCCGACTTTCCTGCATCCACGTCGTTATCATACGGAGATCCTCAACATGCCTTTCCAGAATTGCGGCAGCATGACCGTGTTTTCAGCTCTGCCCCATCCGATAACGAAGTCGCAGCAATCACCCGCGCAGTTCAGATGCTCCGTCCCACGCCGGTATCCTTGACGGCAACGGGACGCAGATGCCTCAGGCGCAGACAGCGAGAAACGCTAACACCTTAATAAATGCCCTGATTAAAACGTCTGGAGGCTCACGCCTTTCGGGCACGCTCCAGAAACGCATCCATCTGGTCCGCTTCAAGCGCGCCCGGAGCAACGGCCGCCGTACCGAAAATGAACGTCGGCGTTCCGTCCAGACCAACGGCGCGCGCCTGATCCAGATTGGTGTTAATGAGCGCCATGGTCTGGGGTGAGCTCATATCAGCCGTCAACTTCTTCGTGTCGATACCATTGGCCTGAGCCAGCTCAACTATACGCTCCATGGTCGGCTTAGTGGTGTCTGCCATCAACGCCCGGCGCATAACCTCATATTTACCCTGTGCGCTGGCGGCGAAAATCGCCCGCGTGTCGAGAACACTGTTGCTACCCAGAACCGGCACAACCTTCTCGACCAGCCGGACATCCGGATGGCGGCTGAGGAAACTGTCCACCTCGCCCATCATGGAGCGGCAGTACGAACAGCGCGGATCATAAAACTCCACCACCGTGATCCTGCCATGCGGGTTGCCCCGGATCGCAAAATCGGGCGCACTCTGAAGCTCGGACTGATGCGCCTTCACGGCAGCAAGCGTCGAATCCTGCTTTTGTTCCTCGGCCTTTTCACGGATCGCGCGGATGGCGTCCGTCAGAATGCTCGGATCGTTCTGCAGCGCATCACGCATGATGCCGACAATCTCGGCCCGCTGGGCAGGTGTGAAGGATGCCGCCGGAGCCGCCAGAGCCTGACCGCCCAAAAGAAAGGACATTCCGGCAACAACGGTAAACGCTGTGGCAAGCAGAGGGTATCTCAACGGAAAGCTCCGGATCAGCTGAAGGAAAGACAGGACATAAGGTCCATACGGCATAAAGAAGGTCTGTGGCAAAGAGAAGACACCAACTCGCCCCTCCCACAAACGACAGATTCCCGTTATGAGGGAATAACAACCGGACCAGGACCCACGGCGCAGACCCGTCTGCCCGCGCCCGCCATCCGTGAAGGCCACGAGGCCGGACAGTCGTGACCAGACATTGGAGAAACGCCAGGTGGCGCATCGACAGCACCAGATTTCCACCCCGGACGCCACACAGGCCCGTCGCGTCTCTTCCCGCCTGCCCGCCTCACTGATGGCGTCGGTCGCCTCGGGCCTTCTGCTGGGCGCCTGCTCCTGGATCCCAGGCGTCCATCTCGTCGGCATCAATGAAACATCCGCTCCCGCAGGCGGCAGCATCGGCACGGTCGTCGCTGACGAACCCCAGGCTGCCCTGGTCGGCCATGACGTGCTGGCCCGTGGCGGCAATGCGGCCGATGCCGCCACCGCGACGGCTCTGGCGCTCGGCGTCACCTTGCCGTCCCGTGCATCTTTCGGCGGCGGAGGCGCCTGCCTCGTCAGCCGCCCCGGTGAAGCGGCACAGTCCATCACGTTCCAGACCCGCGCTGGCACCAGCAAGGGCGCCGATCGTCCGGCAGCCACACCGGCCGACTTCCGTGGGCTGTATCTGATGCAGCTCCATTACGGCACGGTCGATTTCAATGATCTGATCGCCCCGGCTCTCAATCTCGCCAGCACGGGCATCACTGTCAGCCGCACGCTGGCAGCCGATCTGGCAGCCGTGCGTCCGGCCCTTCTGGCCGATGACAGCGCCCGTGCTATCTTCGGTCGCGGCGATGCCTCCACTCTCGTGGCTGGTGACAGCCTGGCCCAGCCGCGCCTCGCAGGCTTCCTGGAGCGCATTCGGGTTGCTGGCGTCGGCGACCTCTATAACGGAGCCCTGGCTGACGTCTATGTGACCGCAGCCCAGAAAGCCGGGGGTGGCCTGAACGATGACGATATGCGCCAGACGCTTCCCCTCCAGACAGAAGCTCTGACGACCCGACAGGGCGGTGTGGACGCATCGTTCCTGGCCCCGCCGGCAGATGGTGGCCTTGGAGCAGCCATCCGCTACACGACCGGCGCCTCCGCACAAGGCACCGTCGCTGCGTGGCGCGCCTCCGGCAACACATCGCTCGCCGCTGCCCAGGCAGCTCTCAACAATGGCCGTTCCGGCAGCGGCACCCTTCCAGCCCTTCCGGCCTCCACGTCCTTTGTCGTGACCGACCATTCCGGCATGGCCGTAGCCTGCGTCCTGAGTGACAACAACCTGTTCGGAACCGGTCGCATTGCGGGCAGCACCGGCGTCGTCCTTGGCGCATCCCCCGCCCGCACGCCCCAGCCGCTGCTCTCTGCAGCCGTCCTGCGTGATCAGCGTAACCTACGCGCCGTTATCGCGGCCTCGGGCCAGAACGAAGCCGCAGACGCAGTCGGAGACGCTGCCCGCGCCGTCGCACATGAAACCCCGATCCCGCACGAAGGTGCTGGCCGCATCAACGCCATCCTTTGCCACGGCAACGATTCGTGCCGCGGCTCCACGGACCCGCGTGCAGCTGGCCTCGCTGCCGGCACAACGAACGACAGCAGTAACTGACAAAACAGCCCCGCCGTTCTCCTGACCGGCGGGGCTGTTTTCTGACCCCGGGGCCCCTACCCGGTAAAACTTCGCACCAGACTTCCCGCCACCAGAGACCAGCCGTCCACCACAACAAAAAAGATCAGCTTGAACGGCAGAGACACGGTACTGGGTGGCAGCATCATCATGCCAAGGCTCATCAACACGCTGGACACCACCAGATCGATGACCAGAAACGGCAGATAGAGCAAAAATCCCATTTCAAAACCGCGACGCAGTTCCCCGACCATGAAGGCCGGAACCAGCACACGCCACGGCGTGTCCCCGATCTTTGCAGGTGGCTTTTCATGCGCGATGTTCAGGAACGTCGCCACATCCGCAGGACGTACCGTTACCGCCATAAAATCGTGGAACGGCTGGGCCGCAGCCGCCAGACCTTCCATTTCGCCGACACGTCCGGCCATCAACGGTTCGATCCCCGCATCCCAGGATTTCTGAAGCGTCGGCTGCATCACGAACAGCGTCAGAAAAAGCGCCAACCCGATCAGAACTGTATTGGGGGGTGTACCCTGTGCGCCCAGCGCACTACGCAGCAGGGACAGGACGATCACGATCCGCGTAAATGCCGTGATCATTACCAACAGACTCGGCGCCAGAGACAGAACAGTGATCAGTGCCGTCAGCTGCACCAGCCGGCTGGTCGTCCCCGCCCCTCCAGAAGCACCATTCTGCCCCAGATCAATACTCACCGCCTGAGCATGCGCCAGATGCGGCATTCCCAGACATGCCAGCAAAACCAGAAGCGGCAGCAAAACCCGAAAAACGCAGGCGGCCTTCTTCATGCCACGTCCTCCGCAGCTGACGCAGTCAGAGCCGAATCAAACGTCTCTCGCTCCGTCCAATCCATCAGGATGTCCTGATTGCCGCCCGTCAGAACCAGCACTTCCCGCGCGCCATATCGTACGACTGAAAGACGCCGCGTCCGGTCCAGCGCCATCTGCCCCACCAGCGAAAGCCCCGCCTGCCCCTCACGCGCACCGCTCTTTTTCTGTTCCAGAAAACGCAGCAGGGGCCGGGCACAGAAAATCAGCACGATAATGAAAATCAGAGCGGCAATCGCGTTCACGCACTCATGCAGGGTCATAGGTCAGTCATCCTCATTCCCCGACATGATGCCCAAGACCGGTTAACGACCGCTTAATTGCCCCTCAATTTTGCCAAAGATGCTGCCCAAACAGCAGAAAATCCCTGTCCTGAGCGTCCTGTCCCTGTCACAGATATTTTTCTCAATGTTTCTGCGCAGGACCAGACGTCGTGAACGCCCCCCCCAGACGATCCAGATTTTCCTTCCCTCCGGCGATCCACAGGGAATCCGGACCGCCTCCATCACCACCCGGATCGTGCAGGTTGTCGAAATCCCTCGCCTGCGACTGGAAGAGTTTCTTGAACGGCCCGAAGCCAGTTCGGTCGGCATCTACATCCTGTTCGGTGAAAACGACGAAACGGAACGGCCGAAGGCCTATATCGGACAGACTGGAAATTTCGGAAACCGCCTGAAGCAACACCACGAGAAGAAGGGCCTCTGGTGGATCCGTGCCATCGTCGCCTACTCTCTGACCCAAAGCCTGACCGTCACACACGCGCACTATCTGGAATGGCTGGCCCTAAGCCGCGCCACACAGACCCAGCGCTTTGAAATGGACAATGGCACAAGCGGAACAAGACCCCATACCCTCCCCGCGCTGGAAGCAGAATGTCGTGAAATTTTCGAAACAATAGACATCCTGCTGACAACCCTGGGATACCCGATTTTCGAACCCCTCATTCGCAACCGGAATCCTGTTACCGTCACTCAGACAACTGAATCTGTTCTGGATTCACAGAAACAACCCATCTCAACCGAATTTTATTGCCATGCATCCGGCGTAGACGGACGCGCCCAATATACGCAAGAAGGCCTGGTGATACTGGCAGGCTCTTATGGCCGCACTGAAGTTTCTAGCAGTTTTAATTATGCTCAGAAGCGACAGACCATGCTGGAGCAAGGCCTTCTCCGCATTGAAGGCGACCGCATTTATTTCACCCGCGATGTACTGTTCAAAGCCCCAAGCCCTGCGGCCACCGCCCTACTGGGCCATTCAGTCAACGGTTGGACGAAGTGAAAAGACAGCACCGGAAGGACCTTAGAAGAGGCTATGGATCGCTCTACGCCCGGTAACGATTACGAAGCCTGACAAAGTCCCGTTACATCCTTCTCCCGCAGCAGAATCCGCGGTCCAGGCAACCATTTATTAAAGATTTCGCGCCATCATGCGCTTCGCCGGGACTTTTCCGGCACCTGCATGATGGAGACTGTCTCGATGCGTAACATCGACCCAACCAGCGCAGGCGGCACCGACCTTTTCTCTCTGGGCCGTGACCGCATGAACTGGCTTCAGGCGCGCCAACAGGTGCTGGCCGGCAATATCGCCAATTCCGACACACCAAACTACCAGGCCAAGGACGTCTCCCCGTTCGAGGCAGCGATGGGCGAATTCGACATCACACCCACCGTCACCCAACCCGGTCATATCGGTTACAGCGCCTCAGGCACCCACACCATCGAGACCACATCCGAACAATCTCTGGACGGTAATCAGGTCTCCCTGGACCAGCAGATGGAGCAGGTCGCAGACGTGAATGACCAGCAGCACCTCGCCGTGAACGTCTATTCGAAATACCTGAGCATGTTCCAGACGGCACTCGGTAAGTAAGGAGCCTGACGGATGAACCTGTCCACCACCATCGGTATTTCCGCAAGCGGCATGGACGCGCAGGCCCAGCGCCTGCGCATTGTCGCGGAAAACCTCGCCAATCAGGACACGACCGGCTCCCAGCCCGGCGCGGATCCCTACCGCCGCAAGACCATCACCTTCGCCGAACATGTAGACGACGAAACGGGCGCCTCGACTGTGGATGTTCAAAATGTCGGACAGGACATGTCGGACTTCAACACCCGCTACGACCCATCCCATCCCGCTGCTGATGAACGCGGCTACGTCAAGGTTTCCAACGTGGATTCCATGACAGAGATGATGGACATGCGCGAAGCCGAGCGTTCCTACGAAGCCAACCTCAACGCCCTGTCGAGCACCCGGACCATGCTGTCCCGAACACTCGACCTGCTGAAGTAATCCCGATGCTCACATCCCTCACCCAGGCCCATAATGCCTACGCCGTTCAAAGTCTCCAGAGCCGCCTGCAGGGGATTACGGACAATGTCGATGACGGCATCCAGTCATCCGCAACGACCGCCAGCAGCAGTTCCGGTACGGATTTCGGATCCATTCTTTCCCAGTCCGTCAGCAACGTCATCGACAGCGGTCATGATGCCGAAACTAAGGCTGCACAGGGCCTGACAGGCGGCGGTGATATGACGCAAATCGTGACCGCGGTGTCTAACGCGCAGCTTGCCCTTCAGACCACGACCGTGATCCGCGACCGCATGGTTCAGGCTTATCAGGACGTGATGAAAATGACGATCTGACCATGCAGGCCATCGATCTCGGCGCCATTCTGGAGCAGACCTTTCTCGTCGCTCTCAAGCTGAGTGCTCCCGCCCTCCTGACTGCGCTCGGGGTCGGTCTTCTGGTTTCGCTCATACAGGCTGTCACCCAGCTCAATGAAGCCACGCTGTCCTTCGTGCCGAAAGTTCTAGCCATCGGTGCCGTCATGGTCATGGCAGGCTCCTTCATGACCGCAACACTCATCAGCTTTACCCGACATCTCTTCGACCAGCTGATCCTCGTCGGTACCACCTGAGCCCCCGCCTTCCAGATCCGGAGTTGACTGATATGCCTGCATCCGGATTTCCTGGTCTGAAAGACGCTCTACTGTGAATGCTGATCTTACCGGCCCGAGCGGAGCAAGCGCGCTACAGGGGCTGGATCTCAGCGGGCCAGCCTTAAGCGTCTGGGCCCTCACCTTTGTTCTGGTCCTTTCCCGCACCGGGGCGGTCGTTATGACCATGCCAGGCCTTGGCGAACAGTCCATGCCCATGATGATCCGTGCAGGATGCGCCATCACCCTTACGATCCTGCTCCTTCCGCTCGTTGCCCCCCTGCTAATGCAGAGCCATCTGGAGGCCCTGGCCCCGCTGGCGCTCTGCGGCATGATTGCAGTCGAGCTCTTCGCCGGTATTCTGATCGGCTGGATGGCGCGTCTGATCTACATGGCCCTGCCGATTGCCGGACAGATCATCGCGGTCTGCATGGGGATTTCGAGCGTTCTTCAACCGGACCCGGATCTGGGGTCGGGTAGTTCCGCTCCTGCGCGATTCCTGAACCTGCTGGCCCCTCTCGTGCTTCTCGTGACTGGCGCATATATCCTGCCCATCCGCGCCATCCTCGGCAGTTACAGCATCATTCCGCCCGGAGGAGCCCTGCTGGCCGCTGCTTCTCACGCACACTGGAACCTACTGGGCGATTCCGCCCAAGGCATCGTCCAGCTCACGGAACATAGCTTCGCGCTCGGACTGGAGCTCAGTGCGCCATTTTTGATCCTGTCGCTTGTCTGGCAGGGCATGCTGGGCATCATGACACGCCTGCTTCCTACCTTGCAGATCTATAATGCCGCCAGTCCTCTTCAGCTTCTTGGCGGGATCGCACTTCTGGGCCTCACACTGAGCACCATGATTACGGTCTGGCAGGGACAGGCTTTCGACGTCTTCCGGGCCCTTCCAGGACTTTGAAGCATGTCTGATTCCGACGACAAGACAGAAGCCCCGTCCTCACAACGCCTTCAGAAAGCGCGTGAGGACGGGCAGATCGTCATGTCCCGCGAGGCCATGAATTTCGTAGCTCTTCTTGGCGGATTTGCGGGAATTTTCATGGTCCTGCCTTATCTGGTGACGGACTTTATACACGTCATGCAGGTCCTCATGGCCAATGCCGGCACGCTCCCCATGACGCAGGGAGGCCTGCTCCACAGTACAGACCACGCCATTGCAGCCGGACTGAAACTGGCTGTGCCGATGGCAGCAAGCGTCGCTGCACTCTGCCTTGGAGGCGGATTCCTACAGACAGGGTTCCTTATACATCCCGAATCCCTGCTGCCGAAATTCGAACGGATTTCTCCCCTAGCGGGTTTCAAACGCATTGTCGGTGGCGGAACGCTTCCCGATACGTTTAAGGCACTCGCAAAATTTACGATTTTTGCCGTGGTCCTTTGGAATATCTCCAAAAATGTCATCCCGAGCGTGCCTCGGATGGTCGGGCTGGAACCCGCCCCCCTCCTGAAAATAATATCAGATCTCGGCTTCAAGGCCGCATCAGCCATGATCTTGGCACAACTGGTCATCGCCGGCTTTGATATTTTTTGGATGCGTTTCCGACATATTTCCAAGCTGAAGATGAGCCGCGAAGACCTCAAGGACGAGTACAAGAACACGGAAGGCGACCCGCACGTCAAAGGCCGCCAAAAAGCCCTGCGCGCAAAAGCAGCCAGACAGCGCATGATGGCGGCCGTAAAGACAGCGACCGTGGTCGTCACCAATCCGACGCATTACGCCGTCGCACTCGTCTACGAGAGAGGTGGCGGTGGTGCGCCCAGGATCGTCGCAAAAGGCATGGACGATGTCGCAGCCCGCATCAGGGACATCGCACAGGACAACCGCATCCCGCTTGTGACCAATCCGCCCTTGGCTCGTGCGCTTTTCACACTTCCACTCGAGAGCGAAATCCCAGCTGAACATTTCAAGGTCGTCGCGGCCATTATTGCGTATGTCTGGAAACTCAAACGCCCTGCCAGCCGCTCTGCTCCCTTGCGATAGGCACAGCCGCGTTCCTGAAAAAATCTTTCCTGGAGACGACCATACCCCTTGGCGACAGGGGGGACAGGCATGATATGTCTGAACGAGAACATTTTACGAACACAGGAAGCCGACAATCGCGGAAATCACGCCTCTTTGCGAGAGTGGCCGCCCGGTCTATCGTATCCTGGAAACGCCAGCCCAAACCTACTGCGAGGATTGAATGGACAAGACCAAGGCGCTGGAAGGCGCACTTAGCCAGATTGAGCGTGCCTTCGGAAAAGGCTCGATCATGCGCATGGGCCAGCGCCCGAAAGTGGAAACCAATGTGATTTCCACCGGGTCCATCGGGCTGGACATCGCTCTGGGGATCGGCGGCATGCCGCGCGGCCGGATCGTCGAAATCTACGGACCGGAAAGCTCCGGCAAGACCACCCTCGCCCTTCACGTTCTGGCTGAAGCCCAGAAGAAGGGCGGGACCGTGGCCTTCATCGATGCAGAACATGCGCTCGATCCGGGATATGCTCGCAAGCTTGGCGTCAACATCGACGATCTTCTGCTGAGCCAGCCAGATGCTGGCGAACAGGCACTGGAAATTGCCGACACACTGGTCCGTTCCGGCGCCGTTGACGTGCTGATCGTGGACTCTGTTGCAGCCCTTGTTCCCCGCGCCGAACTCGAAGGCGATATGGGCGACAGCCATGTTGGTCTGCACGCGCGTCTCATGAGCCAGGCCTTGCGCAAGCTGACGGGAACGGTCTCACGCTCCAACACGCTCGTCATCTTCCTGAACCAGATCCGCATGAAGATCGGCGTGATGTTCGGCAATCCGGAAACGACGACTGGCGGTAACGCGCTGAAGTTCTACTCGTCCATCCGCCTCGACATCCGCCGTATCGGGTCCATCAAGGACAAGGACGAGGTTGTGGGCAACCAGACGCGCGTCAAGGTCGTGAAAAACAAGATGGCGCCTCCGTTCCGTCAGGTCGAGTTCGACATCATGTACGGCGAAGGCATCAGCAAGATGGGCGAACTGCTTGATCTGGGTGTGAAGGGCAACATCGTCGAGAAATCCGGCGCATGGTTCTCCTTCGACAGCCAACGCATTGGACAGGGCCGCGAAAATGCCAAGCAGTTCCTGCGCGACCATCCGGAAATGGCCTCCGAGATCGAGCGTCGTATTCGCGCAGAGGCCGGTGTCCTCTCTGACGCCCTGATGACAGATCCGGAGCCCGACGCAGACGGCAACCCGGAAGATTAAAACGGAAAAGGGCTCCTTCCGGAGCCCTTTTTTATGCAGGATGACTGCCGCGAAGTAAGGTCGCTCAGGCGGCAATCTTGCTCCGGACACAATTCCAGAGCTTTGCACCCTTGATGATCGCACGCGCAATTGCCGGCGTCGTCGTCGGCCGCAGCAGACGCGGATCATATCCAGAGAAGCGGCGGTCATCCTCGTCCAAACAGAGCTGCATCAGCTCAGGAAGACTGATGTCCATCGCCGTTATGTCCTTGGCACCCGTGACTGTGAAATTGTTGTCCTGGGTGTGCTCTTCCCCGTTCTCGTCGATCGAACGGGCCAAGCCTATGCGCTCATAGGCCAGGAACAACCAGACCCCGATCACACGCAGTTCGAACCAAGGACGCTTCCAGAAAGGCATGGTCGCCCGGTGCCAGGCCAGCCAGTTCGCGAACAGCAGGATATGACGGCATTCTTCCTGCATCACCGGCTCGAACGTCTCGATCAGTTCCTTCGGAAACAGCCCGGCACGCTCGGCCAGTGCGAACAGACCGAATGCGAAAAAGCTGTCCACACATTCCGAAAAACCCGTGACCAGATACGCCCATTCCGTATCCTTCGGCGTCACATACGGAGGCTCGGGCGCCATCGGAATGTTGTAGGCCTCGACCAACTTGGTCAGGACTTCCTTGTGCCGGTTCTCTTCCCAGGCATTGCGCGACAGCGCATCCTTCATGTCCGGATCGGTAATCATGTCCGCATAGGCTGCCATGCGCAGGCGGGCCTTGCCTTCAGTCTGGACCGCAATATCCCAGATCGGCAGCGACGTGATGCGATGCAACGTCTCCGGATCCAGCTTCGGCCAGTCGATTACAGACGGCTTGTACGGATTGAACGTATCGCGGAACATCGCAGCGACAGCCCGTTTGTGCTCTTCCGTACCGGGCTTGAGCGGCCCTTGAATCGGGCTGCTCCAGTGGCGCGCTTCGTAATCAACACGCTCGAGCGTCTTCTCCGACGGTGCATCGGGAAGATGAGAATAGATTTCGGCCAGGCTTTTCATGTCAGTCTTCGCGGCGTGCCTGAAGGCACGCCGTGCCCCTTGGAGCTTGCAGTTTTACTTGAGGTCGGTTGCCGAATGAATGACTCGATTCACGAGGCCATAGGCAATGGCTTCATTAGCCGACATCCAGTAATTGCGGTCCGTATCCTTGGCGACCTTTTCGTAGGTCTGACCAGTTTCTTTCGCGAAAATCCGGTTCAGACGCTCGCGCATCTTGATGATCTCGCGAGCTTCAATGTCGATATCCGTTGCCGGACCACGCACACCACCCATCGGCTGATGCAGCAGGAAACGCGTGTTCGGCAGGCAGACGCGGCGCTCTGGACGTCCGGCGGCGTAGATCAGCGCACCGGCGGAGGCAACCCAGCCCGTTCCGATCATGTTGATCGGCGCAATCGAATCCACAAAGCGGATCATGTCATGGATGGTGTCGCCACTCTCGACATGGCCGCCCGGCGAGTTCACATACACATCGATCGGTTTGTCGGACGTCCCGGCCAGCGCCAGAAGGCGACCGGTGACATCACGGGCGATTTTATCGTTGATACCGCCGAAGATCAGGACTTTCCGCTGATCGAACAGACGGCCCTCAAGCTCGCTGATCGGGCTGTTCAGCGTCTTGTTGTCGTCTTCCCGGGTTTCGGGCTCCGGAGCATCCGGCTCGTCGTCCAAGCGGGTCGGGGTCATTCTGGTGATATCCATATCGTTTCCAGATCCAGCATGCATCTTCATACCCCCTATCCTGCGCTTCGTTTGCGTCGGTGCCAAGTCCTCCTTCGGATCGGGCTTCCAATCCGGACCGACAGGAACTCTCGCCATACCTGCCACGAACCGCTAGTCTCCGCCGCATTTGGACATTCTACAGACGGCAGGAACGGCACAGTGGTCCCAGGGAACAGCAGGCAGCCCATGACAGCGGCGACACGCAGGACTGCGGGAAAAATCCCGTTTCTCCTGCTGATAAGCGCGCCACTGCTGGCGGCCTGTCAGCATCAGGACGCAACGGATACCGTAACCGGCTGGTGGCATAACTTCGAAGGCGGCGAGATTGCCAAGCTGCGCGCACCGCCACCGGGCGAGAACCTGCACTATCCGCACGTCGGCCGCACCCCCACGCAGCCTCCCGAGCTTCCGACGCCCGAGGCACGTCTGTCACTGACCACACAGCTTGAAGCCCAGCGGAATCTGGCCCAGCGTGAAAGCGCAGCCCAGGGCGCCCTGCCGCTCACTCCCCCGCCGCCCAAACCTGCCCCAGCCGCCACGACGACCAATACGGAACAAAGCGGCATGACCATGACGACAGTCGGACAGCCGGAACCGGAAAGCCCTTCCGCCATCAATCCGGCGCCCGATCTGGCGGCGACATCGACCCCCCATGCTTCCGCACCGGCAAAAAAGACGCCTCCCTCCGCTCCGGCTGCGGAAGCCGAGCTCCCCCCCGTTGTCGCGAAATCCATTCCCCCGACCCCACCGGGCCAGTTCCCGAAAATTGGCGATCTACCTCCGCCCCCACCACAGTTCCCAGGCTTCGACCTGCCGCGTGATGCAATCGTCAGTGATCCCATTCGCCCGGATATCGACACGTCCACGCCCGAAGGCATCCTGATCCGCTTCCAGCCCGCAACGGACCACGTCACGGGTGATCCACAAGGCGATTACCAGCACATTGTTTCTTTGCGCGGAAACAGGCACCTGACCATCCTTGGCTTCGGAGCCTTCATGAGTGCGGATGCGGCCCTCGCACCTGCGGATCAGAACCGGGAAATCGCGCTGGGCCTGCTACGCGCTCGCGTGGTTGCCCGCGCCCTGATCGCGCGCGGCGTGCCCGCATCCGCGATCATTCTGAAGGCCGAAGCCATTGGCGACGGCGTCCGGGTTACGATCAACGACTGACGCAACGGTCAGCCGGAAGACGACATTGTGAGATCGAGAACAGTCAGGCTGTTCCACTCATGGAAAAACCTGTCTATCGTCGCTGCTCCCTTTCACCCTCTGCCCCAGAGCTGGTCATGACCGAAGAGTTCCACCGCATCCGCCGCCTGCCGCCCTACGTGTTCGCTGAAGTGAACAAAGCCAAGGCCGCAGCGCGAGCCGCCGGTGACGACATCATCGATCTAGGCATGGGCAATCCCGACAGCGCACCGCCCGCGCATGTCGTGCAGAAGCTGATCGAGACGGTCGGCAATCCGCGCGCGCACGGCTATTCCGTCAGCCGCGGCATTCCGGGCCTGCGCAAGGCCATGGCGAATTATTACGAGCGCCGGTTCAACGTCTTGCTAGACCCGGAAACCGAAGTCATTGCCACCCTTGGCTCCAAGGAAGGCCTGGCCAATCTGGCCGCTGCCATCACGAGCCCCGGCGACACGATCCTGGTCCCGAACCCGTCCTACCCGATCCACCAGTTCGGCTTCATCATTGCCGGTGCCTCCGTCCGCTCGATCCCGGCCACGCCGGACGAGGACATGCTTCGGGCACTGGAGCGGGCAGTTCGCCATTCCGTACCCAAGCCGACGGCGCTGATCGTCAACTTCCCGTCCAACCCGACGGCTTTTGTCGCGAACCTCGATTTCTACAAGGAGCTTGTGGCCTTCGCGCGCCGGGAAAACATCTGGATCCTGTCCGATCTGGCTTACGCGGAAATCTATTTCAACGAGAACGAGCCGCCCCCGTCCATTCTCGCAGTTCCCGGCGCCAAGGACGTGGCCGTCGAGTTCACGTCCATGTCTAAGACCTACTCCATGGCGGGCTGGCGCATGGGCTTCGCAGTCGGCAACCCGAAGCTGATACAGGCCCTCACACGCATCAAATCCTATCTGGATTATGGCGCCTTCACGCCCATTCAGGTCGCCTCTGTCGCCGCGCTGAACGGCCCGCAGGATTACGTCTCCGAAATCCGCGCCATGTATAAGGATCGCCGCGACGTGCTGTTGCGCGGCCTTCAAAGCGCAGGATGGGAAGTTCCCGCGCCGGCAGGCTCGATGTTCGCCTGGGCCCCCATCCCCCCCGCCTTCGCCGAAATGGGCAGCGTCGCCTTCTCCAAGCTACTTCTCAAGGAAGCCGGAGTTGCGGTTGCACCCGGTCTGGGTTTCGGGGAATACGGCGAGGGCTTTGTCCGGATCGGACTTGTCGAAAACACCCAGCGGCTGCGTCAGGCGACGCGGGCCATCAAGAGCTTCATGACCCGGCACGGCGCCGGGGCCGGAACCGCTGACCTTCTTGGAGCTGCATCATCGTGAAACCACTGCGGATCGGACTGGCTGGACTCGGAACTGTCGGAATCGGTGTCATTCGTCTCCTGCGTGAGAACGCTGACCTGATTACCGCCCGGGCCGGTCGGCCGATCGAAGTCGTGGCCATCACGGCCCGCGACCGCACCCGCGATCGTGGTGTGGATCTGTCCACCATGCGATGGCACGACAGTGCCACCGCCGTAGCTCAGGACCCGGAAATCGACGTGGCCGTCGAACTCATCGGCGGCTCCGAAGGTCCAGCGCATGACATGGTCCTTACCGCACTCGAACGCGGCCTGCCGGTCGTGACTGCCAACAAAGCGCTCGTGGCCCTGCATGGCGACAGCCTCAGCCGCCTGTCCGCAGAAAAGAACGCACCCCTCCTGTTCGAAGCTGCCGTGGCGGGCGGCATTCCCGCTATCAAGCTCGTACGTGAAGGTCTGGCCGCAGACCGCCTTCTCAGTGTCGGCGGCATTCTGAACGGAACCTGCAACTACATCCTGACCGAAATGCGCGCTACAGGCCGGGATTTTACCGACGTTCTGACCGAAGCACAGGCCAAGGGCTATGCTGAAGCCGAACCCTCCACGGACGTGGATGGCTGGGACACGGCCCACAAGCTCGCCATTCTGGCCGGTCTGGCCTTCCGCCCCATCGCGTTTAACACTCTCTCCGTTCAGGGCATCCGCGACATCACCGCGACCGACCTGAAATTCGCCGACGAACTTGGATACCACATCAAGCTCCTCGGCATGGCCCGCCAGGCTGAGAACGGTAACGTCGCAGCGTGGGTCCGCCCCTGCCTCGTCCCCGCTAAAGCACCCATTGCTGCAGTTGAAGGCGTGTTCAACGCCGTCTCCACCCAAGGAGTCTTCAGCGGTCCGATGACCATCTCCGGTCGTGGCGCAGGCGAAGGCCCGACCGCCAGCGCCGTCGTCGCCGACCTGATCGATCTCGCGCGGGGAACCGCCATTCCGGTGTGGGGCACGACCTCCGTTTCGCCCGCTGCCGACTGCGCCAGTCTCGCTGATTTGAACAGCGCTTTTTATTTACGTCTGAACGTTCAGGACCGTCCGGGCGTAATGGCAGAGCTGACATCGGTTCTCCGGGACCATGATGTCTCCGTTCACTTTGTTTCCCAGCATGATGCTGCAACCGGATGTGCCGACCTGACGATCATAACCCATCAGGTTCCAGAAAAAGCCATTCATGCAGCAGCAACAGCACTCGCCGTCCTTCCTGTCGTAACGGGAAAGCCGCTTGTGCTCAAAATCGAGGATGCCTTTGCGTGATCGACCCTCAGAATGTTCTCCCATACCGCGTCACTGACCGTAATCTTGCTCTCGAGCTTGTCCGTGTAACGGAAGCGGCCGCAATCGCTTCCGCCCACTGGACCGGCCGCGGGCAGAAGAACGAAGCCGATGGCGCCGCTGTGCAGGCCATGCGCGCCGCCTTCGACACCGTCGCCATCGACGGCATCGTCACCATCGGCGAAGGCGAGATGGACGAAGCCCCGATGCTCTATATCGGCGAGAAAGTCGGCTCCGGTGGCCCAGCCATGGATATCGCGGTCGATCCGCTCGAAGGCACGAATCTCTGCGCCAAGAGCCTTCCCAACGCCCTGACGGTCGTAGCTCTCGCCGAGCGCGGCAAGTTCCTGCACGCGCCTGACATCTACATGGAAAAGATTGTCGTCGGCCCGGACCTTCCCGAAGGTGTGGTAGACCTGGACGCCTCAATCGGCAACAATCTCCGTTCGCTGGCCAAGGCCAAGAAGCGCAATGTCTCGGACATGGTTCTCTGCGCACTTGACCGCGAAAGACATGAAGAGATGATCGCCTACGCCCGCGAAGCCGGCGCCCGTGTGATGCTTCTCAGCGACGGCGACGTGGCGGCGGCCATCGCCACCTGCGTGGACGGCGGCGGCGTGGATCTGTACGCGGGATCCGGTGGTGCTCCCGAAGGTGTTCTGGCTGCCGCAGCCATCCGCTGTATGGAAGGCCAGATGCAGGGCCGGCTCCTGTTTGAGGACGACACCCAGCGCCAGCGCGCGCGCGAAATGGCGAACGGCCTCGACCCAGCCCGCAAGCTCTACCTGCATGACATGGCAGCTGGCAACGTCCTGTTCTCCGCAACAGGCGTCACATCCGGCCCGCTTCTGAAGGGGGTGGAACGTCCGAGCGCCACTCGCGCCCGCACGCATTCCATCGTGATGCGTTCAAAATCCCGCACGGTGCGCTATATAGAGAGCCATCACAGCTTCAAACCACAGGCAGAACCCGCGTCCTGAACGGAGAACCATGCTCGCAGACGATACGGGCGCCGTCCTCGGCGTAACCCGAAGTGCAGGAAACCGCCGCTGGATCTGGCGCGATCCCAGGCTGGCGGAAGCAGACAACCGACTGGCTCTCGCTCTCGCCCAGCAGGCTAATATTCCTGAACTTCTGGCCCGTATCCTCTCGGCACGAGGCGTCTCATCACACGACGCCTCTTCGTTTCTCAACCCCCGTCTGCGCGATGCCATGCCCGATCCTTCCTGCCTGCAGGATATGGATCGGGCCGCAGAACGTCTCGCACAGGCTGTCCGCAACCACGAGCATATCGGCCTGTTCGGCGACTACGACGTGGACGGCGCCTGCGGCACTGCCCTCGTCTGCGACACGCTTCGTGAACTTGGCTGTACCGTCAGCACCCATATCCCCGACCGTCTAACCGAAGGCTATGGCCCCAACACCATCGCCCTCGAAAAACTGCTCTCGGAAGGTGCCACCCTTCTCGTCTGCATCGACTGCGGCACCGCAGCAATCGACATCCTCAACGGCCTAACAGACCGTGCCGATATCATTGTCCTCGATCATCACAAACCCGACGGAGCCGCCCTGCCGAAGGGCATCGTGGTCAACCCAAACCGGCTGGACTGTGTATCGGGCCTGAACAACATCTGCGCCACCGCCGTCGCCTTTCTCACCATGGTCGCCACGATCCGCCTCCTGCGCCGCACCAATTGGTTCGACGGCGGGCAAGCCATCCCCGACCTGCTCCAGCGCCTCGACCTCACGGCTCTCGCCACCATCTGCGATGTCATGCCCCTGACCGGCCTGAACCGCGCGCTGGTCATGCAGGGCCTGCGCGTCATGTCTCGCGGGGAGCGCCTTGGACTGGCCACGTTGTCTTCCGTCGCAGGCGTAAAGGAAGAAGCCAGCGCCATGGCCTGCGGCTTTGCCCTCGGCCCCCGTATCAATGCCGGCGGCCGCATCGCACAGGCCGATCTTGGCCTGAAACTTCTACTCTCCGAAGACGTCGTCGAAGCCCGCGCCCTCGCGGAACAACTCGATCGCGTCAACCGCCAGCGCCAGACCGTCGAATCCACAATCCTCGACTCCGCCATGGAACAGGCCCAGCAGCAGCTCGATGCAGGCCACGCCGTCATCTTCCTGCATGGCGAAAACTGGCATCCGGGCGTCGTCGGCATTGTCGCTGGCCGCCTGAAAGAGCGCTACAACCGTCCTGCTCTCGTCGCGGCGCTCGCGGACGGCATCATCAAAGGCTCGGCCCGCTCCGTCCCTGGAATCGATCTTGGAAGCGCCATCATCGCCGCCCGCCAAAATAATTTGCTGCTCAGCGGCGGCGGACACGCCATGGCCGCCGGTTTCTCCCTCACGGCTGATCGTGCTGACGAGTTCCACAGCTGGCTCGACACACAGCTCTCCAGCGCCCTCACCCTTCCGAAGCAGGACGCCCTGAAGCTCGACGGCATCATGACGCTGGCTGGCGCCTCCATCGCAATCGCGGAGCAGCTCGCCCGACTGGAACCCTTTGGCCCTGGCAATGAGGAACCGCTCCTCGCCATCAGCAATGTCCGTTGTGTCAAAAGCGAGCGTATCGGCAAGGACGGCAACACCCTGCGCGTCATCCTGCAAGGCGAAGACGGAGGCACACGCCTGCGCGGCCTCATCTTCCGTGCAGCGGACAAACCCTTTGCCGCCCTGCTGGAAGACCGCTCCATGCCTCTGGTGCATGTCGCAGGCACATTGCGGGCCGAGACATGGCAGGAGAGAAAAAATCTATCTTTTTTCATTTCTGACGCTACCCCCGCTTGACGGACGCAGCAGCCCCCCCTATACACCCGCTCACGCCTCCAGTCCCGTTCGTCTAGAGGCCTAGGACACCGCCCTTTCACGGCGGCAACACGGGTTCGAATCCCGTACGGGACGCCAGCACCTATAAGTGCTTGATTTTACTAGGCTTTTTTCTTGCCTTCCCGCTCCTGTGTCACACGTCTGTGTCACCTAACGGGAAGCCAGTTTGTCTACTCCTTATATGCAGCGCCGCCGCTCTGGCTGGTATTTGAGAGTCAGGGTTCCAAGCGACCTGCGCCCTGTTTTCGGCCCTCATCTGGTCCGCTCTCTCCGAACGTCTGATAGAAGAATGGCCCGCACGATTGTGACGGGCTTGGTCTCACGATTGGACGACTGTTGGATGGACGCGAGAAAAAGGGTCGAGGAACACCTTGCCCGATACCGGAATCAGGAAATCACAAAGGACGAGTTGAAGGCCGTTATCGTCCGGGACGTTGAGACCCTGCCCCCGGAGGCAGTGGAAGCCGTCATGGCGGACTTGAACGCGGCGCTTGTGGAATCCATGCGCGAGGTCAACGCCATGTTGTCCCGGCACTCGGCCAGTGTCAGCGTTCTCGCAGATATGCGCCAGTTTGCTCATGACGCCGAGATGCGCGGCATGGAGCGGGCAATGCGGGTCTTCCAGCAGGCCACAGCGCCGACCATCCCCCAGGTGCCCGCACCAGCCCCAGAGCCAGCCCCGACTCACTCAACGACACCTTGGCCTGACCTGATTGACGATTTCTTAAAGGACCGCCCGGGCCTGTCGAACAGTTCTATCACGGAGTATCGTCGGACCTTTGCCCACATGCGGGCGGTCATGGGTGATAAAGCTGTTGGGTCTATCGTCATGGCCGACCTCAAGGCTTTCGCGGATTTCTTACGTGATAAGCCCAATCCCAAAAATGGCGGCCGACTCAACCGAAAGACGATTGTCCGCCATCTTGGGGAGGCCAAGCGCTTCCTCAAGTGGTGTATCTCGAATGGCCTCTTGGCGGACCATGACTTTGATAGAATCCAGGCTAGGGAGAAGACAGCCGAAGAGAAGATGACCCGGCGCGAGGATGTGCGGAGGCCCTTTACGGAAGAAGAACTTCAACGCCTCTTCGATAGTCCTCTCTTCACTGGATACAAGAGCCACACCCAGTGGAATAAGCCTGGCCGGTGCCATGAGAGGACATCTGACTTCTGGTTCATCACCATTGCGGCGCTGACCGGAGCGAGACCAGCGGAACTGGCGGAGGCTCCCGCCAAACTGCATGACCTCGGTGGAATCCTCTGCCTAGATTTACGAGAGGCAGGCCGGAAGACACACAACTCACCGCGCCTTGTTCCAATCATTCCATGCCTACGGCGTGTGGGCTTTCTGGAATATGCCGCAGCCCAGGAGCGAGCGGGGCGACTTCTGCTAGATGACGGAAAGAGGACGGCCCGGAATCCAGAACCCCGAAACGCTGGCGCATGGTCCAAGAGGATAGGCCGGTATTTCGATGCCATCGGCTTCGGTGATAACCCTGAGCTTGTTCTGTATTCCCTACGCCATGCTTTCCGTCAGATGCTCCGGGCGTCAGGCATCAATGAGGAAATCGTGAATAAAGTCTTCGGTCACGAGACCGGCAAGGCGGGGGAATGGTATGGCCGGACGTTGGCGGTCGGGGAGGCTCGGCAGGTAGTCGAGCACGTCAGGTTCCCGGTCCACCTCGACCATCTTCTGATGCCTGCCCAACGGTGAACACACATGGACAAATTGTAATGCAGAGCTCGTCCGTGACAGTTGAAATCGGAGATTCAGCGATGTCACAATTCAAAGAATTTACCCGCTGCCCTGGTAGTCCCGGCAAGGACGATGACCAAAGCAAGCGGGTATTGACGACGATGGAAGCATTATAGCCAAGCCACCCGAGGCCATCAATTCTTTCTCGTTGTCAGTTCTGATGACGAGGATTTTTTTGTGGCAACGCGGCGGACCGACAGACCTATACAGCTCCTCACGGCTATCAGCCGGGGATGTGGCCTGACGTCTGATGATTTCGATAGCTATGCCGCCAGCAGAGAAGCCATCATCGAGCAGACCGAGACGATAGCCGCCACTCTGGAAGAGGTGGGCATCCAGGCACGGGACCAGGGCCGGGACATCACGCTGGTGGGAGAGCTGACGGGAGAGTGTGAAAGAATCACGGGATTCCGCCGCCTGCATCTTCTGCCGGAGTTTGCCCAGAGGCACAGGCACCGCATGATTCGGCGTCTGTCCTTCTTCTTGGAGCACTGCACCAGAGGTCGCACTTGCCGGTATGCCGTGGCGACATCCGGCCAGCGTGTTCCCTGGCATGGAGACCTGAAGGGCCGCCGAGCTGAGTTCCTAAACCGTATCAACCGTTGGAGCTCAGAAGCCAGACGGAAATACGGCATCGAAGTTCTGTATCGCGGCGACAATGATACTTTCTGCCGAGCAGAAGGGACAACGACAGACGGCGTGAATCTCCACGCCGACCTTGTTTACCGCCCAACGCGCCGCCTGAGTCCTGATGACTGGGACCGGTTCCTCAAGTGGAGCCGGGACCGTCTCGGTGGCGTTCATTGGCGTGATTGCGGAGCTCTACGGAACGCGTCGGCAGTTGTCCGTTACGTCCTTAAGTTGAGTTGGGGACGTGAAGGGCTGACGGCTGATGACAAGGCGGACGGCCTGGTGGGCATTGATGAGCTGACGCCTGACGAACTCGCCTGGTATTATCACGCCACCCTGGGCGTCACCCGCGTCAAACCTCTCCGAGCATTCCAGACATTCTGCAAATCGCTGAGCGACAACCGCGAGGAAATCCGTTGGGTGCCAGGCCCAGGCGGCAAACGTGAGCTCAGGAGGGTGCAGCGCCCACGCCTGGAACCCCGCCCACCAGCCGCCGCCAGGGACGGCCAGCCCATCCTCTTGGAAAACATCGTCCTTGGCAGGACCGCAGCACATCCCAGGTTTTCCAGCGTGTGTGAGCCATGCTCTATCGTGCTGGGATTCACGGAAACCCCGACAACCGAACTTGGTCACTCCGGATTCAATATGATTGTGACCCGGCGCGACCAGGCTGCCAGGTGGGCCGAGCGGAACACCCAGCGTCTCCAGGAGGCCGCCCGCCTTACGGTTCACTGTGTGACATCAGATAGTCCAAGTGAGATTCCATCATGTCTGCCATCACCTGAGAGTGAAGACCTGAATCACCTGCCGTCAGTCCCATCCCTGCCATCTGACACGCCTGCCCAAGCCATTCAGCATGAAGGCCAGGCTCCTGAGGTCTACAAGCCGACCATGCAAGACTTCGAGCAGCTCTCCGCCTTCTATCGTGAAGTGAATCCACGTCTGAATGATGCTCAGGTCAGGGCGTCAGTGATGGCATGTGGTCCCTTCTGGGAAGGCCCGATTGGCCCAGTGGTCGAGAAGATGCGGGCCAAGTTCAATAGGAACCGGAAGACCGACCCGGCCACCACGACCGCAGCACGTCCGCGCCGTATGCGTTTAGCAGACCCCGTGAACGACAATGCTTTCATGGCCTTCTATTCAGCGGCCTAACATCACACGATACAAAACGGCTTAGCTAAGGAGAAGGAGTAGAGCATTATAGGGTTAAAGTTCCCCTTCCTTTTGCATGATACCGCAACGCCTCAAGCAAGCGGGGTGTCATTTTATCAATATCATCTAGGTATCCAACCATGGCATGGAGGGATAAGACAGTGCTGGAATCATAAACTTTGGGGTGGATATTTCTTACCTGCTCCCAGCTAAGAGTATAAGAAATTAATTCTTTTGCGAGGTCAGGCGGCAGCAGCCCGAACTCGTCAAAACGGTCCTGAATAATCCTATATGTTGGCGTCCCATCCTCGTTTTGCGGCAAGACCCCCACCTTCTTCCCAGATACAATGTCATTAATGACGGCTCTGGTGCGTTTGCTTAATTCACCTGGACCAACACCATTACCGGCATTGATTACTGCAATGAACAAGCGACAGAGGTCTTGGCTTCTGAGATTACGCTTTCGGTTTTCCGTTCGGGCAGCTCCATACAACGCGGTCCACGCACCAATAGCTGCTCCACCCAATCCTGATAATGCCGAGATAATGCTCGGTGCCATATCGGTCATTCTACCACCTATCACTTCTACTGAAATCTTTAATGGCCGGAAGACCACTACCGTATCAAAACTTCGCAGATGTTAGAGCGCTCAAATCCTCTCAATTTTCTGGGTGCATAAACCATTTCTTTTATGCACCCGCCCGACTCTATAATGATTCCAAGGGGTTTTGTGGTGTCAAAACCCTGGTGTCAAAAGTCGGCGGGAGGATTGTTGCTATGAGATACGGATATGCCAGGGTATCGACGACAGAGCAGGATGTCAGCAGCCAGACTGTCAAGCTCACGGAGGCGGGGGTACTCCCGGAGCACATCTTTTCTGATGTCGGCATCTCTGGTTCGAAGAAATCCCGCCCCGGCCTCGACAACCTTCTTTCCGTCCTCATGCCAGGTGATGAGGTGGTTGTGTTCCGGATGGATAGGTTGGGCAGGTCGCTCAAGAACATGATTGAGTTGGCCGACGACCTTCACGGGCAGGGCGTGACCATCGTGTCGGTTGGAGAGGGAATTCGCACAGACCAAGCTCTCGGGCGCATGATGATGCAACTATTCTCGCTGCTGGCGGAATGGGAGCGGACATACATCATTGAGCGCATTAATGCTGGAATCGCCAAAGCCAAGAAGTTCGGCACCAAATCCGGCAGAGCCATCGGAAGACCCAAGCGCACGGGTCAGGCGGTATCACTGGCTCTCAAATTGATTGAAGATGGCCACTCTCACAGGAGCGCGGCGCAGATTGCCAGGGTATCGAAATCCTCTGTCGTGAGAGCTCTACAGCGTGAGCAAGCGGCAGCATGACATTCAGGATGGAAATCCCTGACCAGCCGGATGACTGCCACATCCAAGAGTACAGGAATCCGCTAGGCCAGTTCGACAGACGCACATACGACCTGCCCGGTCATGACGACCTGCGCCACACCCTGCTCCGGGATTTCCTCGACGGCGTGACGCTGGAGGTCATCGCAGACCAAGCCAGCCAGGTCATCGGAAGGAAGTGCCGGGCTTACATCAGCTACGGTTTTCTGTGTGTAGTCGCGGAGTATACAGAATGACCGCTCCTGCCCACGCTTACCACATATCCCCAGGGGCTCCTCTGGCTCGACCCTGGAGCCGCCTTCCGCCCGGTGGATATGCTTCGGCTGCGCCTACGGTCAGCCAGGCGGCTGACTGGAAATCGGGGACAATATTAAATTTGATTCCTCTTCACGGTCTAGCGCAAACAGGACTTGCTCGGCGATAGAAGCGGACCATTTGTGTAGAGATAGCAGCGGCTCAGGCACTGCCGTGTCGAGCCCGATATGGTCGCCATCGGGGAGAAGCGTACTGTGACCGGGCAGGAGCATGCGCGGGCTGTACAGAAGAAAAATTTGGACGATGATGGCCGGTGAAGCGGATGAGTCAGGCGCATCGGGGAGCTTGGCCCGGCTGGGACTCAATAGAAGACCCAGCTCGCTAAGTCCCCAGATTTCGACAGGCAGCGGTACAACACACGAGATTTCTCCAGTGAGTTCTCTAAAATATCCGTGTACCTCGGGTGTCTGCTCGGCGGGCAGCATTGCCAGGTGGAATTTTTGGCAGTCAGCAGAAAATTTTAGTTCTCTGAGTTCGTGATTCATGATGTCCCCCTCCCATCGGGGCCAGGGAATCATCTCACAGCGTTATGCAATCCAGCCCACCCGCTCCCCTGTCCGCCTTGGTCTATCGACCAGGGCGGCAGGCTCGCCAGGGGACGCCAGGCATCGGCTACGCCTCACCAGTCGCCAGCGGCCTCACATTCCCAACATCGCGAGGTCATCCAACCCCATCGCCGCCGCTTGCTCCCACGATGCAGTCACCACAGCAGCGGGCTCCGGCTCCATCGTGTCCTTCGGCCCGCCACTCCTACCGCCCGCACCCTGGACAGCGGCGGCTATGGCTACCCGTCGCCTCAGCAGGGCAAGGCCAGCATCCGCGTTGACGCGCAGAAGTGTCCCCTCTTGGCTGACGACTGGCATCAGGGCAGCGTGGAGCTCTTTATCGGGTTCCAACTCCGCCAGTCCTGAGGCCATCCTCATGACGCCCGGCATGTCATCCAGGCGACGGGATGCCTGGACAACATCCGGACGGACATCGAAGTCCCGGATTTTCCGGTCCTGCCGAAGCCGCGCCCGCTCCATCTTGGCAGCCTCCCTCTGGATGAAATCTATCGTCCCTGCCCCTTGCCATTCTTTCAGCGCCGCCGCTGCCTCCTCTATGGCCGCCGCTCTCCTCTTTGACGTCCGGGTCCAGGAGAACCATCCCTTGGGCATCGCTTCCGACAGGGACCGGGCATCTTTCAGGTCAGCAAGTGCGCTCCCGTAGCGTGAGCTGGAGCGCATCACGGCCTGGCCTTGTGTCGAACCGATGGGGCCTGGCCGCCAGGAGCCGCCGGTCCGCTTCGCCCTGGGTCTCGAAATCCTGAATCAACCTCTCCATCAGCACCCGCCACAGCTCAACGGTCACCGCTGCGAATGGGAGCAGATGCTCAAAGATGCCGCTGACATGGGCTCCTGGTGACGGTTCTTTCATGACGACATGCTCCCGGAAACTACGCGGTTTTCTGCCAGTTTCTCACGCTCGTATGCAAGCCAAGACAACAGAATGGAGGGCCACATTAGACGGGAGACGGCGGCATGAGGGAAATCATCCAGGGGCGCAGGCTGGGGAGCAGTGAGCGGGTTGAGTTCGAGTACGATGAGAACTCAACCAACATCGTGAGGAAATCGGGCTCCTCATGTGAGAGCAATCTCTCAGCTCACGCAGAGCGCATATATCCTGACGTACCTGTCATTATCGCACCGGCCCGGAAGCGCGTAGGCGGGGTGTCGGACGGGAAGGAGATAGTCCTCTTCACTGACAGCTTGAGACGGCATCAACAGACGAATCTCTTTCATGAACTTTGGCATCACGCAGAGAAGCGGGCCATCTCTGCGGGCGACTTGGAGACTGTATATAAAGAAGTCGCCGGAGGTGATGACTGGGATTGCGATTATCTCAATGAACCCCGAGAGCGCGCGGCGCGGGCATTCGAGCACTATGCCGCAGCCAGGGCCAGCGGCCTTCAGCTCACGCCAGCCCGCCGAGGCACGGCGCAGGCAGTCTTTGAGCGTCTGTACGAGGGCACCGAACACGCTGCCATGATGAAGCGCCGCCGCCAGAAGCGTAGGGCCGCCGCCTTGTCTATAGCCGTCGCCGCTTTTCCAGGTGTTGGCTTGGCCGGGTTTGTAGCATTCATGCTCGTTGTGCTGCCTCACCTCGTCACGCACTGAAATCCATCTGGTTTGCATGCCTCGGTCTTAGTGTCTTCGACATAGCCAGCCGTGTTGTTTGTGGCCCTGCGGACCACAACAACAAGCAGGCCAAGGGGAGCAAGCTCCCCTGTGGAACCCCTCTCATGGAGGCCGACATGCAGACCGACAGACTCCACTCTTTCCGCATCCGCGCCAGCCGGGCCGACCTGGCCGCATGGGAGCGGGCGGCCCATGCAGCCGGGACCAACCGCACGTCATGGCTTCGGTCTCTGGCAGCCGAGGCCGCAACGACCGGGCAGACACCTGGTGTCCTGGCAGCCGACTTGGCCAGATTGCGGCGTGAGCTCGCAGCCATCGGCAACAACGTGAATCAGATTGCCCACACTCTGAACGCAGGCGGCCAGGCCGACCCCTCGGCTGCATTGGAGCAGGTCGGGGCGGCGATGCTCGGCGTGTCCGACTTCCTTAATGATGCCCGCGCCCCTCGCCGGAAAGGGGGTGGTCGCAGGAGGTCGGCAAGGTGATTCTGAAAACCAGCCGTATCAAGACCGCATCCGGCCCTCATGCCCTGACCCGGCACTTGTTCCACGGCAAAGGGAATGAGGAAATCGTGTGCGTTCAGGGCAGTAAGGCCGCCCTAGCTATGATGATGCAAGACGCCCAGGCAGCAGGTCGAACATACGGAATCCGTCACCTTGTCATTAGTCCCGAAAAGGCTACAGGCCGCACGCAGGCTCTTGATGTCCTTCATCTGCATGGTGCTGAGTTCGGTTATGACCCGGAAGAAGCCACGCTCATAGAACACCGGAAGCACCGGCAAGACGGCCAGGGCTTTGAGGTTCATTGGCATGCGGCAATTCCCGAGATGAAGCCGGATGGCGGCGTCCTGGACAGCAAGTTCATGTTCAAGAGAAGTGAGATGATTGCCAGACTGGCCGAGGTTCGGCTCGGCCACCACCTCACATCTGGTCGTCACAACACATGGGCGGCAGCGGCATTGGAGCAGAGAGGTTTTCACGATGCGGCGCTGGCCGTCCGCCTGGGTCCAGCCGCCCTCTCATTCGGACCAGCTGCCCAGGCCACGCCGAGGGAATCATATAGCTCAGAGACCCACCAGATATTGAAGCGGAGCGACATCTCCACCCCGGCAATCAAAGCGGCCATATCGGCAGCGTGGGCGACACGCGAGGAAATCGGTCTCTCTTTCAGAGATGTGCTTCATCATTGCGGCATCGACCTGGTGCCTGGAAAGCGTCCAGGGGCCTGGGTCGCGTCAGTTGAGGGTGTAGAGGTCACGGCTCTGCATCGGCTCCTGAAAATCCCAGCGCAGGAGGTATCGGCAGAAATGACACAGGCACGGAAATCACCAGCGTGGACCAGAGCCCAGGGCGGATATGAGGCTCTCAGCCCTCAGAACCAGAAGCGGGCCGAAGGGGCGTTTCGGGCCTTCGAGGTCATTTACCAGAAGCGCCACGGGACCGAATACCCATATGGGCTTTCTGAGTACGTTTCGTGGGTACAGGAGCAGGAAGCGCAGCGTCAGCAGGCCACCCCCGAGGTCGCCACAGCAAACCCGACACCCCGCAGGCCCAGGACCCCGGAGACACCAACGGCGCAGGCTCCATCACGTCCGAAATCGCTACCTCTCCCGGACGACAAGGACGCCTTGCGCAGGGTCATTGGTGAATCACCGTGGTCAGACGCAAACCGGGACCCCTCGCGCATATCTGACGAGTACCGCAGGCGCGTGCAGACAGTCCGTGAGAAAGCGGAAAAGCGGCTGGAAACCGCCGAAAAATCCATCGAAAGGACAGCCCCGAAGGATGAGGTCGCGGAAGATAAAGCTATCGAGAAACTGGCTGATATCGCTGCCGGTATTGCTCTCAAGCTGGTCAACACCCTTCTGAGGGTTTTCGGAATCCCTGAGATACCGCATCCGAATTTCGGTGGTCCTCGGGTTGTCGGTCAGCTCCCCGGCAACCCCAAAGAACATGAAGCAGCCCATCAGGAAGCGGAGAAATTGCGAGAATATATCAGCAACCTTCCGGACGACGAGGCCATCACACTCAAAGGCCAGCAGGTCGCCCAAGCCAGGCAAGCAGAACATGATGACTGGCTGGACAGCACGGCCCCCGCACGTCTCAAGCTCTCTGGCATCGAAGCCAAAGAGAAAGCCGAGCTTGAGGAACAGGAACGCCGCGCCCGTGTCGAAGAGGCCCGGCAGGCGCAGGCCCTGGCAGCTCGTGAGCGTGTGGAGGTTGATGCCCCGGAACTCGGCCCAGAGGTCCTTCTGGATGAGGAAATCGAGCGCCTGCGGTTCTGATTTATTGCAACAAAGTGTGGCAGGAAGGGTCATCATTCATCATGAGTGATGGCCCTCTTTTCATGAATCATCATCACAGGTCATGGGTGCCATCATGAATTGATGAAGGCTTCATAAATAGCGGTTTTCTGCCAGTTATTGCGCCCTCTCTCATTCCGTGATTCGATGTCTCCAGGTCAACAGAAGGAGATTGAGATGACTGACGTGGTGATTTGGGTGGGGCGTGCTGGGGCCGGGGCGGCTGGCGTAGAGGACCTGGACGATGGGCCAATGGTCGACGCGCTCGAACTGTGCGTCGGGATGTCTGACAGGGTGATAGTCGAGAGGATGGGCGGGATGCTGGATATGCCATCTGAATGTCTGAGTGTGCACCGGGAAGCGGGGTTGCTGGCCTTAGGGGTCGGACTGCGGGCCATTTGACCATCCTGGCAACCGTGTGGCACACGTTTGTGGCACAGGAGCGGTAGGCACTAGATATAGTGATTGAATACCTAGCGGAATCAACATCTTGTAGCGGTGCTGTCAAAAACTCCCGTACGGGACACCATTTTTTTGGAAATGATATTAGCATTTTATCGGGCGTCAAAGCTAAAAAATAGCGATTTTGGACCAGTTCCGGACCAATGACGCTTCCGTCTCATGGCCCGTATAAAGTCCGCCGAGAATGCCAAAGATCCTGCAACAGGACGCCCCCTGCCTGATGGCGTGAGTTGCCGAGGACCCAGGCAATACAGGGCCCGCAAGCTGGTCAGCGGCCAGCGGATCACCAGAACATTTGACACCGCCCGTCTTGCTCGAGCGTGGCTCGAGGAAACCTCGGTCAAAGTGCGCGAAGGGCGTCATATCGACGTCCGGGCCTTGGACGGCCTCGTGCTCCGAACCCTGATTGAGCGCTACCGTGACGAATGCATGGCTCACCGCAACGCTGACCGGACAGGCCATATCCCGGCACTGCTTAGTGATCCCATCGCAGACCTGAATCTCTCTCGCCTGACAGTTCCAGCAGTTCGAGGCTTTCGCGACCGTCAGGGCAAGATCTGGCCGCTGCGACAGTCGTCAAACGGCTCAATCTCCTGGCCTCCATCCTCAATCATGCCATGAGTGAATGGGATGTCCCGCTCTCGCTGAACCCGGCTTCGGGACGCATGATCAAGCGGCCGACAGGCGCCGATCGCAAGCGCAACCGACGACTGCAGGAAGACGCTCCGGAGAGCCCAACGACCCCCACTCCTCCCCACATGACAGAAGCCAGCGAATATGACCGCCTGCTTGCCGCAGTGACGTCCGAAAGCCATGCGGTTCACCTTCATGTTGCCGCCCGAACAGGCAACGCATCAACTCCGTGCACTTGTCCAGAACGCCAACACCGCTGCCCTGCATCAGAATAATCCTGTTCGATCGACCAAGAGACAGGCGTCATATCACGTCTGAGTAAGAGATGGGCAAGCTTGCGCATCCGCCTAAAAGAAACCAGCAACACGCAGATGGGATTTAAGACTGTGCAGGAAGGCGCGGACACTGGCCTGCGTATATTTCCGGTTGGGCAACACGGCATGAAGGTCGATTTTCTCCCCCTGCAGATCAGGGAAAATCCGCATGAGCCTTCCCTGTTCCAGATCATGCTTCACATCGCAAAGGAGCTTGTAGGCAATTCCTTCTCCCGAAAGCGCCCAGTCATGGATGATCTCAGCATTCGTGCTCGAAAGACGGGGTTCGACCGTAATGATCTCCGTCTGCAGATCGTTACCGATGACCCAGCGGTCGAGAAGGGCCATTGTCTTGTTGCGCCTCAGACAGAGACAGTGATGGGTCGCCAAGTCCTGCGGCGTTACCAGCGGGGGATGGCGGGCCAGATACTCAGGCGATGCACATAGGACCCGCACTGTCGAGGCCAGTCTGGTGACAACCGCATCCGGAGAATCAGGAAGGCCCAGACGCAGGACGACATCGAGAGAATCACTGGTGTCATAAAAACCTTCAGAGGCCAGTGCCAGATTGACCAGCAGGTCCGGATGCGTGGCACTGAAAGTGGCCAGAAAAGGTGCGATCAGGCGTCGTCCAAGTTCTACTGGAGCGCCGATCCCGAGCGTTCCCCGGGGAATATTGGTATTGGATGAGATCTCCTCTTCCAGACTGTCAATGAGCGCCAGAATTTCCACCGCGCGCTCATGGTAGATCCGCCCGTTTTCACTCAGCCCGAAATGCCGCGTATTCCGGACAACCAACAGGCTGCCCAGCCGACTTTCCAAACGGGCAAGACGACGGGACACCGTCGCAGGCGATGTCTGGAGATTGCGGGCACAGACGGTCAGACTGCCGGAGGCGACAAGATGGGCGAAGAAGCGCAGGTCCCCTGTTTCGTCATGGCGCATCCTGCCCCCCTAAAAGCGGAATTCGATTCATTCTTGCATCTGACGTAATATTCCCTTTCCGATGATGCGCCTACTGAAAGGTGATCGGCCTGCGTTATAGAACGCCCGGAAACGCCACACAGGGTCGGGAAAACAGCATGGCTTCAGTCTTTCGAGTCACGACATCCGATGACGGAAATCCGAAACAACCAACGCTGAAAGATCAGCTTGTCGGCGCCTGGAATCTCGTTTCCTACCGGGTGGAGGAAAAGGATACGGAAACATTCATCAATGCGATGGGCCCTTCACCACGCGGACGGGTCATTTTTACGCCTGATGGACGGGTGGCGTTCAATCTGGAGGGCAGCCATCGCCATCCAGCTGAAACGGAAGCCGATTATCCGGGCCTTATGAAAACGCTGGTGGCCTATATCGGGCGCTATCGCGTCGAGGGAAACCAGTGGATTACGCAGGTTCAAACAGCCTGGGCACCAGAATGGGTGGGCACGGAACAACGCCGGACCGTTGTGGTCAGCGGCACAACTGCAGACGTTACGACGCCGTGGCGGAAGATGCCGAACTGGGCTCAGGGACGGCTGTCGCGCAGCCTGATCCGCTTCCAGCGCGCGGGTGACCGGACATAAAGGACCCACATCATTTCTTATTCAATATGATTACTGCCACATAGAGATGCGCAGTTTCTTCAGCCTTCTGCCACCCCGTTCTGCTTTATCCGTCGCCAGATCGGCACATCATTGCGCACGCGGCCCATAGTCTCCAGAAAATAGTTACCGCTGTTTTAATCCCCTAAAACTGCGGATACCGTCGATATGGAGGTAGGAATTTGATTCAGGTTTCATAAAAAACCTAAAAACAAGCGATTTTATGGATGGATAGACGACCTTCCACCTCAACTGGAACCGGTTTCTTCCTAGAAAAAGATTATACATTAAAATGGAATATTCTTATGGATATTTCACATGAATATTCATATCATATCGCTTCCGAACAGAAAAGGACGCGGGCATGGTTTTGGCTTCTCCCCGAGGGATCATTGCGTTATTCGCCAGCGCCTATGTGCTCTCGTTCGTGGACCGACAAATTCTTGCTTTGCTGGTTGGCCCTATCAAAACTGCTCTTTTGCTTTCGGATTTTCAGTTTGCCCTGCTTAATGGACTGGCATTCTCGCTTCTGTACTCGATACTCGGCCTGCCTATTGCAGCCCTCAGTGATCGGATAGCCCGTCCCCCCATCATCGTCGCTGGCATCATCATCTGGAGCGTAGCAACGATTTCCTGTGGTTTTGCACAAAATTTCTGGCAACTTTTCATATGCCGTATGGCCGTTGGTGTCGGTGAGGCAGCCCTTGTTCCAGCCGTATATTCCTTTTTGGCTGATATTGTCACGCCTTATAAGCTCGGCCAGACACTCGCACTGTTTTCGCTTGGCTCCTTTATTGGAGCAGGTATCGCTTTCCTGTTCGGCGGAATGCTGATCGGCCTGTTGCATACGACACATGAATGGCACGGCATCATTGCCTGGAAACTCTGTTTTGTGTGTGTCGGATTGCCAGGCCTGCCTCTGGCCCTGCTTATTGCACTGACTGTTCGCGAATCTGGCAGACGTCACGCCAGTTTTCAGAAGGAAGATACATCTTCGGAAACAGCCTGGGGGTTTTTTCGACTTCACTGGAAATTCTTTACCTGTCACTTTCTCGGCTATTCCTCCACAGCCATCATATTGTTTTCCCTCCTGAGCTGGATGCCTGCGCTGTTCTTAAGGTACAGACATTTTTCCCATCAAAGCGTCGGGGAAATTATGGGGCTGACAGCTATTTTCTGCGGATGTGCAGGAGCATATGTCAGCGGGCGGCTTATTGATTTCCTTGGCCGTCACAATCATCCATTTCCAGCAGCCACAATGGGCATTACCGGTGCCCTGTCTGCCCCCGCATTGCTCTGGGGATCTATCGCTTCACCGAATATCCCGTTTGGTATCATGCTCTTTGCGATGTCGTTCTTTTGTGCCGCACTGCCGATGCCGCCGTCAGCCATTGTCTTACAACAGTCGGTTCCAAAAACATTCCGATCCCAGTTTTCGGCAATACTGCTTTTCTGTAATGCGCTAATTGGTCTGTCGGGGGGCTCAATGCTGGTCGGATATCTCGATGACCATGTGGCCGGCGTCGCAATTTCCTTGCCGTTGGTAACATGTGGCGGCGGCCTGCTGGCGGCGTTGCTACTTTATGGCTCGACCCGGTTTGATAAAAAGGTTCTTTTTTAAAAGAAAGAACCGGAAAACTTGCCTGGGTTTATGAGCAAAATGTTTCCTGCAGATGCTTCCACAGCAGTTGTTCTCCCTGCCCGGCGGCACAGAACAGAACGCTGGACCAGCGCTCGGTTCTGGTCTCTCCCTGTGTCTGGATTTCACGATAGAATGCCAGCATCCCCCCCTCGAAAGCATGAAGAACTTTCACGTCCTCGATTTCCATGACCAGGCCCGGACGACTGCCACGAAGCGAGGGCAGGACTTTCGTAAACATTTCGAACGTCACCAGACGCCCGGCCGCCCCCACCATCATGTAGTCCGGCGTCATGCGATCCAGAATATCCTTCGGATCACTGCTGCCCACTCCACAAAACCAGTCCTGAAGCAGACGATGAAGTTCGATGATCTCTGCGGATGCAGCGCTTTCAGTATTTTGCATGAACGTGGTCTTTCGTAAAAACAGATTAGGGGTTCATCAGAACAGAGTGCTTTGGAAATGTCTCGGCCCATCCACTTTTCAGGGGAGAAATAAACACGTTTTCCGTTCGTGTCCGAGCAATTTTCCAGACACCGTCTTCGCGACGGAACAGGTTGTTCAGCCGGCTGGACCGTAGAAGCGAGGATCCATCACTAAAGATCCAAGGTTGGCAATGAATCCACTGTCCGTCTGCATGATCGCCGTGAACATGGATCTGTTCCGACGTCAGATAATGCACGTTCAGCAGAAGTTCGGGGTCACGCTTTTGGCTCCAGAAAGCCTGAAAATGCGACCGGATTGCATTCTTGCCGACGCAGCGGCCGAACTGGTTGTCATAATACTCGCCGACACCTTCCCAGACTGCATCTTCAGTATACAGGTCCATAATCCGGTCCACGCGCTGCCCATCGTCTTTCACATCAGCTTCAGGGCAGGGTGTGTCGCACAGGAACATGTAACGCGCCTGGATCCTGCGGATGTCAGCCTCTGCTTCCAGTGTGACAACACGCTGTTCCAGCATTTCCAGTCGCGTCAGAAGTTCACTCATGACCGGTATCCTGCACGCAAATGGAGGGAATGGGGCGTGCAGGAAAAAGCGTTTCAGCCCATGTGGCATAATCCAGCAGGGATTCATCCTCACCAAATGCGCCCAGAAGCTGAATCCCGACTGGCAGGCCGTTTACACCCGTAAAGCCGGGAAGCGTGACGGTTGGCAAACGCAGAAGCGTCCATATGCGGCTGAAAATCGGGCTACCTGTCCCGTCTTCTTTCTTTGGCGCCTCCCCAGGAGCCGCAGGAGCCAGCAACAGATCATAACGCGTAAAAACATCGGCAATCTGTGCACGCAACCTGTCTGCTTCCGCGAGAGCCTGCCGATACGTCGCATAGTCGATCGCACGTCCCGCTTCGATCAAGCTGACAATCTGGCTGCTGAGCAAGGCGCGTTGCTCGGCATATTCCCAGCCCAGCGCCTGGCAGGCCTCATAGCTCATGATCGTCACATGCAGGTCAGCAGCGGCTTTGAATACAGACAGATCGACGTCTTCAACAGTTGTCTCTCCACCCAGGCAGGCACCTGCCTTTTGCAAAGCCATACGGGTCGAGTCCTCAGCCTGATCCCACCAGGGCGTACGGCAGACTCCTACCCGCTTCGGGACAGCGGATTTCACCGTACTGGCAGTCGGAACCGGCCCTTTTAAAACGCTGTCTGCAAGAACCGCTGTTTTAACATCCGGCGTAATTGTGCCCAGCGTATCAAAAGACGGTGCCAGTCCTTTGATTCCCGCCCCGGCATAACGTCCATAAGACGGTTTGAACCCCACCACGCCGCAATAGGATGCAGGCCGTGTAAGAGAGGCTGCCGTCTGGGACGCCAGTCCGATGTCGATCATACCGGCTCCCACAGCCGCCGCCGAACCACTCGACGACCCCCCTGGCGTGCGTGAAAAATCATAGGGATTGACTGTCGGACCATCCCGGAAAAAAGCAAATTCCGTTGTCACCGTCTTGCCGACACACAGGGCCCCGGCCGCCTTGAGCTGAGTGACACATGCGGCATCATTTGGAGTATGATGCCCTGCGTAGATCGGTGATCCATGCGCTGTTGGGTAATAGGCCGTGTCGATGATATCCTTCACCCCGACACTGAGGCCCGAAAGCGGCCCCTTTGGTGCATTACCGGCGTCATGGCGCAAACGGACCGGATCGTAAGAGCTGAAAGCCTGAATGCTGACTTCGTGACGTTCAATCCGCGCCAGAAGAACGGTGGCAGTATCGGGAGTATTTTCGCTCATCGGGAGCCTCTTTTCCGGATAGGGAAGAATTCAGGCGAGAAGGTCGAACGTGCCTCGATAATAAAGCAGAGGAGGCATCTCGCCATCCTCGTTCATTGTGATGTGCACGGGACGGGCGAGGAAGATTTCATGTGTTCCACCCCGCAGGGTCTCAATGACTTCCACCCCGATCTGCACCAGGGCATCACGAACAAAACACGTACCATCATCGTGGCGGATACAGTGTTCGTCCATGGATTTGGCATGGGACGGCATGGCGAAATGCCGGGCAATGCCTTCCTGCGAATTCGTGAGAATACTGATGCCAAAGCGCTGGCTCTGCTCGATAGCCCGGCATGTCGCGCTTTTGCGGTTCAGGCAGATCAGCAGCGTCAGCGGATCAAGTGAAACGGAACTCAGGGCACTGATCGTTGCCCCCTGCTCTCCCTCATCCGAAGTTGCCGTCACCACAGCGACACCTGTCGCAAAATGTGCCATCGCCTTGCGAAAAACGTCTGAAGTTACGCTCGTCATGCCTTATCTCCTGTCCAGAGCGGTCCACGTTCCTTGCGCATCTTGCGCACAGCGGCATCAAACATCCTGTCTGCCGCCGATGATCCGGAAATCAGGGTGGCGGCGTCTCGCGCGCATCCCCGTTTGATATCGTCGGAAATCAGCACATCCGGACCAGGAATCTGCCCTGCATGGCACTGAATTTCCGCAGCACGCTGCACGATCCACAACAGGAAGAACGTGCGCGCCACATCAGCTTCTCCTACGGCAATGCCATGATTGCGCAGAACGAGAACATGCTTGTCGCCCAGGCTTTCGAGCATCCGGGGGCGCTCTTCGTCATAAAGGGTGATGCCTTCGAAGGCATGATAACCCACCCGCTCAAAGAGCTGCGCGCCGTAAAAATTATCATGGCTGAACCCGGCCTGCTTCATTGCCACGGCACAGACTGCGTTCGTATGGGTATGGATGACACAGTGAATATCATCACGGGCAGTATGAATGGCGCCATGAAGGGCAAAGCCGGCAGGATTGGGTTTGTGTTCCGCCTCGGTGATCAACTGCCCGTCGGCATTAACGACCAGCAGGTTGTCAGGCGTCACCTCGTCGTAATTAAGACCAAACGGGTTGACGAGATAACGTGTTGGCGTGCCCGGAAGGCGGACGGAAATATGATTGAAAATCATCTCCGTCCAGCCGTAATGATTGATCAGATGATAGCACTCGGCCAGCCGTACTCTCAGCTGCATTTCTTCAGTCGTCATGTCCATCGTCATGATCGTATTCCCTGTGCCTGCACGCGTTGTGCGGCCTTGAAGGTTGCCAGTTCAAGAACGGTTGACGTAACGGGCATCGGCACATCATGCGCCTGCCCGATTTTCGCAATTGTCCAGCCGATTGCATCCAGCTCCAGTATGCGCCCCGCACAGTAATCCTGAAGCATCGAGGTACGGTGTGGACCTGCCTTCGCAATGGTGTCCCGGATCTCATCCACGTCATGCAGGTTGGAAAGACCGCAGGCAGTCCCGACTGCGAGGGTTTCTTTAAGGATGTCAGCAATAACAGTCTCTGTTGATACTGCGCCTGCCAGAGTGGAAAGGCTGGCTTCACAGACCACCGAAAGCGGATTGGTCGCCAGATTGGCAGCAATCTTGTTCCAGATATCGCATCGGATCTGCGGACTGGACCGTGCCGTAATCCCCGCCTGCTGCAGGACATGAAGGACATGGCTCAACCTGTCATCAGGCGTGCCGTCCACCATCCCCAGAACCAGCATCGGAGCGCGGGCGGAAGACACCACTCCCGGTGCCGTCTGTTCTGTCATGGCATAAGCCACGGCGCCGACGAGGCAGGAGCGAGAAAACAGGTCTGACAGGCGTCCATCTGGATCCAGCACAGGTGCCGCTGCCTCAAACGCTCCGTTTGGGTCGGTGGCCATCCACCACGGCAGACCATTCACGACCGGAATGACAAGCGTCTGACGGCCAACAGCATGCCTGACGGTTTCAGCCAGTTGAGGTAACTGGTGAGACTTTCCAGCCAGCAGGATCACATCCTGATGACAGTCCGGCGCTCGCGTATCCGCTATGGGATGGCAGATACTGCGGTCCTGTCCATCATCCAGAACCAGCCCGTTTTCGTGCAATGCCTGAAGCGTTGCACCCCGCGCCACGACCGAAAGGGAGGCCTCTGTCCGCGCCAGCATCGCGGCCAGGGTTCCCCCCAGCGCTCCAACACCTGCGACGCAGATTTTCAGCCCTGCCATTACAGATCCACAACCAGCAACGGCGACTTTGCGCGCGAACAGCACAGTGCGATCTGGTCAGTCCGTTCATCTTCAGTCAGATACTCGTCCCGGTGGTCAGGGTCGCCTTCGAGAAGGTCAACAACACAGGTCCCGCAGATCCCCTGCTCGCAGCTGACCGTGACCTTCACGCCTGCCCGTGCCAAAGCGGTGGTAATGGGTTCGTCTGCACCAACCTGCACCCGGACGCCGGCTTTTGCAGCCAGAACCTCGAATGTTTCTCCTCCACTGATCGAAAGTGCGGAAAAAGCTTCCAGGTGGATCTGCGCTTCCGTCAGGCCAAGAGCAAGGGCTGCCTCCTGCACCCCATCCATCAATGCAACCGGACCACAGGTATAGACATGTCCACGTCCAATGCCCTGCAGCACAGAAGACAGATCAGGCCGGGACGTGGACGGATTACTCCGGTCATGTATCTGCACACGGTCAGCAAAAGACGAAGCCTGCAGGAAAGCTGCAAAGGCAGGATCGCGCGCGACATAGTGCAGGGTGAACGGCACATTTCGGTCACCAAGCTCATGCGCCATGGCGATCAGAGGCGTTACTCCAATCCCGCCGCCAATCAGGACATCAGGCCCTTCGGACGGCACCAGTGGAAACAGATTGCGGGGTGCACCGATTTTGAACACGGCACCCGGCCTGACTGTTTCGTGCACGGTGCGTGAACCGCCCCGGGAATTTTCTTCCAGGAGCACGGCCAGACAGTACCGTGTCTTATCTGCCGGATCGCCGCACAGGGAGTACTGGCGAACAAGGTCATCTCCCAAAATCAGGTCGATATGCGCACCTGCCTCCCAGGCCGGCAGTTCGCCCGTTACGGGAAACAGATCGAAAGACAGGACTTTCCCGATCAGTTCACATGATCCGACACGGACTTCGATCGTCTGTGTGCTCATCGCATGTACAATCCGCTGTTGATGTCGATTGTGGAGCCCGTGATAGCCCCTGACAGGGGATGCGCCAGTTCCGCGACCATGCGCGCCACGGAAAGCGGGTTGCCGAGCTGCCCTGTAGGCAGTCCGGCTATCAGCCCCGGCATTTTCTCGGCACCGATTGTCTCCGCCACGGATGGAAGATCCAGCGGCCCCGGAGCAATCGCATTCACCGTGATGCCAAAGGGGGCGAGGTCGCGTGCGAAAACTTTCGTCAGTGTATGGATCGCGCCTTTCGAGGCTGCATAATGCGCACCCGTTGCCGTGCCGCCGTTTTCACCGGCCAGTGACCCTATATTGACGATCCGCCCCGGAGCGTTCTGCGTCCGCAGCCTGCGCGCAAATCGCTGACATCCCAGAAACGTGCCGCGCACATTGACTGCCATGACCGCATCGAACGTATTGATATCGATCTCGAGAACCTTCTGCGCCTTCATGACTGCGGCATTGTTCACCACGAGCCAGGGCAGGCCGAAATGCCGTTCCACCGCATCCAGGCCGGCCTCAACCGAAGCTTCGGACGCAACATCCATTTTCAGGGCAAAAGCCTGATCGCCCCAGTCCGCGACAGAAGCCTTCGCGGAATCAAGATCCAGATCAGCCGTAACAACCCTGTATCCCTCGGACAGAAGATGCCCGGCGATACAGGCTCCCAGACCCCGCGCAGCCCCTGTGACCAGTGCAACCCGGCTCAAAGGATATAACTCACAGCGGTCAGCGCCTCGGTTGAGATCAGCAGACGCACGACCTTGAGCGCGATTTTCAGCCCGTCCTCAGTCATTTCCAGACGATAGTTCAGGTTGGCGGCATAGTCATGAACGCGGCCCTGTCGAAGTTCCTGAAGCATCTGGGCGCAGCGCAGGGTGCAATGCGTGTCACTGCTCTCCAGCATCCGGTAACGCGACAGAAGCCGGACTGTCCGTGCCGGGGGCGCTGCAGAAATAGAACGACCGCTCAACAGCCGTACGACGCGCTTTTCACGCATCTCGGCATCGTCATAAGCGTAATTCAGAACCTTCTCGAAATCTTCCACATCGGGGTCAATCGGAACGACATAGCGCCCTTCTGGCGTATAGAGTTTCAGCCAGTCGTGAAAATCGCCATGGTCGAGCATGTCAGCTTCGAGCGTGATAAGTGAAATGGCATCCTGTAGCGTAATGCTCATGCCCCTGCCTCCTCCGACATCGCAATCAGCCATTGTCTGTAGGCTGCCCGCATCCCTGTTTCGGCACTGACGTCGCTGAACAGATTTCCATCCTCACGCCGTGCTTCATGGCCAAGACCACGATTCAGCAGGATGGAAATATCCTTGCCCGCCAGTGATCCGCGCTGCACCCGGTCCCACGCTTCTGCATCATCGGGAGTTCCGAAGCCCATCGGACCCTGAAAATGTTCGTGAAGCCGCAGACGCGCTTCATTGGCAATATCAGGACCGCCATCCATACCAATGGCGATATGGCGGATTTCGGTCTCGGTTACACTCAAAGGCCGCAGGACCCGGAAAAAGGCCATGGAACAGGCAAGGTTCGGGAAAAGATTGAGATTGAAACCCGATCCACCTACGGCACGTACGATCTTGCGGACCTGCTCGTCAGGATAGTCCTTGGCCAGTTCCGCGGCCAATTCAGCAAAGCGCTCCGGAATAGGGGCATCAAGCCCTTCATCCAGATCAACCAGCTCCGGAATCATGACCATGACCGAGTGCCCATGCCCCAGGTCTTCAACAAAACCTGCACCTTCAACAAAATCGAACGTATTCTGTGTTTCCGCATCGACGGAATCCAGAAAGGACTTGTGGACGATCGGAAAGTGATAGGCGTCCGTTGTGTTTTCGAGCTGGATCTTCCAGTTGCCCGGGAAGGTGAACTTGTGTTCACCCATCGTCTTGACCGGCCAGCCGGCCCCCTGCTTCATGAAGAGATCAATCCAGGGCTTCGCACGGCCCAGCCACTCATCGAGGGACATGATATCCTTGTCGAAGCTGGCAAAGATCAGCCCGTTATACTCCTCGACCTTCAGGGAGATGAGCGGCAGTTTGGACTTGTCCAACTGCCCCGTATAGCCCTCCTGATGAGGAACCCCCCGAAGAGCACCATCCAGACCATATGCCCAGCCATGATAGGGGCAGACGAAACTGGCCGTCTTGCCATGCTTGAGCTCACATACCGTCGCGGCACGATGCCGGCAGCGGTTGAGCATGACATGCACCACACCCTTGCGATCACGCGACACTATCACCGGGTGAGACCCGACGAATGTCGTGATGAAGTCACCGGGTGCCGGCAGATCACTGCGATGCGCAACCCAGATCCAGTTGTGCATGAAGATGCGATCCATCTCCATGTCATACAGATCCGGATTGCTGTAGATCGAACCATCGGCACGGTCGTCGTCCAGAAGGCTCTTGGGATCGGGCAGGCCCTGCATGTGAAATATTTCCCTTGTTATAGTCTGCAATGATGTTTCGCGGAAATTCAGGAACAAGCGGAATTCATGGATAACCAGGTCGGTTTCCCCGCCCCAGAATGACACGTCCCGCGGCTTCGTAATTGCCTTTCGCCATGAACGCATGCTGTGCAACGACACTGCAGTCCTGCATGCAACGTCCCAGAATATGCTCACTCTGCACAGCAGCGATGCCACCAAGCTCGAAGCACATGCGTGCGACCTGCGCGGCCACCTGGGCAGCATGCGTGGCCGCCAGACGAATACGGTTGGCAAGCGTTTCGGGTACGGTCTGTCCCTCCAGAAGCAGGCCCCAGGCTTCTTCTGTTACACCGTAGAAAAAAGCCCGCGCCGCCGAGAGCAGCGCTTCAGCTTCGCCAACAACAGCCTGGACATGAGGACGATCCGCCATGGTAGGCGCACCAGTAATGGAACGGCGTCCCGCTGCCATCGCCGTTACTTCATCCAACGCCCGACGTGCACAGCCCAGCCCCACGACCGTTAGCACCTGTGCCGCCAGTCCCAGAGACGGATACTGATAGACCGGTTTGTCCAGCATCGGCTTGCCGCCACGAATGAACGTCCATTCCTCGGCTACCGGGACATTTTCAACGACGACATCATGACTACCCGTACCGGCAAGGCCAATTGTGTCCCAGGTTTCCTCGATCCGGACGGAAGAGGCAGGCATGACAGCGGTACGCGGCAACCCGCCACTCTCGCCAGCTACGGCAATACCAACCCCGATCAGTGACGCTCCGGGGCTGCCGCTGGCATAAGGCCAACGACCGTTGACGATGAAATCATTGCCGACGCGCTCCGCAGCCTGGGGAGGGAAAATGGCACCGGCAAAAACAACATCGGGGCCATCCGCGTAAATCTTTTCCAGCGTCGATATGGGCAATGCAGCCAGATAGGTTGCTGAAACTCCAAAACTTGCGACCCAGCCTGCAGAGGCATCGGCGTGGGCAATCGTTTCGATCAGGCTGAGAAATGCCATCGGAGAAGCCTCAAGCCCTCCGAAGCAGTGTGCCACAAGTGCACGATAAACACCCGCCTTGCGAAACCCTTCAACGATATCCTGCGGAATACGGCGGGCTTTGCGGAATTCCAGCGCACGCTCCCGGATCGTTTCCAGCAGTGGCGTGAGTGCGGGATCTTTCAGGAGTTCACCTGACTGCCCATCGGAAACATGCTTCAACATCAGATGTCCTTGTTCAGGAGCAGCTTTAGCTCCAGCGGCGATCCATGATTGTTACGCTATCGGCATTTAGTGGATTATTCCACTACTTTTTCACAAAAATTTCCGCTGGTGTCTGGAAGCAGCCCAGCGGAAAAGTGTCAGAATGCGACCCCGCCCTGAATGTACCACTGACGACCTCGGTCGAAGGATTTCTGGTAGTTTCCAAAGCTTCCGGAATAGCTGCCCCAGGCCATGAATTTCTCGTTCGAAGCGTTATCCAAGCCAACCATGGCGTTATATTTCTGGTTTGCACTAACCCAGCGCGCGCTCATGTTCACCGTTATATACTTGGGCTGTATCAGCGCGTTGTACATGATGGCATTCAGATTGGCATTGTAGCGGGACCGATAGGTGGCATCTACCCGAGGGGTAAGGCTACCATACTGACCCAGGTCGATCCTCTTCGAAACGCCAGCATTGGCCGTCCATTTCGACACAAGGACAAACATGGAGTTCAATCCAAGCCCCTGCACACTTGCGGTTAGGCTCGTGTAATGCGCATCCGTTTCCCCAACGGAACCACTTACCGTCCAACCGTCTCCGAGCGCATACTGACCTTCAAGTTCAAAACCCGAGATATGGGCTTTGCCTGCATTGGTATAGTATGGTCCGATATGCGTGGCATCAGACACCAGAAGCTGCACGTCATCATAAAAAGTGAAAAAGCCAGCGGCACTGATACGCAGACGATGGTTGAGTCCGTAAAACTTCAGCCCACCCTCGAAAGTATTGACGCTTTCCGGACGAAATGAAGGAGGAGCATTGGTAATATTCGTCAGGCGCTGCGTAAATCCGCCCCCCTTGAACCCTTGTGAGAACGTTGTGTATCCCATCAGTTCCGGCGTAAACTGATAGGAAAGATTGACCATTGGCGTCCAGCGCGCATTGTTGTTGTGATAGGACTGATACGGAACAATGCGGGTTCCAACAGGCGTGGAAACGATGGGGGCACCAATAACTTTGGTAATATACTGATCAGGAGTAAAAGTTTTGTTGTCTTCCGTGTAACGCACACCTGCCGTAAATGTCAGCTTTTTGGTGATATTATAGGTTTCCTGCGCATAGGCAGCATAGTTCTTGTCCTTGAAATATCCGCCACTTTGCAGACTTTCGACATAAAACTCCGTCGGATTTACGTCCGCTCCACTTTGGGAAAAATAGTAAACACCGGCTGAATAATGAAGCCTGTTACTAAGAGCATGCCCGTTGACCTGAAATTCTTCAGAAAACTGCTTTTCGAGATAATGATCCGTAACGTAATTGATCCCGATAGGAGAAGAATCACGATCCTGGGCAAACGCACCGACTGTTTTGCGATAGGCCGTAATGGACTTCAGATCGAAATACTGGGAAAGTTCGTAATCAACAGTGCCCGAAGTCGACCAGCTTGTCAGATTCGAATAATCGGGCTGGCTACCATAGTTCGTGTTCTTGCTAAAATAGCTGGAGTTGTAACAACCTGCGCCCGGACAGTTTAGCAGTGTTCCCCCATGCATAGCGTTGTTAAGCGCTATCATGCTGCCCGTCGCATTCGGATTAACGCCTGTTGTCACATACGGGGCGCCATTACTCCGGTCGCGCGTCCAGTCGCCGCGCAGAGTAACATTCAGCTTGTCGATGGGATGCCATCGCAAAGCACCTTTATAAACCTGTGTGTCTTGGTTACCGAGTTCACGCTGGTTTTTCTGGTTAGGAGCATGCACGTAACCATCCTGCATAAAACTACCAGCCGAAAAATTGGCAAACAATGTCTTGGATAAAGGCACATTGAAAAAGACACGTCCGTTAATCCGGTCAGCGGTTCCGTATTTCACGTCTGCCTTGGCTGAGAGCTGACTATTCGGTGTCAGTGATGAGACGGAAACCGCGCCACCAATAGTGTTACGACCGAAAAGTGTCCCTTGTGGGCCGCGGAGAACAGACACATTGGCAATATCGACCATGTTCAGAACCGCCCCGACGGGGCTACCGACATAGACGCCATCAACGTACATGCCGACCCCGGGATCGACGCCGAACGAGAAATCCGTCTGTCCAATACCGCGAATGAACACAGCTGCCGCATTTGCAACACCCGAATTAGATGCCACATTTCCAAAGGAAATATTCGGTGCCATATCCTGAATTTTTGCGAGAGACGTGATGCCGCGCTCGGTGAACTGAGTTCCCGTTACGGTCGTCATGGAAATAGGCGTCCGCTCAATCCGTTCACTCCGGCGCCGAGCCGTGACGGTAACTTCTTCAAGTCGCGTTGCGTTGACGTCCTTGCGTGCCACCTTATGCACAACACTCTTCTTGCCCGAAATGCCGGAGAAGGTCTTTTTGACTGTAGCTGCATCTGCCACGTTCGCATTAAGAATAAATGAGAACGCCATAGCAGAGCATCCCGAATATAGGAAAGCGACCCGGATAGCTCTGGCGGCACAACGAACGGCCGGTCTGGACGCAGTACTCGATGTTTTCAAGCGCATAATACCTGCTCCTCCTTACTGCATCGGGTCCAATCTGCGGACGCGAGATTTCAAGACGATATCGAAACATAATTACATAGGATCAATAGATCTCCAGATCGCTCGGATTCTGTGAGTTCGTTGCCTACCCGGATTCTTTCGACAGCCTCAACGCCAATATCTTGTGAAGTTTCCACTGAAATGTCTACTTGATTCGTTGCGAATCCGGCATATTAAGTTATGCGACAGACGCAGATATTTCTGCAATCCGGCACAAGTGACAGACAGGCTATATGTCTGCACGCTCCCTCTTTGAGGTGGCATATGCATTGAGGATAATTTTTATATTGCCCTCAATGCACAAAACTTATTTATCAATTCTGAGGTCGATTTAACGCCAAATAACCAGCAGACCACTACACCACAAGATTAAAATCTATGGCTTAGGTTCCCATTCCACGGAAGCATTAATAATAAATATATAAATTGATTGTTTTTATCCTCGTTCAGCATCAATCAATGATTGCGGCTTATGAGGAAATTACGGATTTTTTCTATTTCAGAGGGCTTTAAGACCTCAGAAAATTTTGGCATCCCATAATTTGCCAAGGCTCCTCTTCCAACCACAGCATGGAACCCCTGCACACTCTCAAGAGCTCCGGACCACCGCAGATCAGGCAGAACACCGCCTGAAACCGCATTATCGCCATGGCAGGCCATGCAGTAATTCTGATAAATTCCGTAGCCTTCCTGAGCTTTTTTGGGATCAAAGGTCTGTGCTGTTTTGACAGGACGCTGTGACTGACGTGTCTCCGGTGGAAGGCTGTCATGTCCATTGAGGGCAAATACTAGAAGCCGGGAATGATTGATGCTTGTATTCCTGATCCGCGCAAGTGCCCCACCCATCAACGGAAATGCTCCGCCCCAGCCGACTTCTACCGCCACATACTGCGTTCCGTTTACGGTATAGCTCACCGGAGGTGCTACAATTCCTGTATGCGCATCAAACTGGAAAAGTGTTTTGCCCGTATTGGCATCATAAGCCTCAAAAGTGCCCGTAGAGAGGCCTTGGAAAACCAGATCTCCGCCTGTTGCTAACACACCACCATTCCAGGGCGCACTATGCTCTACCCGAAACGCCGGCTTTCCAGCGACGGGGTCCCAAGCCAGAAGCCAACCCTGAACGGTTTTGGAAACATCCTCCAAAACTTTCGGATCAGCCGGAAGCCCCGTCATGTCGATGCCGAGATTGACTCCAATCTTGTGCAACTGCATGTGTTCATTGGCCTTAAACGGCTCTGGCAGCTGCTGAGCGGGAATATAAACGTATCCGGTCCGCGGACTATAAGCCATCGGCGCCCAATTATGGCCTCCCAGCGATCCCGGAATGCCAAACCATGTCTTGCCGCTGATCGACCACATGGCATCAGGTACAATATCCGGGCGTCCGGTCTTTGGATCAAGGCCTTTGGCCCAATTCTGGAACGTATACGGCGTGCCAGACAGGAACTCGCCTGTAGCTGCATCCAGCATGTAGAAAAAGCCGTTCTTTGGCGCCTGCACCAGAACATGACGCATCTTTCCCTTGATCGGCAGATCCAAGATCATCATGGGTTGAGATGCCGTAAAATCCCATTGGTCTTTTGGGGTCTCCTGGAAATGCCATACATATTCGCCGGTTTCCGGTCGCACTGCGACAATACTGGCCAGAAAGAGATTGTCCCCCACACCATTAGAGCGGAACTTGTAATTCCATGGGGAGCCATTTCCGACCCCCAGATACACCAGGTCCGTGACCGGATCGTAAACAATGGAGTCCCATACAGTTCCCCCACCACCGGAATGTATCCACCCGCCGGTCGGGCGCCATGTCGGATACGCCAGCGAAGAAAGCGCTTTGTCAGACGCTGCGTGATCGGGGACATTTTCCGGCGCGGGAACCGTAAAAAACCGCCACTTCAGTTTTCCCGTGACTGCATCGAATCCTGAGACAAAACCCCGCGCTCCGAATTCGGATCCCCCATTGCCGATGATGACCACATTCTTCGCAATCCGCGGTGCACCATCAATCGTGTAAGAACGGATGTCCCCCAGTGTCTTGTCCTGCGGGATCGTGTTCACACTCCAGATCAGTTGCCCGGTTTTGGCGTCCAGTGCGATTAGCCGCCCGTCAAACGTACCGACATAAACACGACCATTCTGATAAGCCACTCCGCGATTGACCGTATCGCAGCATCCTCTGCCCGCAACAGTTCCTGGCACCTTGGGATCATACCGCCACAGGACACGCCCTGTAGCTGCATCAAGGGCTTCAACTTTGCTCCAGTTTGTCGTGGTGTACATAACACCATCAATGATCAACGGCGTTGCTTCCTGCCCTCGCAGGCTATCAAAATCCTGATGCCATACCAGCCCTAGCTTTCCGACATTTCCCGTATTGATCTGGTTCAGGGGACTGTATCGCTGCTCGAAAGCCGTGCGCCCATGCTGGGGCCAGTCATCGGGCGAACCGACACTGCCCTGCGCAAGCGCTGATCCACCTGAAAGTACAGTCGCACAGCACAGAACGAGCGCCGTCAGGGGAAAAATTCTAGCCATCCCGAGTCCTCTCAATGCTGGATACAGATGGATTTGGTTTCGGTGAATGCGTCCAGCCATGCTGTTCCAAAGTCACGCCCGATGCCGGATTGTTTGATCCCCCCAAAAGGCATGTTCGGATCAATCATGACGTGGCTGTTGATCCACACCGTTCCCGCTTCCATGCGGGGTGGCAGCTTCATCGCTGCTTCCAGATTGTTCGTCCACAAACTCGCAGCCAGTCCGAAATTTGTATCATTTGCTTTTGCAAGGGCTTCTTCGGCGCTGGACACCCGTGTCAATGTCATGACAGGACCAAATACTTCTTCTCGTGTCAGGGCCAGCGTATCGTCGGGATTGAGAACCAGCGCAGGGCGAATATAGAACCCGTCCCCTTCCGGGACCTGCGGGCCTCTCAGCATCTCTGCCCCTGCCTCACTGGCACGGTCCAGATAGGACTGGACTTTCCTCTGCTGCGGTCTGGACACTACGGGATTGATAAATGCCGTCGGATCCATTCCCGGTCCGATACTCATTCCCGACAGGGCGCTCTCCAACCCGGCAGCCACGCTGTCAAACAGCGGCGCCTCCACATAAATCCGCGAGCAGGCCGCGCAGACCTGACCCTGATTGAGAAAGCCAGCCATTGTCAGACCATTCACGGTCCGCTCGATGTCAGCATCAGCCAGCACAATGGCAGGATTCTTGCCGCCCAGCTCTAGCGAAACGCGCGCCAGCCTCGAGGCGCATTGCTCTGCAATCTGCTTTCCTACGGGGGTCGAACCCGTAAACGTCACCTTAGCAACATCCGGGTGGCTGACCAGACCTGCACCCGCCACCGCTCCCATTCCCGTCAGGACATTGAAAACGCCGTCAGGCACGCCGGCTTCAGTGGCCAGCTGCGCAAACCACAACATGGTCAGCGGTGTGATTTCAGAAGGTTTGACGACCACCGAACACCCGGCAGCCAGAGCCGGAAGAACTTTCCATACCCCGATCAGGAGCGGAAAATTCCAGGGCACGATGCCCGCCACCACGCCAATCGGCTCCTTGCGCGTATAAGCAGTATAGCGCGCACCAGGTGGCATCGCGATGGAGACATCCAGGCTCTGACCGGTGATCTTGGTTGCCAGACCTGCCACATACCGGATCCAGCTCTGCGCGCCTCCGGCTTCAAGAATTCGGGACAGCGTAATGGACTGCCCCTGTTCCAGGGTTTCAAGCTGGGCGAGAATCTCTGCATCACGCTCTACCAGATCAGCAAGACGCAGCAGGATCCGTTCACGTTCGGAAGGGTGCATGTCGCGCCAGACGCCTTTGTCAAAGCTGCGCTTTGCCGACGCAACCGCGTGCTGGACATCGTCAAATCCGGCATCCGCCACAGATGACAGGACTTTCCCTGTCGCAGGATTGAAAACGGGCAGACGCGCCTGAACGCTGGAATCGACCCATTGACCATCAAGGTAAAGGCCGTGCTTACGGTCCAGAAACATCTGAACGTCAGGAAGAACGGATGTCACGGTCATAGGAATTCTCTCGTTTTGCACGCGCTATGGCAAAAGGACCAAAGCGATACATCTCGATGCTACTCCGGAATGGTGGATAATTCCACTTATTTATCGAGTTTTTGTTTCACGTGCCTTATGCGCACGGAAACACCCCGTGACCTGGGGTTACGACCTTTTGTGCAGTGAGCAGACGTTGCGACAGATTTCAGTAGATATTGTCGTAGATCCGGCGGGTCATCGCCATGAAGGCCTGTATCTCCTCATCCGACGCGTCGCCGAAAGCACGTTCGAAAATATGCCCGGCCTTGGCACGAACCTGAGAGAGCGCAGCCCTACCCTTCTCGGTCAGGCGGACTTCCGTCACCCGGCCATCCGTCTGGGAGACGCATGTCCTGACCAGATCCTCGCTTTCCATCCGATAAATCAGCTTAGTCATGGTAGACACACGGATCACCGCAAGATCCGCAATCCGGCTTATGGTCGCAAACTCATATTCATGCAGAATATTCAGGACGCGCCAGCGCGGCACATCCATTCCAATCGGTTTTAGATGCGCGTCCATTCGCAAATGATAGAGTCCGACCAGACGAGATAGATGAAAAAACGGCGATGTCTCTGGAGAGAATGCAGGATCGCCGGGATGCGCCTGCCGCCAGGTCTTGCCACGTCTCAAGTCATATTCCTATCAGATCGGTCATGAATATTACGACTAGCCGATAGTTTCAGAACTGGGAAGAATGATCCTCCACAACCTCATGCATCCCACTCCGATACAGCGCCATTGCAGATCCCAGCGCAAGCAGGAAAACATACACCATGATCCCCGTAACACTGCCCGTTCTGTAATACAGCACGGTCGCTAGGAACGGAGAGATCCCTCCTGCCAGGGTGGAGCCCAGTTCATGCGCCAGCGCTACTCCCGAATACTGGCAAAATGGGGGAAAGAGGCGCTCAAGCAGTATGGGCTCCACCGCGATCATGGGGGCATGGCCCAACATCATGATTAAAACAAACCCTCCAATCACCGCGACAGGCTGTCCTGTAGACACCACCCAGAAAAATGGCACTGTCAAAAGGACGAGAGCACAGATACCCGCCAGATAGACCTGTGCAGCCCCGAACCGTGTTGAAAGCCACCCGAAGAAAGGCATGGCAAGCCCATCTGCGATCAGCCCGCAGGTCATACCTGCAAGCAACAGACTATCCGGCACATGGTGCGCCCGACCGTAAACCAAACCGAACACCGATATCAGATAGATTCCGCCGTTCTCCGCCAGACGGATTCCCACTCCCCGGATCACCGTAAGCGGCTTCTGACGCAGGAACTGCATCAGGCGCGGCTGCCTGGCCTGTGGCAAAGTCTCTTTTCCTGAAAGCTCTCTCTGGGATCTTAGAAAAAGTCCCACTGCCACAAATGGAAGCGTTGCCAGGAAGCCAAATCTCCACCCCCATGAAAGGAAGACGTGTTCAGGCATATGTCGCAAACCCCACATCGTGGCCGTACCCAACACCATGCCCAAGGCCACGCCGGACTGGCTGAGTGCCAACGCGATGTTCCGCTGATCCGGGCGACCTGGGGGGCGGGCTTGCCCGATCACTAGGGTACTTCCAGCCCACTCCCCCCCTGCCGCGATTCCCTGCACCAACCGCAACACTAGCAGAAGCAGCGGTGCCAACAGACCGATCTGTTCGTAGGTCGGCAAAGTGCTGATCAGGGCTGTAGCACCCCCGATAATGAAAAGGGTCCAGCGCAGAGAGGTTACGGATCCGTACCGGTCCCCAATAGCTCCAAAAATCATACCGCCCAAAGGGCGCACGAGAAATCCTAACGCAAATACGGCGATCGTCTCGATTTGCGTCAGAAATGGGTCATGTTGCTGACTGAAAAAGATACGCGAAAAAACCAGCGGGGTCGCTGCCGTGTAGAGCGCAAAATCATACCATTCAACAACATTGCCTATCATCGCGCTGATCGTTGCCAGTTTTACCGTACGCACCCAGATAGCCCCCATAATTCCGTTTTTATATCGGATCGATATTTATAAGAAATTTCAACTGAAATATTTTTGGAATCCTCGTTCTCTGCTATCAGGAAAAAATCGGAAAAATCCCAATCTTAGGCTCAAGGCTCATAGCCAGAACCTGACGGTTGCAGCGAGACAGATGGCTGAGAAGAGGACGGCCGGGCATCGGTTGTAGCGTGTTGCGACCCGCCGCCAGTCCTTGAGCCTTCCGAACATGATCTCGATGCGGTTGCGTCTTTTGTATTTTCGCTTGTCGTATTTGACTGGTTTTCCGCAGGATCTCCGTCCCGGAAGGCAGGGCCTGATCCCTTTTTCCTCCAGAGCCCCCCGAAACCAGTCAGCATCATAACTCCGGTCCGTCAGCATCCACTGTGCCATAGAAAGGCTGTCCAGAAGAGCAGCGGACCTGTATAATCGCTGACCTGTCCCGCCGTCATGAAGAAGCTCAGCGGTCGTCCGTTCTGATCCGTGATCGCATGCAGCTTCGTATTCATGCCACCTTTGGTACGACCGATCAGACGCCCTGGATCATCCTTTTGAACTGCAGGCTCAAAGCCGGGCGGTACGCCTTGAGATAGATCGCATCAATCATAATGGTCTGAGGCTCTGCCTCTCCGGCAGCTGGACCGTCCATCATCCGGGCGGAAGACCTCCATGGCGTCCCAGCGCGTCTTGTGCGGGCCGTATTCCCGAGGCGCATCCCGCTAGCGCAGACCATTGCGGTTTACGAAAATGATGCCGCTCAGCACACGACGGTCATCAACACGAGACTTGCCGCGGCTCTTGGGAAAGAACGGTCGCAGGAGCTCCATTTGATCGTCCGTCAGCCAAAACAGGTCGCTCATCTTCAGTCTCCTCAAGGAGCCTAAATCAAAATTATCTATAAAAATCAATGGGTTATGATCTTAATGATCCGCTGGCCGAAGCGCACACATATATTAGCGTCCCACTACCCGACTTGCATGACGGGCATAGTGATTCAGGAAATGGCTTCGTACGAGCGCAATTCTCGCATTTTTCTCAGAAACAACCACGTGGTATCCGGATCGATACTTTAAGACCGGGCCCTTCGGTGCGACCTGATAGTTCGATTGCACCGTCGATTCTGTCGATAGCCCGGGCAACGATGGCTAGACCAAGTCCGCTCCCTATACCTGGCGTGTTGCCAAGCTGGTAGAAGCGACGGAAAACGTCAGCCCTGCTGGCTTCCGGAATACCTGGTCCTCGGTCGGAAACGTCAATGCGGAGAGATTGCGAGCTATCTTGCCCTATCGTATAGAGCCGAACCTCAACAATTTTACCGGAGGCCGCGTGAATCATGGCGTTTTCGATCAGCGCCGACAACGCTGTTTCCAGCAACGTGGGATCAGATGTGAGGATCGTCGGTTCGTCACTGTCAAATGAGAATGCGACGCCGCTTTGCGCAGCAAGGAGTGCCTGTCGCGCTATAATCCCACTAATAAGCTCCGCAACATCGAATTGTGCTCTGCTGGCGGTTCCCGCGTCCAGACGGGCCAACAGCAGCATGCTGTCTGTCAGCGACCGAGCCTGATCAATAGATTTAAGCAATGGGATCGTTTGCGCTCTTGAGAGGGTCGTGGTTCGCACCAGCAACTCAGCATGCATACGAATGGCGGCCAGAGGTGTGCGCAGTTGATGCGCGGCAGCATCGGTAAAGGCCTGTTCATGTTCGATGCCGGTTCGGACGCGCGCGAAAAGTGTGTTCAATGTACTGATCAAGCCACCCAGTTCTCGCGACCAATTGGATGGGTCAAGTGGGTCGAGATCCTGAAAGGAGCGGCAATCCAATTGCCTGTTTAGACGTCGCATATCCGCGAGACCATTGCGAAGCATGTTCCACAGCAAAAATGCACTAAAAAGAACAAGAAGATTAACCGGAAATACGATTTTATGAACCAGTCTTATGAGACTCCGGTTGATGTCGGCCCGACGCTCGCCAACGACGATCAACAGGCCATAATGCGGAATGTCCATCCCATATGAGCGCCATCGGTCTTGACCGAAGGTATGAAGACCTGGATTACGCGGGATAATGGCATCAGGTGGCGCATTCTCAGAATGGACAATGTCGGCTCCATTCCGAAAGACAGCGAACATGCGCTTTTGCTCGCCGGTGCGAAAAGCCAGCCTATCTTCTGCGCTTAGTAGATCTTTCGGAAAATGTGTATCGGCGCTTTCCGACAACTCTTCCTGCATCAGGGCGTAAAGCATATTCGCGCTGACCCTTAAGCTGCTGTCCGAGGCTCTGTCGATATCGGAACGCGCCATGACGTATGCGATGCCACCGGCTGCCGAGCCGAATGCGATCAACAGCAGCAGCATACGGATATAAACGGCAGCCGTCAGGGAGCGCAGACGCATCGACAGGATACTCTTTATGTCTCTATTTCGGGACGGTATAACCCAGTCCACGCGCCGTGATTACGAAATCAGATCCAAGCTTGCGTCGAATGGCTGATATCGCGACTTCGATTGTGTTGCTGTCATATTCCTCACCATCATCATATAGTTCATTAGCTAGGTCTGGCTTCGAAACAAAGCGACCCGCACGGCGTGAGAGTAGCGCTAGCAGTTTAAATTCCTTGGCCGTCAGATGCACCGGCTGATCGTCCCGGTGCACGACACGCCCTCCTAAATCAATGTCCACACCCCGGATGGACAGAATGTCGGACAGACGGCCCTCCTGCCTACGAATTTGCGCGCGTATGCGTGCCGCCAGTTCGGCAAGATCGACAGGCTTGACGACGAAATCGTCTGCTCCGGCATCGAGACCCGCGACACGATGTCGGGGATGCTCCCGCGCTGTGAGAATGATGACGGGGGTGTAGGTGGATTGCCGACGGATCAGGCGAAGGATCTCCTCTCCAGACAGAACAGGCAACCCAAGATCAAGGAGTGCAACGTCAAACCGTGACTGTGTTAAGGCGGCGACTGCCGCCTCGCCGTCCTGACACCAACAGACATTATAGCCATCCTGTTCCAATGCGACCTTAATTGCCATTCCAAGTAGATCATGGTCTTCCACAAGCAGAATCTGCATCGGATATCCTATCCCGGTGCGAGAAACGGCCAAAGGATCGCGGCCCCGCCCCATTACAGTAGTCGCCAAAGCCACATTTTCCACATGGCATCTGACGCGTCGGAGAGCATAAGTTCGCATGATCCGCGAGCTATACGGATCAAAATCCGGCCTTCAATGTCGCGACGATAGCCAGACCCGGTGCGATTAAATAGTCAGGCGCCGTGCCCTGCACTCCGTGTGTCGTCACGGCGTTTGTTGTCACACTCTGAACACCAGACAGGTAGTTATTGTTTGTAAGATTAATGAAATTAAGCTGGATCATAGGGCTTTTCATTGGCCCGTATCCTGGCATCCGCGCGCCGACAGATGCGTTCATGTCATAATATCCTGGAATGTACTCGTCGTTCATGAAGGTGGAATATTGCCGCGACACGTAACGGATGCTGTAGTTCCAGAAGAACATGCCATTGTCCCAGTCGATGCCCAACGCTCCTGTCCAGCGCGGCGAACGCACGGCCGTCTTGCCGCTGGTCGGCAGGCCGGCAATATTATTGTCGATCGTAGCATGCAGATATTGGCCGGAAACATAAGGGCGAAAATGCCAGAACGGCCGCGTCCCTACTTCAATACTGACGCCGTCAGACGTCTGACCCCCAGCATTGATGTCAACCGTCTCCGCGCCGTTCGTGCCGGGAATGACGCTCTGGATCTGCCGATTGGTAAAATTATAGTGGAAATAGGTCGCGCTGGCGACGAGTAGCGGCCCATTGTAGCGATAGCCGATCTCTTCCGAAATCGAATACTCGTCCTTCATGTTCGTAATGCCCTGGACTGAAATTCCGTGCCCGTAATAGGCATTGTACAGCGTTGGAGTCGTTGGCGAGCGGAAATTTGTCGAGACACTGGCGAAGATCTGGTGTTCCTTGCTGAACTGATAGCGCGCCGAAAGCGCCGGCAAGGGCTGGAAGTCGTTCAGGACAACCTTGTATTGCGGGCCAGGCAGTTCATTAGTGCCATTACGATTGACCATCGCTACCTTGAGCCCGGCATCCACCGTCAACTTGCCGTCAAAGTAGGTTGCACGCTCCCCCGCGAAGAGCGCATTGACGGTCGTGATCGTCGAGATGTTCTGGTTGGCAAGTAACTGTCCATTGGCGAGTTTGATATTGTCGGTTTCGCCGAAGATATTAATAGGATTTCCGTTTAAGGTAACGGGGGACAAGATGACCGAGTCATGGTCGTTCGAATAATCAAACCACCATCCCAAATAGACGTCATGGTGGCTGCTGATCCTGTAATCGGTTTTCGCCGTGAAACCGCCCCGATATTGGTCGTTCTGAAAGGCCATTAACGTCATGGCGTTAGTCGTGCCATCTCCGGCCGGCTGGGCATAGGGCAAATGAAGCGATTGCGTTATGGATTCCGTACCAAGGAAATTACCGTTGGTATTGTTAATGAAGGCACCCGTCGAACTATTGCCGTAGCCATGCCAGAAATAGGGCGTGACATCGAGCTTCCAGTGATTTGTCAGCGTGATATGGGAGGGCGCGCTGAGCAACAGGTTGTCGTAAGGGTTCCGATTGAGCCGCCAGTAATTCTGACCCTCCGGCCCAAAAACATATTTACGGTCCCATGTGAAATTGCGGCCATAGGTCTTCCAATCTGCCATCGTCGTCGAGGGCCACGTGTTTTCAATGGAGTCACGATAGGCTCCGACGAAGGTGACGCGATTGTCGTCGCCCCATTCCTTCACCGCTTTCCAGTCCATGTTCCAGATTCGGTCGTGACCGGGACCGCGCCAGGCATCATCTTGCTGATTGGCGTATGAAATATAAGCGCGCACACCGCTATGACCGACCTCGCCTGTGTCGAGGCGGACAAATTCACGGTGATAGTTGAACGAACCGTAGCCGAGCGTCACAAGCCCCCCGATTTTGTGAGAGGGATCACGGTCACGAAAGGAAAGCAGGCCTCCCGAACCGTTGATGGTCGGCGTGTCGAGATTGGAAGAGCCTTGTTGAACGCTCATATCCTCCAGATCTTCGTTGCTGGCGAATTCCGACGTATCAATCGTGTAGACCCCAACGTCAGTCGCAGGCGCCCCCTCCCATGTTATCGCCATTTCGGATTGATCAAGGCCGCGCAGCGAGATGGTACCCCCCGTTACGCCGAACGGATCGGCAGATCCCACGACGACGCCCGGCAGCAATTGCACCAATTGCAACGGATTTTGGGCCGGTGATTGCTTCTGGATAAAGTCTCGACTGACGGTGCTAACCGATTTTGGTGCCGTCTCAGGCTTAATGAGGCCACCACCCGGTTGCAGTCCCGTCACGCCGTCCACTGACCGATGGCGACGGAGCGTCACGATGATTTTTTCCTCAGCCGGCTTCGTCGCGGCGCCGGTGAGGATTGGTTGGACTGGCTTGTCGGGCCTCGTGTGAATGGGAGACGCGTCGTGGGCATGGCGCATAGGCAGGTTTTTAATTGGTTTCTGTGCATAGGCGTGAACGTTCACGAAGGCACTCGTACAGGCTAGAAGGCACGCATATGAGCGGAGACTAGTCGCGATTTTAATGGAAACCCGCATCGTTCAGAACCATACGCCATCGGCCTGCGAGACGAACTGGTGCATGCCGCCGCACTGTTCTTGGAGTTCGTGCGTCTGGAAAACCTGCGTATAGCTGAGCCGCACACCACCCCGGATGAGGGCTGCTGCTAATTCCGTATCTCCGACTGCGTTGAGAGTCATATCCGCCGGCAACGTATAACCCATTAGCAAGCCGTTAACGTAATAACGGTCCATCAGGAACGCTGGAGCGATGAAGGCATTTTCATCCTGGAGGGCGCTGATGCTATGTGGCTCGGCCTGCTGCAAATCAGTCGTGTGCGCTCTCGTTGGAGAGATATATCCGGCATTTACTGGAAAACCTAAAAACACGATCGGCAGTCTAGACCTTCGTATCCTGGCATTCTTCGACGGCTTGATATTATTTGCCACCAGAGACCCTCCTTTCTCACGTAAGGCTGACCTTGTAACGCATCAACCTGATGTGAACCTGAAGATGGTGGCGAGAGTGACATCCAAAGCAACGTATCCACAAAGCGAAGATGTCACAGTGCGCGGTCCCCGGCGAATTGAAGTAACCTCGCTGTAGTCGATTAGTCGCTCAAGCTGACGCCAGTCTTGGCAATCAATACTGCAGAAGCAGCAATGTAACGCTTGGCATAAGCCTCATTCATGCCCTCGGATGGCAATATGGCCTGAGCCTTGCGATTGAAGAATACCCCGCTACGCTGATCCAGATCGGGAGAGACCAGCAATGGCAGAATGCGCGCCGCGTAGTCGTCAGCGCTCGGGGCCAGCTTGCCAATCAGCCATTCCATGATCCGGTGTTTGAGACTGTCCGCGCCCATCAGATTGCTGCGGATGCTCGATTTGATCAGGCCAGGATTCAGTCCAAAGACGCCGAGATCAGGGTAACGATGTGCAGAGTTTACGACCAGCGCCTCATTGCCAGCGACCGTGTTCATATGGGCCGCCATCACTTTGTAAGCCCGCTCGGAATTCAGGTCGTCTGGCGTACCAAGCTGGCCCGTGCCGGGGTACCCCATGATGAACACGCGCGCATGCAGTGACCCGTCGATCCGTTGTGTACCCAGACGAGGTGCCAGGTTGCGTAGCATCACCAGCCGGTTCAGATAGCTGACCGCCATGTCGCGCTCGATCCCCTCGGCCGTCACCTGACGTTTGGGCGCGGCGAAGATACCCGTTGTAAAAACCAGAAGATCAGCCTGTTCCGCTGAAAGTTCCCGCGCAACCCGCTCCGCATCCTTCAGCAGGCTGAGATCGGCCTGTACGAAGGAGATATTGGCAATATCGGCGTCGCGGAATGTCTGTCCAACGACAGTCACCTGCGCACCACGCGCAGCAAGGGCCTGACTCACGGCACGCCCCACTCCGCCTGTCCCCCCGACGACGATGGCTCTTCTGCCTCGCAGAGAGCCTGGATCCACATTATGCCATTTCAGGCTAAGATCGCGTTTCATAGTTTGGATGCCTCTTACTTTCTTTCTGGACAGAAAGATATGCTGATGAGGTGAATCGTCAAGTCGGAATCAGGAATGAAAATCGGACGCCCAAAAGAAGTCTCGGACGAACACATCCTAGCCATTGCCCGCCGCTGCTTTCTTGAACGCGGTGGAAGCGTCTCGGCTGCGGATATCGCACGGGAGATCGGCGTCAGTCATACAACTCTCTTCAACCGCTTTGGGTCGAAGCAGGGTCTTATGCTGGCGGCATTGGGCGCACCGAAGGATATCCACTGGATTGAAACACTTGAAGCCGGCCCCAATCACCGACCAATCCGGGAGCAGATTGTCGAGATCGCCTGTACGATTGCAGCGTTTTTCGAAGATCTGCATGCCGGATTTACGGTGCTTCAGGCCAGTGGCATTCCCACTGAAGCCCTGTGCCCAGGGGAAGATCCGGAAGAATCCGCTCCAGCGCGCGCCTTTCGCGCTCTGACTGAATGGATTGGACGAGCGCAGGATCAGAAGAAGCTGGCGCAATGCGATGCACAGGTTCTTGCGTCCACACTTCTCGGGGTTCTGCACAACCGGGCTTTTTCCAACCGCATCTGCGGTGAACCGGGTTCTGACAAAGCAACGGACGAACACCATGTTGCCGACGTAATCACCCTGCTCTGGGACGGGATCAAACCGGTGCCCTAGCAGCTTTTTCCATTAGCCCTCGTGTGACTGAAAGTGCGTGATGCCGAGCAAGGACAGATGACTATGGCGGATCAATCGAAAGCCGTGAGCGCTTCGCAATCGAGATCGCCATAGCTGTTGCCGAGGAAATCGGCGCCGATCGGACGGCCATCCGCTTCTCACCGAGCACCACCCTCTGGGACATTGATGAAAGCGAAGAGGGGCCGGGCTATCTGATTGGCAAACTGGATAAACTCCATCTGTCGTATGTTCACATCATGCATCAGGGCAATGAACAGCTTCTGTCCGATATCCGGCAATTGTGGACAGCCAGACTGATCCTGAACCGTCTCGGTCGACAACGCGCAGACATCGGGAAAGACGTGGCCAGCGGCCTCGCAGACATGGAAGCATACGGCCAGATGATCCTTGCCAATCTGGATTTTCTGGCACGCCTGAAGGCAAATGCCCTGCTGAACGAGGCTGACCGGAAAACGTTCTTCAGTGGAGCCTAGAAAGGCTATATCGACTCTCCCTTTCTTTAATTACGAATGAGCCTCTCTCAATGTCTGATAACGGGCATTAAGAAATCCAAAGCAGACATTCTGCTTGCCCCTCCATGGCTGTCATTCCAAAGAACGCGGTGCTTCAACACGGGTCAACAGATCATCCGGCAAACGCCCCTGAAGGCGTAGAGCCTCTACCACCGGCGCGTTCATCCATGCGCCCAATTCGTCCGGTTACATAAGAATAACGAGCATAGCCTTCGGATGGATCGCGCCCACTTCCCGGTTGGCCTCTGTGGTCAGAAACTCTCTTTCGCTTAGCCTCTCTACCCAGCGCCGGTCGCAGACGCTCAGGTCGAGCATTCAGGGCTAGTCGCAACGGACGTCTCACGCCGCCCTTGTCCCCTTTTTAGCCTATGGCGAACCTTGAGTGAGGCCACTTTCGAACAGTGTTTCGAGAAGGTCAAAAAAGAGGGGGTAGAAAATGGGCATATTTTTTCCGATTTTGTACATAAAATACAGGGCAAGTGCCATTTTGCTCCTCCGCCTTTTTCTGGGGGGGGAGCGTCTTCGTATCGAAAAGGGAGCCGAATTTATTCGGCGATAGAGGAAAGAGAAAAAGCGTAGCGATTTCATATGCATCCGGAGGGTGCATATGAAATCGAAGTAGCGTGCCTTCCAAGCAGGGGTAAGCAGGTCGTAGGCTCAGGATTCACAGCCAGAAGATTACGGCTGCGCCGAGGTAGATGGCTGAGAGGAATACGGTCGGGCATCTCTCATTATGTGTTGCGACCCGCCGCCAGTCCTTGAGCCTTCCGAACATAATCTCGATGCGATTGCGGCGTTTGTATTTTCGCTTGTCGTATTTGACCAGTTTTCCGCGAAATTTCCGTCCTGGAATGCAGGGCTTTATCCCTTTCTCTTCCAGGACGTCTCTGAACCAGTCGGCGTCATAACCTCGGTCCGCCAGCATCCACTGTGCCATAGGAAGACTGTCCAACAAGGCAGCAGCACCGGTATAATCGCTGCTCTGCCCCGCAGTCATGAAAAAGCGCCGCAGACGCTCCATCTGTTCCTCCGTCAGCCAAAACAGGTCGCTTATCTTCCGTCTCCGCGCAGAGCCTGAAACAGATTTTCGCAGTCAAATCAATGGGTCCCGAGCCAGGAACAGACAAGTAGTTCAGGTGGAAGATGGTACCAAATCGCTATTATACTCCCTTCTTCATTTATTCTCGCAAAATAGATATTTTCTGGAGCGTAGCAGGATCTGCCACAGAACACGGCGTCCCCAGAGCGAAACCCGGTTTGATGGGACGAACAACTGGGAGCGGAGAGCGATGAATCTCTGATGCTTGCGGACAAATGGACGCATCTGAGCCTCGAACATTTGTAGCGCACCATTAATATCGTGTGGACAGGCCGCGAGAGCTTCACCGAGAACCTGGCCACCAAGCATACCGGCTGAAGCGCCCATGCCTGAATACAGGGTCAGGCACCAGGCTGAATCTCCCAACAGCAGGACCCGACCTTTCGACCAACAGGACATTTTAACCATCTGAACGGAATCAAAAAGGAAGTCGTCCGTTGTTGCAAGATCCTCAAGAGCATTGGAAATAATCCCGTCTACATCCAGATCGGCAAATATCTGCCGCAGCGTGGAAAGCAGATCTTTTCTCGAAGCTCGCTCCGGATTTCTGGTTCGGTATGAGAAAAGTGCGGTCGACGGACGCCCTTCCAGCGGAAACACGGTCAAAGTACGTTTCACGTCTGCAACCATAAGGCCATCGTTAGCTTTGAAGCCCTCGATGGGCCGCGCCAGCGGAAAAGCACACAGCATCGTGCCAACTGAATGGAAGAATGCCTCATCTGGGCCGAAGACCAGTTTGCGAACGGTCGAGCGCACTCCGTCAGCACCAATCACAAGATCGTAGTCTTCCGTCGTTTCCCCACCGCCGTCTGTTCGGAGTGTGACCTGCGCTTGTGTATCGCCATTCACAATCGCCGAAGGTACGGTACTGAACCGGACGTCCACCTGTCCTTCAATTCCGTGCCAGAGAGCTTCTTCAATATCTCCTCGCAGTACGGCGATCGGCGCATTCGTCTCTTGCGTCAGATCAGCAATGCGTCTGCGCGTGCCATCCTTGCGCACATCCCAGAACCGGATGTTGTCCGGGGTTCTTTTTTCCATGACATCCAGCACACCTAAAGCCGAGGCGGCATTTTTGCCTTCATCGCGCAGACCGATGAAATAACCGCCTTTTCGCCGTTCCGGAGCACGTTCAATAATAACCGGTGTCCAGCCCTGACGCTTTAAGGCAATAGCAGCAGACATACCGCCAATACCGAGACCTACGATCAGTGCGCGCTGTGTCATATAATGCATTTCCAAGAAAGGTGGCATTGTCCATCTGAACATTGCATAGATTGGAAATGTCATCAATCTGAACAATGTTTATATGAATGATCAGGAGACGGTATGAGTGGGGCAACCCGAGACAGCTATCATCATGGCGACCTGAAAACAGCGCTCATTGTAGCGTCGGAGGAGATCATTCGAACGGAAGGTGTCGAAGGGTTTACCTTAAGGAAGGCCGCCAAATCTGCTGGCGTCTCTCCTGGTGCTCCCTCACATCATTTTAACGGCACGAAAGGGCTTTTGACAGCTGTCGCCATTCGGACTTTCGAAAAGCTCGGAAACGAACTGAATACTCTTCCGTCATCCGGTATCCCGGCTCAGGATCTCCGAACGCAGGCGTTGGGCTACGTGAAATTTGCTGCGATCAATCCAGGGTTGTTCCGCCTAATCTGCCGTGTTGACCTGATCGATTTCAAAGATCCTGCTTTCATGCAAGCCTCATTCGACGCACTAAACAGATATGGACACGCAGCAGCAGCGTATTTTGGACAAGAACCACCAGATGTGAACAAGCGTGTTTTTCGCCCATACATGGCCAGTGCAATGGCGACCGCGCATGGGCTAGCTCATATGGTCATAGAAGGACGGCCTGCGCTCTTATTGGATAAACCAGACTCTGACACCACGTTTATTGAGACGATGCTTCCATCTGTTCTGCTGGCAACCTGGCCGGATTGATAAGTCCGCTTTTCAGAAAAGCGATCTTACAGTCCTAATGTCTCAGATGAGGGCGTAAGCGGATTTGCGACTTCCGCCGACATAGTAGATGTTCAAACCCACAGAGTGCTTTTCCGAAAGCGGATATCGTCAACAGGCGAAAACCTGCTTGCAAATTGATTGCACGATATCACGAAGCCAGCGGTGAGCAGGGTCGGCGTCAAGCCTTGGGTGCCACATTGCAGAAATAGCGATTTCAGATGTCTGCACGGGTAAAGGAAACAACTTTAAGTCCGATATTCCTGGCGTCTCCTTAGACAGGGCCGCAAGGCACGATCGCGGAACATGGGTGATCCGATCCGAATGCCGCACGATCTCAAGCGCATCCGGAAATCCAGGCACCACGACTGACACATTGCGTTGGTATCCCAGCTGCTCCAGTGCATCATCAACAGGTCCCCAGAATGTCCCACGTCGTGAGGCCGCGACATGCTGGCATGCGGCGTATCGTGCCACGCTGATATCTCCATCTGCGAAAAGAGAATGGCCGATACGCGCCACGCCTATGAACGTATCCCGGAACATGAGCCGACTGCGGATCTCTGGGGCTGACGCGCCCCGGACACCAATTTCCAGATCGATCCGCCCCTCTCGCAGTGGCAGCGCATCCTTGTCAGGTTTGGGCGCAAACTGCAGTCGAACCCGGGGCGCTTCCTTCAGAATAGACGTCACCAAAGGGGCTGAAGCAACATTCAGAAAGCCTTCATTGGCGCGAAGGACGAATGTCCGATCCAGCGTTTTCAAATCCAATTCCCGATGCTGCGGCCGTAGGACAGCCTGCACATCACGTGTCAGGATATGAACGTGCTCACGAATATCCATCGCATATGGCGTCGGCACGAGATGTCGGCCTGCCCGCACAAGTAATGGATCACCGGTGACAAAGCGGAGCCGCGTTAGCGTACGGCTCATAGCGGACGTGCTGAGCCCAAGTCGCCGGGCAGCACCGGTCACACTGGCTTCCTCAAGGAGTACATCCAGTGCCGTCAGAAGGTTAAGATCCACGTTTTCCATCCGATGAGCCTACCAACAATGATCGGCAACATATAGCGTCGCATGCAAGAACACATTGATATCCATGCGTCTGGCGCCTTTTCAACTTCTGCATTTATTTTCACTGCCGTGGAAACAGGCCTGCAATCATGACAGCAGCCTGTGGGCAGGAGCCATCGCATGAAACTGATCGGTATCGAAGAGCATTTCCTGACGACCGAGGTGAAGGACGCCTGGTCTGCCATTGGCCTTGAAACCGCTGATCCGAGTGTCGCGTTCCATGGCGGTCCGCTTGAAAAACGGCTGCTGAATCTCGCCGAAGAGCGGCTGTCACTCATGGACGAAAGCGGGCTGGACGTGCAGGTTCTGTCCCTTACCACGCCGTCATTGCATGATCTTGGGGCGAATAGTGTCGATTTAGCGCGCCGTGCGAATGACGCCGTGGCGGAAGCAGTAGCTCGCCACCCGGATCGCTTTCAGGCGCTTGCGACACTGCCGGTTGCGATGCCCGATGAAGCAGCGCTTGAACTCGAACGCTGCGTCAGAACGCTCGGCTTCAAGGGAACAATGCTATGCGGGCGTGTAGGCCACCGTAACCTAGACCATACCGATCTGCTCCCGATCTTCCAGATCGCTGCGGCGTTGAAAGCACCGATCCTGCTTCATCCCAGAGCACCGGACAAAGTCGTTCGGGATGCCTATTATTCCGGGTTTAGCCCGCAGGTGGATGCCGCGTTTTCCTGTTTCGGTCTCGGCTGGCATTACGACGCCGGCATTCAATTTCTGCGCCTCGTACTGGCGGGCCATTTCGATCGTTTTCCGGACCTGCAGGTTATTCTGGGCCATTGGGGGGAACTGATCCTGTTCTATGCCGAACGTATCGCCAATATGGATCGCGTGTCCGAACTGACCCATTCCATGGCGACGTATTTCCGACGCAATCTGTATGTGACGGCGAGCGGGATATTCATGCCGCATTATCTGGAACAGGCAGCACGGATTGTCGGCCGAGACAGACTGCTGTTTTCTACAGATTATCCATACCAATACCGCCCCGGTGGCGATGCGAGGCGCTTTCTCGAAAGTTGTGGTCTGGATGAGGCTGAAAGGCGAGCATTCGCGTATGGAAACTGGGAGCGGCTTACAGAAAATCTGTCCCTTGGATCAAATTTCTAGGTTTTTAGTACCATGGTTTAATGGTGTGATATATTCACGAAAGTGCAAGGAACCTTATATGGGACAGAGGCATCATGGCAGCGCCACGACCACGCATGCCGTGCAAACAGCAATACAGTGATCGCACTCTTCGCTCGCGGCGCTGAGCAAAGAGTGCGGGATCAACCCGAAAACCATTGCAAAATGGCGCAAGCGTCAAACGGTTGAGGAGCATCAGACAGGACCTAAAGAGCCGCGATCAACGCCCCTTTCCGCGACGGACGAAGCTTCGAAAAAGCCAACCGGAAGACGGCTTGGGAATTCCTTGAATATCTCCTGAGCATGATCCCTTATCGGATCCATACCATTCTGACCGATAACGGCATCCAGTTCCCCAAGCAGCGCCGTAATCGAAATACGGCCCTGTCGCGTCCCATACGCTTCGAGATGATCTGCAAAGCCCACGGGATTGAACACCGTCTGACAAAGCCTAGCCGTCCCTGGGCCAATAGTCAGGTGGAACGGATGATCCGGACGATAAGAGAAGCAACCGTCAAACGCTTCCATCACGACAGCCATGAGCCGTTGAGGACACGCCTCAATGACTTCATGGCAGCTTAATAACTTCGAGCGAAGGCTCAAGACCCTGAGTGACCTCAAACCTTACGAAAACGTCTGCAAAATCTGGACTTCAGAGGCAGAAAAATTCATCATCAATCCAGCCCTACGGGAAACAGCAACGCGACTTCCGCGCTCTATCATCAAGGACGGAGACACCACTGCCTTCCACTGACCTATCGGACGTTATGAGCTGGTCTCCGAAAATTACCCTTCCGTGCCCGTCAATCATCGCGTCAGAGTGGACAGGCCACGATCCAGCGCCCCGACCAGCCAGTCGATATCCTCGAACTGGAATGAGAGCGGCGGCCGGAGTTTTAGCACGTTTCCATAAGGGCCGGCGACGGAAGTCAGCACGCCATCGTGACGGAGCGCTTCGACCAAATCCAGTGCCAGAACTTTGTCCGGTGTCTTCAGTCGTCGGTCGGACACGAGCTCTAAACCAATGAACAGACCCGCGCCGCGCACGTCACCCACAGCGTCATATTCGCTCTGGAGTGTTTTCAGTTCATCTTTCAACTGCCCTCCAACATCGAGGCTATGCTTCTGCAGTTTCTCGTCCACAATCACCTTAAGGACAGCCTGCGCGGCAGCCATTGAGACAGGATTTCCACCAAATGTGTTGAAATAAGGAATTTTATCGCTGAAGGCCGCCAGAACGTCCTTGCGCGCAAACAGCCCGGAAACGGGGATTCCGTTTCCCATCGGTTTTCCGGTCGTGACGATGTCAGGAACGACACCGTGACGCGCAAATCCCCAGAAGGTCTCTCCGGTGCGCGCAAAGCCGGGCTGCACCTCATCGGCGATGAAAATACCGCCGTTCCGGTGAACGACTTCCACAGCTTTTTTGAGAAATCCCCGATCGCCAGGCAGTACACCGTCGGACGAAAAAATCGAATCTGCGAGGAAACCAGCGAATTTAATTCCGTGCACCTGCATGTCGTCGATCTGTTTCTGAATCTCGGCTGCGAACCAATCGCCCAGATCAACATCATCCTTGCGATAGTGGTCGGGTGCACTGACCAGGCGCGTCGTGGACGAGAGCGGCTGGCCACTCCCCAGCGCCGGAGATACGCCGGACGTCAAATCACTCGTTCCATGATAAGCCTCCTGCGTAACAATGATGCCCGTGCCCCCACTCCACGCGCGCGCGATCCTGATCGCAAGATCGTTAGCTTCTGACCCCGTACACATATACATAGCCCGATCAATTTCGGGCGGGAGGGTCGCCAAAATAGCTTCTGAATAATCCAGTATTCGTTCGTGAAGATAGCGCGTGTGCGTATTCAATTGCAGCATCTGTTCGTGCACTGCATCGACGACAGCCGGATGACAGTGCCCAATGCTGGCAACGTTATTATAGACGTCGAGGTATTTTTTCCCTTCAGCGTCCCATAGATACTGCCCCTTACCACGAACGAGATGAACAGGATCACGGTAAAATAGGCGATATGACGCGCCGAGATTATGCGCCCGACGCTCGGTCAATTCGCGTGTTGTCGCGTCCAGAGCGGCAGCGTCTTCCGCCCTGAAACTGTTCGTGTCCATAATCGTGGAACGCATCTTCATGTCTGCCCTTCCCCCAGTATGTCTGCGGCCTTGAGCGTAACGATAAGAGCTACGGCTCGGAATGGCTTGTCTGCTCGGCACTATTTTGACGGGATGCTGTTACCCGTGGTCAAGAAATTATCGTCGTCGATCAAGTTTCCCTCCGCGAGATGCGCCAATATACCCGCAGGAGCCGTATGACATGACCCACTATCACGCTGATCCCCTGACAGACACCGCACTCCAGGCACTCGCCGAAGAGGCGATGACCCAGTACGCACCGCATTTCCACGGGCGGGTGTCTCTTCTCACCCGATCCGAGAACGCAACCTTTCGCATCGACACGCCCACTGGCCGATATGCGATGCGGATCCACAGGCCCGATTATCATGACCACGTGGCAATCGAGAGTGAGATACAATGGCTTTCCGCGCTAGATAACGATATCGGCCTCGGCGTCCCGACGGCAATCACAAGTTCCGACGGGAAAACGGTACTCACCTGCGCCATGGACGACGGGAGCCATCGACACGTGGTTCTGTTTCACTGGGTGGAAGGCGAAATGCCGACAGCGAATGTCGATCCGCGTTCGTTCAGGCGGCTGGGGCTGATCACTGCGCGTCTGCATCAACACAGCCGCAATTGGGCAAGACCTGAGGGTTTCAAGCGTATCCGGTGGGACCACGAGACGATGGTTGGCCCGCACGCGCACTGGGGCGACTGGCGCAAGACAAAAGGTCTGAACGAAAGAGCTATTGCCACGATCGAGGCCGCAATGACGGATGTGCGCCGTAAGCTCGTCGATTTTGGACAGAAGCCGAGCCGGTTCGGCCTCATTCACGCCGATTTACGACTGACCAACCTTCTCTTGTCTGGTGACGAGACGCGGGTAATCGATTTCGACGATTGCGGCATGGGCTGGTTTCTCCACGACCTTGCTGCAGCCATCAGCTTCGAGGAACACCATCGCAACGCCGGCGAATGGATCGCAAACTGGCTGGTGGGCTATGAGAGCCTCGTGCCGCTTTCCCCGGACGAACATGCGATCATCCCCGCTCTGGTGGTCCAGCGCAGAGTTCAGCTGACCTCATGGGTCGCGTCTCATGCGGATACCGAAATGGCTCGCAGCCTTGGGGCTGACTGGATCGAGCAAACCGTTCGCCTGTGCGAGGAGTACCTGACCACAAGCTCGGCAGCATAGCGCAAATTGAGTGCGGATCCTGCCAGCCGAATCAAGGACGAGCTGGCGGGGTTTGTCTCAGATTTGCGAAGGCTATACGTCGAGATGCCGTTAGACTGAAAAACGCATTCCTTGTCAAAAAAATGTGTCGCTGCGTCAAGATCAAGCGCCACCGAATTTCGTAAAAAAACATAATCAAATCGTATCGAAATGAGGCGCTTTTGTTCCTCATCGTCTAGGGAAGTGATCCTATCATGCAGATCCGGTACCGCCCCTGTCTCGTCATGGCCATTTCGCTTTTGGGTTTTGGGGCGCAGGCGGCCACAACGCCGCGCCACCCCGTAAGACGGCCCATCAAATCCAAACCTGTCGTAGCGTCTCATGCGCAGCGTGCCGTCGTTATCCGATCAGGTAACGAGGCTATTTCGGTGACGGGAACGCATCGGTCCCGAGGTGTCGAGGAGGTGATCGATGCGAAGGCCATTCAGCAGGAAACGCCAGGCACCAGCGTCCTCAAGGTTTTGGGAAAATTACCAGGAATCATGCTGCAATCAGCGGATTCACAAGGCGTCGATATCTGGTCACAAATGTTTTTCATGCATGGCTTTCTTCAAAACCAGATCGGTATGACACTCGACGGCATTCCTCTAGGCGACCAGCAGTACCATTCCTTCAACGGCCTGAACGTCATCAACGCCATTGCCTCCGAAAATATCGGGCATATGGTGGTGTCCCAAAGCGCGGGTGCAGAAGAGATCGCGAGCACGTCAAATCTAGGCGGATCAATCGAATATTTTTCAAGCGATCCGAAACACAAGGCTGGTGGCCAGATCGCCCAAACCTTTGGCTCTAGCATGAATATGCACACCTTCATCCGCTTCGATAGCGGTGACCTAAACAAGACCGGAACCCGGATGTACGCGTCCTATATGCGCAATGACCTGAACAAATGGAAAGGCGGTGCCAACCAGTTCATGCAACAGGTCAACGCGAAAATCGTCCAGCCTGTAGGACAGGAAAGCCAGATTTCCGCGATTTTCGACTGGGGTGATCTCGACCAGTACCAATATCAGGACATGTCGTTCAACATGCTGGACAATTACGGCTCGAGCCTCGACAACTTCATCGGGACGCCCAATGCCTATGCCAAAGCGTACAAGCTCGCGCTGGCGGCCAACGGCAAGGCAGGCGGCGCGCTCCCGGCGGGGTTCAGCAAACTTTCTGATCCGTATGACGCCGCCTATTATGACGGAGGTACCGTCGAGCGCGATTATCTAGGAGGGCTCAATATGGATTTTGCGCTCACTTCTCGTCTGCGCTGGAAGTCGACCGTTTACGCTCAGGGACAGTATGGACGCGGGACATGGACCAGCCCCTATCCGTGGTATTCGAATGGCCTGATGCCAAACGGCTCCCCGCTCTTCGATCAGATTACCCTTGAACGCGCCCAGCGTGGAGGGTTCACTTCTGCGCTGCACTACAATATTGCCCATAACGATCTGAGCGTCGGCGTTTGGTACGAACACTACCACGTAGACGTCGGGCGTAACGCCTACGAGGAACCGGTGCTCGGAGAAGGCACGCCGATCAATTCGATGGGGTCTCTCCCCGACCCAACCGCGCGGCTATGGGGCGAAACTTTCTCATCCAACAGTTTCACGGGCTTCGTACAAGATACCTATCATATTCTACCGAACGTAAGCCTTCATTTCGGATTCAAATCTCTCTGGCAGTCCGTCACGGGAAACCAGACGGCCAACATTCCCGCCTATACCGGGACGAATGCCATCGCCAGCGGCACGGTCACAACCGCGCGCGCCTTTCTACCGCATATCAGCGGGGACTGGCATTTCCTCAAACATCACGAACTATTTTTCGACGTTGCGGAAAACGTCAAATCCTTCCCGATCTCGGGCTACAAAGGTGGTGCGTCGCCTTTTGCCATGACGCAGAGCGCCTATGACCAGACGATGGGTGCTGGAAAGATGAAGCCGGAAACCAACTGGAACTTTGCCGTCGGCTATCGCTACATTGACCGCCTGCTGAACGCGAGCCTTTACGCTTACCATACCAATTTCCACAATCGCCTCCAGCAGATTACGAGCGGTTCGATCACCAACCCTTATTCCGCCGTCATGAACGTCGGTGGCGTCACAATGAATGGTGTGGATGCCGGCCTGACGATTACGCCGTTCAAAGGCCTCTCGCTGACCAATTCCGTCAGTTGGAACCACGCGACCTACGATGAAAATGTCATCAGTGACAACAAGACCTATGCGATCGCGGGCCAACAGATCGTCAATTATCCGCGCTTCATGTACAAAGCCAGCCTCGGCTACACTTGGCAGGACCTGAGCGCACATATCGATACCATGTTCATGGGCGAGCGTAACTACACCTATACCGGCGATCTCACTGTACCATCCTACTGGCTGACCAGCGCGGGCGCACAGTATCACCTGCGCAATCTCGGTCAGTACAACCGGCACCTGAAAGCTCTGCAGGACCTGACCTTCAGCTTCAATGTCTATAACCTCACGAATACGACCTACATCGCAACTACCGGCGAGAACGGCAACGCCATGAGCGGCGATGACCAGTCTTTCCTGATCGGCGCACCAAGACAGTATTTCGGCTCTATCGCCCTTACGTTCTAAGACGTGCCACCAGACCGTGCGGGAGAGAACACATGCCGCGAACCACCCCGGGCCGCAGGTCCTTTCTTAAGGCGAGCGCCGCTGCTACCAGCATGGCTCTCCTGCCGGACAATATTCGCAAGGCTCTTGCGATCCCCGCGAAGCACGAAACCGGTACGATCCAGGATGTCGAGCATGTCGTCCTGCTCATGCAGGAGAACCGCTCGTTTGATCATTATTTCGGCTGTCTTAAGGGCGTGCGGGGCTACGGCGACCCTCGTGCCCTTCGCCTCCCCAGCGGCAGCACGGTCTTCGCCCAGCCCGATGGACACGGTCGGCAGATACTCCCATTCCGGATGAACACAGTCCATACATCCTCCGCTTGCCTCGCCAGCCTCGATCATAGCTGGAAGGGTACACAGGCGGCCTGGAATGACTGGGACGTCTGGGTCCCGCGCAAGAGCGCCATGACCATGGGGCACTTCACACGTGAAGATATCCCCTATTATTACGCACTCGCAGACGCTTTTACGATTTGCGACGCCTATCACGCCTCTATTTTCGGCCCCACCAATCCGAACAGACTGTATTTTTTCACAGGAACAAGCGGGCTCGCTGTCGGCAACGACGGAAGACAGGTCACAGTCAATGTCGATGACGGAAATCCCTCCGCCGACAGCACACTCGACAACCCGTCCTTCAAACCATTCAACTGGAAAACCTACCCGGAATGCCTTCAGGCCGCAGGCGTGTCATGGCGCGTCTATCAGGAATACGATAACTTCACCGACAACCCTCTTCAGTCATTTGCGCCGTTCCGAAATGCTCCGGGCCAGAGTTGGCAGCATGAGCGTGCACGCACAATCGTCGCGGGGTCCAATGCCCAGAACAGCGCCACGTCCGAAGGACGTTTTCTGATCGAAGCATTCGAAAAGGACGTCGCTGGCGGGACGCTTCCGCAAGTCTCATGGATCGTCCCCTCGCAAGCCATGTCGGAGCACCCTGACGCCCCCCCCGGCTACGGCGAAACCCTCGTCTCGCGCCTGATAGATGTTTTCATACGGCATCCCGACGTCTGGGCGAAAACCGTTTTTATTCTGAATTACGACGAAAATGACGGTTTTTTCGATCACATGCCTGCCCCCGTCCCTCCGTTGAAAGCGGATAATCCCTCACAAGGGTACAGCTCTGTTGCACTTGACGGCGAGGCACTCGGGGATGTTCCGGTCGGGCTTGGCCCGCGCGTCCCAGCCATCGTCATTTCGCCCTGGACCAAGGGCGGATGGGTCAATTCGCAGCTTTTCGACCATACTTCTGTTTTGATGTTTCTCGAAGCGCGCTTTGGCGTCAAAGCTCCAAATATTACCCCCTGGCGCCGAAGCGTTTGTGGCGATCTGACGAGCATTTTCGATTTTACCCGCGGCGATCGCAAATGGCCTTCCCCCCTGCCCGATACGGAACAATACCTCGCGCAGACGCGCTCATCGTGCCACCTGTCGCCTCCTAAGGTCCCTCAAGTACAGGTTATGCCACGGCAGGAGTCAGGGCAACGTCCTGCCCGTGCGCTGCCGTACAGGCTAAGCGCAGATCTTCTCAATACAGGGGACGCGCAGACCGCGCTTCGTCTTACCAATACAGGTCCGCAGGGTATTGTTTTCCAGCTCCAGAGCGGTCGTCGCTCCATGCGGCATTACACGCTTGGGGCGGGCCAGACCCATGAGATTATTCTCTCCCCCTACGAAGATACGCCGTTAAGCCTGCACGGTCCGGATGGCTTTCAGCGTACTCTGACCGGAGCAGCGCCGCCGCAAGCCATACTCGAAACAGACGCAGATCGCGGGATCATCACGCTGAGACTTCAAAGCTCATCCAACCGCACAAGGCATTTTTCCGTCTCCTCGCCCTATACACCCACCGATATCCGAACGATTACGTTACCCATGCACCAGGAGGTCCGGACATCCTGGAATATTTCCCCCTTCGATCACTGGTATGACCTCATCGTAACCGAAATTCCCGAAGCCGGCATGCAGGCTTCGGGAATAGCCGAGCCAAGCTCGACCTTACGCTTTGCAGGTCACCTTCAATCAGGACGCCCGAGCCGGACGGACCCCCTTATGGGCACTCAAAACGCATGACTGAACCGACCCGCAGGCATTTTTTGGCCGGCGCGACCGCTTTTGCCGGTATCTGCGCGACTACCGGCGCCACGCGCGCTCGCACCGAGATTCTATCGCCCCTGAAATGGGCGCCACGCAATCACCGAGTATTGTCAAACCTGATTGCAGCTCAGCCGACACCCGGAAACCGCAATTCCGTGCGCCCCTATGCGGTCTTTGACTGGGACAACACCTGCATTTTTGGCGACTGTCAAGAAACATTACTGCACTACACGCTCGAAACCTTCAGTTTCGCACTCTCCCCCGACCGTTTCTTCGACGCGGTCCGACGAGACGTTCCACAGGGCCCTCTCGGACCAGATTTTCTGAACGCGGAAGGACAAGCTCTGCGGTTTTGCGACCTCGCCGCAGACATGACGCGTGACTACGCCGCACTCTGGTCGCGCTATGGCGCATGGTCTCCCGAACGCACCGCCGTCCCCCGCGACACTCCGGCACTAGAGGCGCTGAGGACGCGCCTCCTGTATAGTTACAACGCAGTCAACACTGTTGCCGGGCCGAGAGTCGCCTTGTACTGGATCATTCGTCTTCTGGCCGGCATGACAAATGCGGAGATCACTAAACTCGCCGCCTCAGCCAACCGCTGGGCACTTGGGCGCGATATCGGTCAGGTCACGCATCTCACGCCGCCGGATCGTGCAGGCCAGTCCGGACCGCTAAGATATACAGCCCAGCACGGCCTGCGTCTCACCCCGGAAATAAGTGATCTACAACACACGCTGCGAGAGGCGGGCATTGAAGTCTTCATATGCTCGGCTTCGCTCGAAGCCGTGGTTCGTGCTTTCGCGACAGATCCCGACTTCGGCTATAACCTGCCAGCGGACAATATTCTCGGGATCAGGATGGAGGAAGACTCCGGTAAGCTCGGGACGCGGCCTTTAGCAGATTGGCCGCTGACGTATGCAAACGGAAAAGTCGACGCGATACGCATGAGGCTCACGCATGAGCGGGGTCACGGCCCCCTACTCGTCTGCGGAGACAGCAACGGCGATGTGGCGATGCAAACAACCTTCCCCGACACGCGCCTGTCGCTAATCATCAACCGTCTGTCCAGCGGAGGCGAGGGCGCACTCAGTCGCAAGGCGGTACAGAATATCGACGCGGTATCGCCCCAAATTCTTCTTCAAGGGCGGGACGAAAATACCGGAGAGTGGCGGCCGTCTGAGGAGACAGTACCCTTTGGCACAACGACTGCGCGCCTTCTCGGATCTGGGTAAGATGGATCACTGCTTGACAAAATTCGTTTCGATAAGAAATTGATACCTGACAGTGTTGGGATTTGCGAACAGAATTATCGAAATCCGAGTCACCTACCGAATGTCCCCCCGATAGAGAGGGTCCATGACTTCATTCATCGCGCGCTTTCCTGCCCCTGACGCAATGCCTGCCTCCCTATCGCACAAAGGGCAGAGAGGAAGCGTGCTGGCTGCGGCGATGACCGGCGTAAGTTCCTTCATCCGCCAGCAGGGATGCGATCCGGACATTATCGCGAAATCCGTTGGCCTTCAGGTTGCCGACGAGCTTCCCCCAACGCTAGCGTTACGCCTCGAGGATTATTGTAATCTCTTCGAACAGATTGCCTGCCAGTCCGGACGCTATGATAGCGGCTTAGTCTACGGAAGGCAGTTCCAACCCGACCAGCTTGGTCTCCTCGGCTATATTACTCTCAGTTCCGCAACGCTCAGGAGCGCGCTCGTCAACCTCATCGAACTTTTTCCGTATCACCAAAAAGCGACCCAAACGCGCCTTGTCCGGGTGCCCAACGGCTTTCGTATCGAATACCGCATTATGGACCCGCTAATTTCACAGCGCGCGCAGGATGCCGAACTGACGATGGGCATGATCTGCAACGTCTTTCGTCGTGCTCTGGGAAGCACCTGGCGCCCGGATACCATATGGTTCGAACACGCCCGTCAATCCGAGTCAGCGGCCTATGCCGCAGCCTTTGACGCTCCGGTCTTTTTCCAGCGCGAGACGTCGGCACTCATATTCTCCGATCGCGATCTGGATATCAAAATGCCAGGTGCCGATGCCGGGCTGCTCACACTCCTTCGCGAAAGCCTGACACATCTCGATCACACAACGCGTCTGGCCCCGAACCATCGGGATGACCTCCTCCTTCAAGTACGACGCGAAGTTAAAAGCATGCTTCCCGATGGCGTTATAAAGCTGCCGCTTCTGGCTGAAAAGCTTCGCATCCCGCGTTGGACGCTCCAGCGACGCCTCGACGCGATGGGTGTTACCTATACCGAACTCGTCGATGAGACCCGGCGCGGTATGGCGCAGTCTTATCTTCAGCAGAGCGGACTAGCTATCAGTGAAATTGCGTATCTGCTCGGATATTCGGAAGTCAGCGCGTTCAGCCGCGCCTTTCGCAAATGGTTCGGCGTTTCTCCGCAAGCGTTTCGCAAAACGAAATGATGGGGCGAAATGTCAAGAAATTGTGTCTGCGGGGCAGTCGTATTGCCCCCCGCACTGCTAGCATTATCGGCGGATCTGTCTGCCTGATCCGGTAATTGGGCCGACTATCCCCGCCTCGACCTCAAGGACACCGGACTACATCTGTCTACTCGTCAATTGTGCCTATGGTTTGATAGCTGGCGCCAGACGCTTTGGTTGTTTTTATGGTCGAATGGCCCCGAAATATCCTCTCCCTACAGAAGGTTTTTCCATGACTGACCGTTCCGAACCGCAGCTTTCACACAGTCTCGGCCCGGTCCAGCTCTGGGCGATCGCCGTAGGTCTGGTGATTTCCGGGGAATATTTCGGATGGAGTTACGGCTGGGCGAGTGCGGGGACGTTAGGTTTTCTGGTTGCGACCGTTTTCGTTTCAATGATGTATCTCGCGCTGATCTTTTCCTACACCGAACTGACTACTGCCATGCCCAAGGCCGGTGGGCCGTTCGTCTATGTCAGCGCGGCATTCGGGCGCAGGGCGGGCCTCATAGCCGGCTATGCCTCGACCGCGGAATTCATTTTTGCGCCGCCCGCCATTGCCCTTGCCATCGGATCATACCTGCACGTCCAATTTCCTAGTCTGCCACCCAAAGCAGGCGCAGTGATCGCTTATCTGCTTTTCATGGGAATCAACATCGCGGGAATACAGGTCGCTGCCAGTTTTGAACTTGTCATTACCCTCGCCGCCATCATCGAGCTTCTCGTCTTTATGGGTGTGGTCTGGCCAGGCTTCTCCTGGCATCGTTTTGCAATGCGTGGATGGGGGGGGCGCGACAATCTGTCGTGGTCGCTCCTTGGCGGTATTGCTGCGTCCATTCCCTTTGCCATCTGGTTCTTTCTGGCCATCGAAGGCGTCGCGCTGACGGCCGAGGAAGCACGCTCGCCTCGCCACACGATCCCCATTGCCTATGTTGCGGCCATTATTACGCTTGTTGCGCTATCGTTCGGCGTCATGATACTCGCCGGTGGCGTAGGAGACTGGCGCCTACTCTCCAGCCTCAACGACCCATTGCCATTAGCGATGAAAACTGTCGTCGGTGCGCATAGCCCTTATCTACATATGCTCGTTTGGCTCGGGCTGTTCGGACTGATCGCGTCGCTGCACGCAATCATCATGGGCTGTGCCCGCCAGATTTCATCGCTCGCGCAGGCAGGGGGATTGCCCCATTGGATGGGTTTGATCTCGCCACGCTTCCGCACCCCCTATACGGGCGTACTCGTCTGCGGAACTGTCGGAATTCTCTCCATTTTTGCCGACGACATCCTGTCATTTGAAGGGCAGAGCCTTACGGCATCCATCGTCACGATTTCCGTCTTCGGTGCGCTCAGCATGTATGTTATGACGATGGCAAGCCTCTTCAAGCTTAGAAAAATCGCGCCTAACATGCCACGCTCCTGGCATGCGCCCGGATACCCGATCATCCCCGCATTCGCCCTCTTCGCCGCCAGCCTGTGCTTCTTTGTCGTCGGCCTGCAGAAACCATGGCTGCTCGCGTTCTACTTCTTCCTCCTCCTTGCGATGGCGCTCGGAAGCTACATGAACGACCGGAAATCCGATCAGGCCGAACGGTAGGAGGATGGGCGAAACGCGCTTGGTGATCAGATCGAACCTTTTTCCCGGACTGTAGCTTTCGAAGCCTTTCGTCCTATTGTTGACGTTCAAATTTCTGGTGATCCAGCCGCTGAACAATCTCTCCGACGAGCAGACGGAATACCTGATCGACGATCATCTCTCCATTATGTATTTTTTAGGTCTGGAGCTATCGGAGCGTATGCCTGACGCCAGAACGGTGTGACTGATTCGCGAGCATCTGACCTAGGCGGGTGCAATCAAGAAAGAGCCTGCTTAATAACGGCAATACAGCCTCAACAGTTGGGGCAGACACGGCCTATCGCTCAAAAGCCAATGAAGACTTCATGGAAACGCGGGGCCTTGTCGCGCAGCTTCACGAGAAGAAGTCAAATTTCAAACCTATATCCAAACACATCCACGGACCCAACGCCCGAAAGTCCATTATCCGGTCGCATGTCGAGAATGTCTTTGCTGATCAAACATCACTGACGGGGCTGTTCATCCGAACCATAGTCATAATACCAAACTCTCATAAGTATGGCGCATCTGTGAAATGACGCGAAAAGGCTGTTCTGTTTCAGTCCTGAGAGGTTGGATCGGGAATGGCTGGTGCGGTTGCTTTATGAACGAATTGTACAGCTGAGGCGATTCGGCGGTGTGGGCCGTCAGACCCTGCGGAACCAATGGCGCAGTGGCCCTGCCTGCCGTCTGACGGCCGATCAACAAAAAAAATTCTCGATCTTGATCATCGCCACCCCTGACCGTAACCGGGACGATCTAGTCCACTAATACCGCGTTGATCTGAAGCAGATAATCGAGGAGCGCTTTGGCGTTTCGTATCACGAGCGCTATGTGTCCACTCTGCTCAAGCGATTGAGCTTCAGTCATGTCAGTACTCGGCTCATGGGTTTTCAGGTAGTCAAACGGCGAAGCGCCCGCCGAATATTCCACGCGTCTTTTTCAAAGTTCCGTATGCCCCGGTTCTTCAACTCGCTCATGACCAAAAGCCAGAATTTGGCGCCTTCATTCTCGGCAATCCAAAGCTCCAGCACCTCGCACGCCCCTCGCAGGTGACACCGAGGGCAACGCAAACCATCTGGTTTTTAACAGTCCGACTGTCCACATCGCGGATCTTTACTCGAAGGCGATCGGTGACACAGCTGATCAGATCAGGAGAGACCTTCAAACCATAAAGACCAACCAGATGGGCTAGGGCGTTCCGGACAGTCAAACCGGCGGGCGCACGCAACGTACTGAACGGGAATATCCGTTTCCGCATAAAGGCCGCAGAGCAGCAGATTGTGGATACGCGACGGGTCAATCGCCTGCGGTCGCAGGCCGGCGTGGTGTTCCAGAACTCCTGCCTGTAGAGCCCACCGGACGGTCTTGCAGAACGTCATAGAAGGCCCGGTCCATATTCATGGACCTAACCGCCCCGAAGTGCGTGAGAAAGCCGAAAAGGGCTGGACCCTGAACTGGTCGAGCAAATACTCAAAGTTCTGCGGTCGAAGGCAGGACCATGCTGATTGTCACGCATGAAATGGCGTTTGCACGAGATGTCTCGATCCGGGCCGTGCTTCTGGAAAAATGAACCGTCTACGTCCAGGGTGCCCCGCAGGATCTGTTCAAAAGCGGTCTGGATGAGCGCTTCGACAGGTTTATCAGCTATTGTTCGCGTTAGGGCTGAAGCCCCGGCGCAGAGTATCGGAAAGGAGTTGAGATGAAGACGTGCCAGATTCTGGGAGTCCCCACCCAGAGCGGAACCTCCGAAAGAGGCTGCATCATGGGTCCGACGGCCTTCCGCATCGCGGGTTTGCCCGAAATCCTGCAGGAACTCGGATGTCAGGTTGAAGATGTGGGAGACGCCGTACCCGCAGCCATGCCGGATGTGAGCCATTCCAACCCTGCCGTACGCAATCTGGACGCAATCATCGCATGGACGAAAAGCGTCGGTGAACGGGCCTATGAGATGGCGAAAGCCTGCGACGTCCCGATTTTTCTGGGCGGAGATCACTCCATGTCCGCCGGGACGGTTTCAGGTGTGGCGCGTCATGCGCAGGATCTGGGGCTGCCCCAGTTCGTGCTGTGGCTGGATGCTCATACGGATCTGCATACGCTACATACGACGACGAGCGGCAACCTGCATGGTACGCCTGTCGCCTATTTCACGGGACAATCGGGGTTCGAGGGCTTTCCAGCGCCTGTCGCGCCTGTCGATCCGCGCAATATGTGCATGATGGGCATCCGCTCAGTCGATCAGGCCGAAAAGCGCCACGTTGCGGAAATCGGCATCACCGTCTTCGACATGCGCGCCATTGACGAGCAAGGAATCGTCGGTCCGCTGAACAGCTTTCTGGAGCGCGTTCGCGCTGCCAATGGCCGCCTTCATGTCAGTCTGGACGTGGACTTCCTCGACCCGGACATCGCGCCGGCCGTGGGCACCACCGTCAATGGCGGTGCGACCTTCCGTGAGGCGCATCTCATCATGGAGATGCTGCATGACAGCGGGCTCGTGACGTCACTGGATCTGGCGGAACTCAATCCGTTCCTCGACGTCCGCGCCAAGACCGCCTTGCTCATGACTGATCTGGCCGCCAGTCTCTTTGGGCGCCGTGTTCTCGAACGCAAGACAAGGACCTACTGAAATGCCCTCCTCCGCCCCTGCCCCTTCCCATCTCGCCTTCGTGCCGTTCGTCTCGGTCGAGAACATGATGGCGCTCGTCCACACTATCGGGATCAAGACATTCCTGCGCGAGCTTGCCGAGTATCTTGAGTCCGACTTCAAACGCTGGCCGGAATTCGACAAGACCCCGCGTGTGGCCGCGCATTCGGCCGAGGGCGTCATCGAGCTGATGCCCACGAGCGACAGCAGCCTCTATGGGTTCAAATACGTCAACGGCCATCCCAAAAACACAAAGGAAGGCCTTCAGACTGTCACGGCGTTCGGCATGCTGGCGGATGTGGCTTCGGGCTATCCGACGCTTCTGTCCGAAATGACGCTGCTGACGGCCCTGCGCACGGCAGCAACGTCGGCCATGGCTGCAAAATATCTGGCACCGGCAAACGCAAAAACGATGGCCATTATAGGCAATGGTGCGCAGTCCGAGTTCCAGGCCATGGCGTTCCGTGAGATCGTCGGAATTCGTGCGCTGCGGCTGTATGATCTGGAGCGGGCAGCTTCAGAAAAATGTGCTCGCAACCTGAGCGGACAGGGTTTCGACATCACGATCTGCGGCAGCAGCGAAGAGGCTGTGGACGGGGCGGACATCATCACGACCGTCACGGCTGACAAGCAGTGCGCGACAATCCTGTCCGACAACATGGTTGGCGCGGGGATTCACATCAATGCGGTGGGCGGGGACTGCCCGGGCAAGACGGAGCTTCAGCGCGATATCCTGCTGCGATCCTCCATCTTTGCGGAATATCCGCCGCAGACGCGCATCGAAGGCGAGATCCAGCAGCTTCCTGAAGACCATCCAGTGACGGAACTGTGGCAGGTCATCAACGGCGAGGCCAAGGGCCGCACCAGTGAGAGCCAGATCACGCTGTTTGATTCCGTGGGTTTTGCGATCGAGGATTTCTCGGCGCTGCGCTATGTGCGCGACAAGCTGGACGCCACCGGCCTGTATGAGAAGCTCGATATGCTGGCCGACCCGGATGATCCGCGCGATCTGTTCGGGATGCTTCAGCGCTCCAAGGGCGCGGACATGGCCTGAAGCGCCGCTCCGGCTGCCCCTATCGCAGAGGCAGCCGGAACAGACTTTTAGAGCACGCCCAGATCGACACCTACGTAAGGCGCAAGATCAATCTTGTTGATGAGCAGCAGGTCGCTTCGGATAATGCCGGGTCCGCCCTTTCGAGAAATGTTATCGCCAGCCGAAACGTAAATCGGCCAGTTCGGGATTAAAGGTCGCGGCCAGATTATCGCCTCCACTTTCCACCAGCATCAGATCCAGCCCCTCGAAATGCTCGGTCAATTCGGCGATGCCTGCCAGATTGATGCTGGCGTCTTCGCGGATGGCCGTATGGGGGCAGCCGCCTGTTTCGATCCCCTTGATCCGTGCCGGCGGGAGAGCCCCGCGCAGGTGAGCAAAAAGGCATTTAGAGGAATGGAGACCTTTTAAATCGGCTGATATTCTTGCCGTTCGTGTCCCGCGTACCTGTCGCTCAATCTAGGCATCCGGAATGTTCCCGGTGACCTCCAGAAATCAGCAGATCACCTTGAGAGAGAAAATCCAACCAAATTAGGAACGATATCGTAATATATATTTTTTCTATTCTACCGTAAGTTGTTCTTATCCTTTGAGAAGAACCGAAGAGGAGCCACGGTGCCCCTCTGCAGCGCTTCATACCAACAGCAACTCTGTAAAAGTTGGCTCCAGACCAGAAAGCTTCTTTTCTCGGATATTGTGCGCCTTCTGGATTAAGCCTGAGCCTCATGGCATCCACAAAAAACGCGGAAAGGATAACCTTTCCGCGCTCAAAACATGAGTTGTTCAAACCGCCCCTGATATCAGAGCGTTAAATTAACACGTCCATAGTAGTACCCACCCGTCATCGGAACCTGCGACGAGAACGTATCGTAAGGGTTGCCACCAAGCTGGTTCAGATCACCCGGGAGCTTGCGGGGACGGATATTGAAGATGTTATTCGCACCCACAGCCAGATGCCAACGGGAATTTACACGATAGCCGATCTCAAGATCCGTCAACCAGCGCGGAGTATTCTTGAACTGGGCGAAGCAGCTGCTGGACTGCTGAAGCTGCTTGCCATCGATCGGACAGATCGCGGCCGTCGGCGTCCAGTCCTGATAGGTCATCATGTCCGTCGTCTCGCCGTAACGCGTCTGCCGCAGGTTCACGTCCCATTTTCCGATCGTCCAGAACGCATTCAGGATGATCTTGCTGCGCGGATAGGCCGTCGTCAGATAGGCAATGTTCTGCGCATTCAGAAGCGGCGATCCCGTAGCAGACATACCGTTATGCGTCAGACGCGTCCGGTTCAGGTCGAGCGCCATGGAAAGGGTCAGATTGCCGTAACGATGCATGCGGAACATGTAATCCGCCTTGATGTCCAGCCCCTGCGTCCGAGTGCTTGCCCCGTTCGTGAAATAATAGGTCTGCACCGCGTTTTCGGAAAGCTGCGTCAGGGCCGGAAGCGAAACGCCCATGCCTTCCAATGCTGAAATCGCAGTCGCACCCGTCACGTTGCCACCCTGCACGATGCGATCGCGGATGTTGATCTGATAGACATCCGTCTCGATATGAAAGCCATCAATCGGTTCAAGAACGATACCACCGGTCGCACTGGTCGAACGCTCGGGCTTGAGGGGAGACGCACCCGTCGCACGTGCTTCGGAAGACGAAACCGGCAACAATCCCAGCACCGATGTCGGGCCAACATTAATGGCGCTGTAATGCTGTTCGGCCATAGTCGGTGCGCGGAAACCGTTGCTGATGGTTGCACGCAGGCCGATCCGTTTGGTGATGTCGTAGCGTGTAGAGACCTTACCGTTCTCGGTGTTTCCGACGTCAGTGTAGTGTTCGAAGCGACCGGCGAAATCGAGGTCCCAGTTCTTCAGAGGATGGAAATCACCATCCAGATAGCCCGCCCAGACATCACGGCTCCACTTACCGGCATCCTGCGGCGTCAGACCCGCCAGCGCCGAAGTGCCACCATATTCATAGGACGCAGGTTCGCCCGCCTGAATGGTGTATTGTTCCAGACGATGTTCGCCGCCGAAAGCAACCGTGACAGGAACCACATTGGCAATCTTGAAGTTCCGGCGCAGATCGAGATTGTTCGTCCACTGTGCCAGACTGAAATTGGAGGTCCGTACGGTCGTCGGTGTGTAACCCGTAGCCGCGTACATGTTCGGATTGGTGGTGTTCTTGTTTGAGATCTTGTCCAGATCTTCGCCCCAGGTGCTGCTCAGATCCCAGTCAAACCCGAAAAAATGACTACCCTTCAAGCCTAGTGTCGCCGCATAGTCGTTCTCGTCGATCGTCTCCAGCGGAGAGTAACCGTAGGGGAACAGTTCCGGATTACTGGCGCTCGAGCCGGACGGGACGCGATAATTTTCATATGCTTCCGCATGGCGGTGCGCGTAGGTAATCTGCCCGTAAAACTGGACGTTCTCAGTCAGGTTCTTGCCGAAATCGATACCCAGATTTTCACGGGTCTCTTCAGGCGTGCTCATGATCTTGTTGGAATTCTTGGGTACCTTGACGGAGCCCGTATACAGTTCGTTCGCAGCACCTGCAGGAACATAGCCTGCAAGGCGGTTGTCGACCGTATTCGTGACGAAATGATCCGTATGATAAACCTGTGCCGAGATGTGGACATACCCGTCATTGCCCAGCTTGAGGCCGCCATCGGCGTTCAACTGGTACTGCCAGCCATCACCATTATAGGCATTCGCCCCCGTCTGGGCGCTCATGTTCAGACCATGATCCTGCTTTTTAGTAATGATGTTCACCACGCCCGCAATGGCGTCAGAGCCATACATCGCAGCCGCACCATCTTCGAGCACCTCAATATGATCGATCATGTTCGACGGGATCATGTTCAGATCCACAGGCGTCGCACCAAAGTTCGGACCGGCATCTGCATTGATGTTGGCCGTGGTGTGACGGCGCTTGCCATCCACCAGAACCAGGACCTGGTTCGGATTCAGACCGCGCATCCGGATGAAAGACGTCAGTGCGCCGGCATCATTGCCCATCGTGCTCATGTTGATGGACGGATACGTCTTCGCCAGCGCATCGGCGAGGTTCATCATACCTGAGCGACGCAGCGTCGCGCTGGACAGAACCGTGATCGGGCTCGTGCTCTGACGGGCATGGCGGTTCGTGGCATGCGTGCCGGTCACGATCACGCCCTCTTCGCCCCCTGCGACAAACGGCGCATTCCTGGCCCTTACTACCCTCCTTGCGGGCGCAGCTGCCTTCACGGGCACGGCCTTGGCGGGCGCCTTGTGAACCGACGCCTTCACGGGGCCTGCGGTGGCCTTTGTCGTGGCGGCAACGACCGAACCAGTACAGAAACTGACGGAAAGAAAAGTCGAATAAAGCGCAAGTTTTCTGATGTTCATGATCGGCTCCATCGCCCTGGCAAGACAGGGATATCAGTCGGAATAGTCAGATCGCACAGCAGGAACCGCAGGCCCCACGACTGCGCGGTGGAATTATTTCAAAGGCGGGACTACATGGCTTCGGGGCGCAGCAGACAGGCTAATGCATTTGCAATCACCTTCGTCGCACGGCGCATGTCTTCAAGAACCACATGCTCATTCGCACGGTGGCCATTGGCGTCCTGAAGCCGGCGCGGTCCGGCTCCATACAGAACAGTGGGATAACCCGCATTACTGTAAATCCGGGCGTCCGTGAAAAGTGGCATGCCCTTCACGGCAATCCGCTCCCCGAAAACAGCCTCCGCAGCATCCTGCAACGCTGCGATCAGCGGAGCCTGACCCGCGTCCGGCACCAAAGGCAGCGCCAGCAGATGTTGCGTCACGACGCATTGCACCCCCGGAACATCTGCCGCCTCCAGAATGATCTGACGTAGCCCGGCCTCGACATCGGCCGCTTTTTCGTCAGGAAGGATCCGGCGTTCCAGGCGAAATTTCGCATATTCGGGAACGACATTAGCTGCCACCCCGCCTTCAATCGTTCCGATAACGAGCGTTGACGTATCAATTCCAGGAATGGAGCAGACCGCCTTCACCAACCCATCCCGATAGGCATACAGCGCTGACATGACACGATTGGCCGCTTCGATGGCATCCGCCCCTGTTTCGGGCCATGCGGAATGAGCTGCCTTGCCGGTAAAAGCGACATCAAGTTGAAGACTGCCATTATGCGCGACCATCACGTCATAGGTAAAACCAGCACTGATGACATAATCCGGCTTACTCAGCCCTTCAGACAGAAGCCAGCCCGGACCAACATGGCCGCCGATTTCCTCATCATAGGTCAGGTGAAGTTCGACGGTTCCGGAGAGATCGGAAGCAACTTCCTTCAACGCCCGCAATGCAAACGCATAGGTTGCGAAATCGGACTTGGAGACCGCAGCCCCACGACCATAGAGTTTCCCACCCTCAATCACACCGCCATAGGGATCGTGAATCCATCCTTCGCCAGGGGGTACCACGTCGCCATGTGCATTGAGGGCAATGATCGGCCCCTTACCGTCCCCGAAACGTTCCCGGATGATGAGATTGATTGCGCTCTGCATTCCGTGACGTTCCACGAAATCACGGGGAACAGGATGGCATTCGACTTCGAATCCAAGATCCCGCAACTGCCCGGCAGAGAACTGGGCATGTGGTGCGCAGTCACCGGTCGGATTGTCCGACGGAACCCTGACAAGCTCCTGAAGAAACGGTACCTGCCGCGTCTCGAAATCCCGGTCGACAGCACAGCCCAGACTCTCGGTCAGAGTTTTCTTGCAACAGGAAGTCTTTTCCAGCACAGCGCCTTCTCCCACCGGATCGCCTTTTCGTCCTCAGTTCATATTCTCTTTGTATACGAACTGAATTCGATCTCGAAGCGGAATGTTGTCCAAACTGTAAAAAAAATTTCTTATCCGGGATGACCGGCTTCAAACCGCAGAAAAGCCTGGCCCCGCGCCGAGCAACGACCCGCAAAAAAGTCCGCGGCCGGACAATCATCGACAATCTCGCCCGCATCCACGAACAGAATCCGCGTCGCCACCTGCCGTGCGAATCCCATCTCATGGGTCACGCACATCATGGTCATGCCCTCGCGGGCCAGCTCCGTCATGACCTGAAGAACTTCCTGCACCATCTCGGGATCGAGCGCCGATGTCGGTTCATCGAACAGCATCACCTCCGGCTTCATCGCCAGAGCACGGGCGATCGCCGCACGCTGCTGCTGCCCACCGGAAAGCGCGATCGGATACTTGTCCGCATGGCGCTCCAACCCGACCCGGCGCAGAAGGGTTTTTGCATGCTCGCGGGTCTCATCCTTCCCACGCTTCTGGACCAGTCGAGGCGCCAGCATAATGTTGTCGAGAATGCTCAAATGAGAGAACAGCTCGAAGCTCTGGAACACCATCCCCGCTTTTGCCCGCAGCGCCGAATGATCAGTCTGCGCAGACCGCACGGCCATGCCATCAACCCAGATCTGGCCGCCTTCGAACGTCTCCAGCGCATTGATGCACTTGATGAGCGTGGACTTGCCCGAACCTGACGGCCCGCAGACAACGACTACTTCTCCCTTCCCGACTTCCGCCGAACAGCCTTTGAGCACCTGAAAGGCGCCATATGATTTCGTCACCTTGTCCAGCGTGATCATGACGGATCTCCATAAAAACGTGCGGGAGAAAAGATCTCCAGATCGGGACGTTCGGAACGGCACAGAACCATATCCGCGACATGCCGCCCCATAGCCGGCGCAAGCGTGACACCATTGGCCGTCACCGCAGTGAAGAATCCCGGAACATCGGGGCTTTCCCCAAGGATCGGAGCGCCATCGATATCGATGTTCATCGCAGCCCAGCTCCTGACAACATTCACCGCGCCCAAAGCCGGAATGAGCCTCTGGGCAACCCAGAGATTCCCTTCCAGATTCTCCCGCAGCGGACGCGGATGACCATGCACCGGATCCAGACCGGCACTCCACCCTCCGCCAATCAGCAGAGAGCCGTTTGCAGCCTGTTTGAGCGTCAAATGACGGCTGGCATGTGCTAGAAGCGAAAAGACCAGCGGAGCCACAGGCTCGGTCACGATCATCTGCAACGGCGCCCCAAAGACCGGCAGGCGCCTCCCGACCAGCTCCGCAACCTCTCCCGCGTAGGCCCCGGCAGCATTCACTACGGCCCTGGCTGACCAACTTACCGCACCCGCACTCACGCGAAACTGGCTTCCATCGCGCTCGATTGCGGACAGGGCCGTCAGTTCCTCAACCCGCACACCCGCCTTGCGCGCCCGGGCGAGGACGGCCTGCGTTGCTGCCATGGGATTGATTTTGCCTTCCTCGGAGCAATACGCGCCACCAAGGAACCCTGCCTTCAGGTTCGGTTCGATCCCATGAAGCTCACCCGGATCCAAAATCCGCGCGTCAACACCCAGAGACTGCTCGACCGCAACCTTGCTGCGCAGACGCTCCATGTCGGACTCAGTTTCCGCCACGACCAGGCCACCGCAGACCTTGATTTCCAGATCCCGGTCGAACGTTCCGCGCAACGCCTCCCACATCCGGATGGATTCCCGCTGCAAGGCCAGCGTCCGCGCGGGCATTGACGGTCCATCCGTATCCGCGCTGGCATCGAACGCCATGAGCTGGGCATGCAGACTGCCCGCATTACCGCCCGAGGCCAGCGCCCCGGCACGCCCGCGTTCCAGCACCACCACACTCTTCCCCGCCTCCGCAAGAAAGAGCGCGGCGAAAAGCCCGACGATCCCACCGCCCACGACCACGACATCCACGGTTTCCGCGGTGCCAGAAGCCGATTGCACAACCTGCCCCAGACCCGAAGGAATGGGGACCCGGACATGCCCCTGCCATTCCGGCTTCTGGCGCGCCAGTGCCGCCACTGGCACCGGACGAAGGGGGATCTGGGGCGCCGTAAAGTCCTTCTCGCTTTTCGGCTCGGGCAGGACCTTCATGAGCGACGCCTGACAGAACCGCCCCTGACAGCGCCCCATCCCGGCACGGGTTACCCGTTTAAGGGCCGCCAGATCCGTAATCCCGTCCTCGGCCACTCGTGCCCTGACAGTCCCAGCCGTCACACATTCGCACCGACACAAGATGGTGGTATCTTCCAATACTGGAAGCGACCCAACCGGCTGATAGAGTTTCCACAGAAGGGCCTGAAAACGCGCATTGTCGCGGTACATCCGCCGGCTGCGTTCCAGAGCGGGGGGCAGCATTTTCCCGGAACGCTCCAGCAGCCGCGCCGCGCACAGTCTGCCTTGGGCCTGCGCCAGAAAAGCTCCTCCAAAACGCCCCGCCTCGCCGATGACGGACACATCCGTCTGATCGGTCCGCCCGTCGGGCTGTCGCCCTGTTTCGGGGTGAGGTACGGGCCAGCCCCGGACGTCCTGCCGACAACCCAGAAGACGCGGCAACTCGCTGGCCGGGACAAAGCCGTCGCCAAGACAAACTGTATCGACTTCGATCGAACGCGCTTCTGCTCCGGCCTGCTTCACCGTCACACGTTCAACACAGGCCGAGCCCTCGATCCGTGTTACGACACTCTCCCACAGCACAGGCACACCTGCCCGGCGCAGCGTCCAGAGATGCCGCATCCCGGCAAGAGCGAGACGTGGCGCCGCCATAGAAAGCTGCCCAGCCAGAACAGGCCGTTTCACGGGCGCAGACGCTGATTCCACAACAGCGACCACATCGGCTCCACGATCGACGAGTTCCGCAGCAAGTTGAAGATTGAGCGGCCCGTTTCCAGCAATGATGACCCGGCCCGGAGAGACTGTTTCATAGGCTCGCAGCAGCGTCTGTCCCGCTCCCGTCGTGATGACGCCCGGCAACGTCCAGCCCGGACGCGGAGCGGGTGTCTCCTGCGCACCTGTTGCCACGATGATGTGCTGTGTGCGGATATAGAACGCCTCGCCATCCCGCAGCCCCCCGATGACGAGCGTGCCGTCCTCGCGATGGGCGCACCATACGAGCGTGTCGTGCCACAGACGTGCACCACTGGCCCGCATGGCGTCAATCAGGTGCCGCCCCTTGCGCGCCTGATCGTCCTGCTGCTCTGGATGCACGGCATTCTGCTTGAAATATTGGCCGCCCGGAATGTGACGCTCATCCACGACAAGAACGTCCACACCGCCTCGTGCCAACTCCATCGCGGCCACCAGCCCCGCCGGCCCGGCGCCCACCACGAGAACCTCGCAGACATGTTCGGCCAGCCGCTCTTCACCCCCCGACAGGGGCGCTGAAACAGCCGCATCCGGGAGACGGTCATTGCTCCGGACCCGCATGCCGTCCCGCACCGGCGTCATGCAACCCCGGCGCGACATCTGCCCGTCCACTTCCAGCAGACAATCCTGGCAGGCCCCGATCCCGCAGAACGGTCCGCGCCCTGACCCGTCAGGAGCTGTGCGATGCACGATCCGGCCTGCAGCCATCAAAGCTGCCGTCAGGGTCTGACCGGCTTGCGCAGAGACAGGCCTGTCATTGAACGTAAAACTCAGACAATCCGACATCAGCGTGCGTCCTGCGCCGTGACAGGCATTTCGATGGGATCAACTGCCGCGGACTGCTGCTGGCGGCGATAGGGACGCTCTGCATAATGCTCGATCCGCCGCTGCAGAAAATCCCATACAGTCGTCATCAGCAGGTAATACAGGGCCGCTACAGAAAAGAGTTCCAGAACCATAAACTGGTCCTGCACCAGGATCTGGCTGCGCTGCATCAATTCCTCCATGGAAATGACTGACGTCACGCTGGTCGTCTTAAGCAGCCCGTTCACCGAATTACCCAGCGGCGGGATAATAAGCCGGAACGCCTGCGGAAACGCGATGCGCCAGGCAATCTGCCGCTCGCTCAGACCCAGCGCCCGTGCCGCCGCGATCTGGCCGGTCGGCACGGCATTCAGACCCGCACGGATGATTTCCGCCAGATACGCCGCCTCGTTCAGCGTCAGCCCGATGATTGAGCACGCCATCACGCTCAGCCGGATATCCAGCTTCGGCAGTCCAGCATAAATCACGACAAGCTGGACCAGCAGTGGCGTACCTCGAAAAAACCAGACATAGAACCGCGCGGGCCACGAAAGCAAACGACGCTGCGAGCGTTTCATAACGGCAAGCAGCAGCCCCAGAAGGAACCCCATCAGCATTGAGACGGCCGTCATATAGACCGTGATGAGTGCCCCGCGGAAAATATAAGGGCTGCCGAGATAGGTGAAGAAGCCGTTCCAGCTCCAGATCTGCATATCGATGCCCCGTGCTCGTATATCGAATTAGTGTGTCGTATCAGGGTGTGTCGGACGGATGGGCCGGTCCTGAAACCGTGATCCGTCCGGGAAAGGGCGAGACACCATAAGGCGCCATGAGGCGGTCCAGTGTTCCATCCTCACGCATGTTTTCCAGAACATCCGCCAATCGCTGCGCCAAAGCCGGATCCTTCAGCGCCAAGGCAACGGGGGTAGGATACAGCCCCTTCAGAACCGGCCTTACACCGCCCTGAAGCGCATTGCGCCTTGCCACCGCATCTATGGAAAACACGGCTGTCACCTGCCGCGCCCGCAGAGCAGCAAAGGCAATGCCCACGTTCTGGAACGTCTTGATATCAAAACCCGGACGCCCGGCGTTCCGCAGGGCCTGATCGGCCTCGCGGGCATGGTGCTCCTCGATCCCGCCCATCTCAACCCCGATCGAAGAGCCGGACAGATCCTCTAGCCGGGTGGGGTGCCGGGCAGAATCGTCGTTGAGAGACACGCTGATCGCCTGAATTTCATAGGGGATCATTTCCATCAGCCGCGCCCTCTGGGCAGTGTAGAACATCCCCGTATTGATAACGTCCCACCGCTTTTCAAGCAGTCCAAGCGTAAGCTGCGCAAAGGACGTCGAGAGCGTGACCGGCGTCAAACACAGCCTGCGTGCGATCTCATTCCCGAGTTCGATCCGCATCCCGGTGATCTGCCCGTCCACCGTCACATATTGCAGGGGCGGCAGCGTCGGATTGGTCGCCATGATCAGATGCTGCGGAGAAATCAGCACGCTGACCTCCTCCGGGCATGGCGCGGCCTGCGCTCCGAACGCCAGGGCTGCACAGAGCAGCCCTGCTCCCCAGATCAGACAGGATACAGGGCTACCCCCCATATCAGGCGCGCTCTTCGAACCGCAGGTCCAGATCGCGGACGATCTGGAACGCACGCGCATCATCCTCAGCCGGCAGCGGCAAACGCGGCGCGCGCGGACCACCCACATCGAAGCCCATATGCTTCAGAAGGGCTTTCGTCCCCGAGACATAGCCCTGACCGCCCACGAACTGGATCAGCGGGACATGGCGGAAATACATCTCGCGGGCCTTGCCGATATCCTTGTAACCGTCACAGAGATTGAAAATCTCGCTCATGACATGAGGCGCCACGTTGGAGGCCACTGCGACCCAGCCGATCGCCCCTTCGAGAAAGCTCTCGAAGCCCATAATGCCGCCAAAAACCGAGAGCCGGTCACCGCACAGCCGGATGATATCCCGCACGCGGGTCACATCCATCGTGGATTCCTTGATCAGACAGCAGTTGTCGATATGGGACAGGCGCGCCACCAGTTCCGGCTTCAGATCCACATTCGCCGTGGCCGGGTTGTTGTAGAGCATGATCGGCAGGCCAATTGCATCTGAAATCCGGCGATAATGGACGAACAGTTCGTCGTCCGTCGGCGTGGAATAAAACGGCGGAATGATCATCACGCCATCCGCCCCAAGCTTCTCGGCTTCTTGGCTATAGCGGATCACGTCATATGTATTCTCGGCGCCCGTGCCGATGAAAACCGGAACGCGGCCTGCAGCCTGCTCGATAACGGTCTGTGCAACCAGCGTGCGCTCGTCATCCGTCAGCGACAGGAATTCTCCGGTTGAGCCCAGCGGGATCAGGCCCGCAATGCCCTGTGCGATCTGCCAGTCGGTGAAGCGCCGCAGCCCCGGAACGTCAACGCGTCCTTCACTGTCATAAGGCGTGATCATGACGGTATATGTGCCACGAAACTTCATGGGTCTTTCCTTCCTCAATGTTCCGGGTCCGACCGCGATCCGGTCGGGTCCGTGGCGGCCTCACCGCCATGGGTATTCATGAACGCCGCGATATCGGGCTGTTGCGCCGCATCCCCGCGCCCTGTTCCGACAGCGCTAACCTGACCGTCCTCCAGAAGGACGATCCTGTCCGACAGCGATGAGACGACAGCCATCGCGTGTGAAACCTGAATGATGGTCATGCCGTCCTGCGCCAGATCGCGCAGCAGCACGCCGACATCGCGCACCTTGTGCGGATCGAGCGCCGATGTCGGCTCGTCGAGCAGAAGCAATGACGGGCGAAGCATGAGCGCGCGCGCAATCGCCACACGCTGTTTCTGGCCGCCCGACAGATCGGCTGGCAGCACGTCCGCCTTGTCCGCCAGCCCCAGACGCTCCAGCAGCGCACGCGCTTCATGCTCGGCCTCCCGACGCGAACGCTTCGCCACGACCGTTGGTGCCAACGTCAGGTTCCGCAGAACCGACATATGACCGAACAGTCCGTATTGCTGGAACACGATTGCCGCCTGTTCCCGCAGAATGCGCGCCGATGCCGGAACGGCCATATCTACAATCCGCCCGTCAACGCCCATCCGTCCCTGCCAGACCGACTGCAGTCCGATCAGAGTACGCAAGAACGTGGTCTTGCCCGAACCCGACGGCCCGATAAAACTCACGATTTCTCCGCGCTCGGCCTCGAACCCAGCATGACGCAGGGTCTCGTTTTTCCCGTGACGGACGCAGACGTCGCGGACATCAATGTACGGCAATGCGTTTCTCCAGCAGGCGGCTAAGGCAGGTCAGCGGATAGGAAACGGCGAAATAAAGCAGCAGCACCACGCAGAAGACCTGCGCCGCGGGCAACCCGCGGTTGGACAGGATCACTCCCGCCTGACTCAGCTCCACGACCCCGATTTGTGAGGCCAGCGCCGTGTCCTTGATGAACAGAACCAGATATCCCACTGCCGGCGGCACGATAGCGGACATCGCCTGAGGGCCAATCACGTAGCGCCACCGCGCCCAGAGCGGCAGGTTCAGTACCAGCGCCGCCTCGATCTGCTCTACCGGAACCGTCTTCACACCGCCATGCAGGATCTCGCAGAGATAGGCTGCCGCAATCAGCCCGATAGAGCCGATCGCCACAACGGTCGCGGACACGTCCACACCCATCATGCCCGCGCAGAAAAAGACGATATACAACGTCACGATGAACGGAATACGCCGTATGGTCTGCACATACACCACCGCCAGCATCCGTAGTGGAAAGATGTAGCGCAGATCCGACAGTCGCAGCGCCGTCAGGATGATAGCCCCGGCAATTCCGAGAGCACCGCCACCCAGCGACAACTCGACCGTCCGGCCCATCGCCTGTAGCAGAAGCGCGATGTCATAATGCGAAAACGCAATCATACCATGCGCTCCATCGTCCGTCGGCACAGGGCAAACATGCCGGTCAGAGCAAAAGACAGCACGGCATACAGAGCGCCCGTCACGAGCATGACCTCAAGAATCCGGAACGTTGTCGATCCGATATCATAGGCCCGGCCGGTCAGATCCTCGACGCCGAAAATGGACGCCATCGCACTGCCCAGGATCATGATCTGGAAGTGATTGGCCAGCGCTGGAAACATTGTGCGTCCTGCATAGGGCAAGATCACCCGCAGATAGGTTTGGCGCCGGTTCAGCCCCAGCGTCAGCGCAACCTCATGATAGACCGGAGGCACCCGCGCCATTCCTGCACCGAGAATATCTGCCAGATAGGCCGCCGCATTGAGTGTCATACCAATCACGACAGACAGAAACGGCGAGACCATCAGCCCCATCAGCGGGAGACAGTAAAAAACCGCGAAAATTTGCGAGAGTTGCGGCGTGTTGGTCAGGGCTGTGCTGTAACTACGGCTGAGCGTGCGCAATGTCCCCTGATTTTCAAAACGCACAACCGCCAGCCCGACCGCCATCAACAAGCCTAACACGAAGGCCAACCCCGCAATCAGAACCGTCATGCCAACACCCCCCATCAGGAACGGCAGACGCGCAAAAACGGGACGGAAGTCTAGCCCTGTCATGGCGCACGTTCCGTCGCAACCGGGTCGAACCACCGGCGGTAAATCTGCTCAAGACGCCCCTCATGCTCCATCGCGACGAGAATACGGTTCACATCCGCGCGCAGAGTTACGTCCTGCTTCGGCATTCCGATGCAGTCATCCCCTACCGGAGGCGCAAATCCCCGAATGATCCGCCAATGAACCTGGGATTGAGACGGCAGGTAATGGCCGACATATTCAATAACATCCACCATCGCATCACCGCGCCCCTGAGCCAGAGCTCGAATGGCATCGGCATAGCTTTCCAAAAGTAGCATCGGCGCCTCGGGAACGCGCTGCTGCAGATAGGCAACAGCTGTTGAGCCCCGCACCTCGACCAAACGATGCGCGCCCGATTCAAGATCAGAGAAGGATGTAACGCCCCGATCCTCGGGTGTGATGACTGCAAACTGTTCGGAATAAAGCGGCCGTGAGAACGCGATGACCTCCGCACGACCTGGCGTCCGCGTCAGGCCACCGAGAACGATATCGACCTTCCCGGCCATCAGATAGGGAATGCGTCCGCTGGACGCGAGTGTTACGAAACGCGGCTCAACCCCCATACCCCGGGCAACCTCGCGGCCGATATCAACATCATATCCGACGAGTTCGTTATGATCGTCATATTCCCCAAGTGGAGGCAGCCCGGGCTCCACACCGATGTTGATGTGCCCGCTCGCCCGGATGGCAGCGCTGTCCCTCGCCCCTGCTCCCTCGCTCCACAAAGCGCCAGAAACAGCGCAGAGCCCCAGCAACAGACTGTTCCAATTCGTTCTCAAGAACGGTTTCCCTGCATGCTGTGCGACTTTGGGGTTGCGGTTGCCCGATCACTGATCTAATCCAGATATACGTTCTGTATACGATAGAAAACCCTTTAAAAGAAATTTCTTCTCCGGACCGATCCCGATAGGAAACATGATGCAATCCGTCACCTTCACCTTCCTGAGCCAGGCCATCGAAGGCATCGAGGGAGAACCGGTTGCAGCAGCCCTCAGGCGCGCCGGAATCACGGGACTCGGCCAGTCCGGCGTCGATGGCACACCGCGCGGTGCCTTCTGCTTCATGGGAAGCTGTCAGGAATGCCGCGTCCGTATCGACGGCACCGTCGCCTATGCTTGCAAGGCTCCAGTCCTCCCGAACATGACCGTCACGCCCTATGTTCAGTCCTGATTTCTCCCCCGTCACCGTAATCGGTGGAGGTATCGCCGGTACAACATCCGCCATCGCGCTCGCCCGGCATGGTTTTCCCGTCACCCTGATTGACGAACAGCCGGCTGCAGGCGGTCAGATCTTCCGCGCGCCCTCCCCCTATGCCCGCAAGACGGTTCCGCCCAACCACGAATTTTCCGGCGGCGACGCTTTGCGCCAAAAACTGGCCGCATCCCCGGTGAATGTCCGTTTTTCCACCCGCGTCTGGGGATTGTCCCCCGCCCTGACCCTTGACCTGATCGGGCCGGACGGTATCGATCAACTGCCCCCGTCGACCGTCGTCGTCGCCAATGGCGCAACCGAACGTTTCCTTCCGTTCCAGGGCTGGACCACGCCCCGCATCACCGGGCTTGCGGGCGCCAGCATCCTGATGCGCGACGGCGGGACCCTACCCGGCCAGACCGTCGTGGTGGCGGGGTCGGGGCCCCTCCTGTTCTCGGTCGCCCATCAGGTGCTTGAATTGGGTGGCAAGGTCGCCGCCATCGTGGATGCAGGCCACCGCTCCGACTGGCTCCGTCTCGGCGCCATGCTGTCTCTGGATCCCGCCCGTCTGACGCAGGCCACCAGCTGGATGCTGCGCCTCCGGAAAGCTGGCATTCCGATCCACCACCGCGCCCATATTTCGACGGCGCAGGAAACGGAAACCGGCCTTCTCCTGACAGTCAGCGACATGGATCATCCCGAACGCCGCCACGTCTATGCTGCCGAGGCTACCGCCTGCGGATATGGGCTCAAACCTACAACCCTCATCACACGCACGGCCGGTGTCCAGCACCGTCATGATCCCATTGGTGGTTACCTCGAGCCCGTTACGGATGTTGCCGGTCGTACCAGCCACCCCGATCTTTACGTCACGGGCGACGCCGCGGGCATCCGCGGCATGGCCGTGGCCCGTCTGCGGGGCCTAATCACAGCCCATGCCATCGCCCAGGACCGAGGGGGGATCTCCGCCCAAACCTACGAAACTCTCACACGTGCGCCCCTGCGGCAGCTGCGCCGTCTCGAAGCCGTCTCCCGCCGGATGCTTCCCTTAATGAACGCCGGGAGCGCCATCCCCGCCCATCTTCAAGACGAAACTATCGTCTGCCGCTGTGAGCGGGTGAAAGCCGTGACCCTGCGCTCCGCCATCGAGGCCGGAGCCGAAGACCTGAACCAGCTCAAGGCCTGGACACGCTGCGGTATGGGGCCCTGTCAGGGCCGAATGTGCGAGGACAGCGCCCGGGGCCTGCTGACTGCGGCCTGTGGCAACACGCCCGAAGAGGCAGGCAGCTTCACAGCCCGGATGCCCTTCTTCCCTCTCCCCCTCACAGCCGTGACCGGGACCTTCGCCTATTCCGACATTCCCCTTCCGAAGGCGGCTCCGCTATGACCCCAGCCCTGCAAAGCAGAGCGGATGTTTTTGACACAGTCATCGTGGGTGCCGGCGTCATGGGCGCCACGACCGCGCTTTTCCTCGCGCGCGGCGGCCAGAAGGTGGCGCTGATCGACAGACAGGACATGTTTCGAGCCGCATCCGGCGTCAATGCAGGCACCCTGACCCTGCACATGACCCGCGCCCAGCTCATCCCTCATGCCATCCGCGGCCGTGAAATGTGGCTCAACAGCACCGCATGGCTTGGCGAAGATGTGGGGGCCCTGGCGACACCAGGGCTTTCGATGGCCTTCACCGAAGCCGAAGAAGAGCTTCTGCGCCAGCGTGCACGGGTCAGACAGGATATGGGGGCCCCCATCGAGGTAGTCTCTCCCCAAGAGGCAGTCCGGATCGAACCGGGCGTAAACCCGACCCTCCGCGCCGCTGCCTATTGTGCGCTGGACGGCCATATCCCAGCCTACCGCGTCGGGGGAGCCTATGCCCGTGCACTCCGGCAGGCCGGCGTCACGATCATCGAAAACAGTCCGGTCGAGACCATTACCCACGCCACTGGCGGCGGCTATGACGTCCGGGTTTCCAATCGTGCCCAGCCCGTGCATGGCCACAGGATCGTGCTCAGTGCCGGAGCATGGCTCGAGAAAATGCTGGGGTGGCTTGGATACAACATTCCGATCCGCTGCCTCATCAACCAGCTCGTCGTAACGGAGACGCTTCCTCCAGTCATGGGGAGTGTCCTGAGCATTGCCAATGGCCTGTTATCCCTCAAGCAGTTCGCCAATGGCAGCGTGCTGATCGGCGGCGGCTGGCAGGGCGAAGGCAACATTCATCAGGGCGGCACCCGCGTCATTCCCGAAAACCTGCGCGGGAATGTCCGTCTGGCCCAGTACGTTGTTCCGCGCCTCGACGAAGCGCAGGTCTTGCGTGTCTGGCTCGGCCTCGAATCCGAAACGCCGGACGCCATGCCCCTGATCGGCGCGCTAACGCCGGATGACGATGCCTTTGTCGTCGGCTGCGTCCATTCCGGCTTTACGAGCGGCCCGTATATGGGCCGGCTGCTCGCCGAGCGGATCCTGGGTGGTAACCCAGACCTGAGCGCCTTCGACCCCACCCGCTTCTCCACCCCCACAGCTACTGGACCAAAGTCATGATCCCAGCATCTCCCACGCCATTCCGGGGTGTCTATGCCGCAACGCTGGTACCCTTTTTGGAAAACGGGACGCTGGATGAGCCCCTGTTCAAACAGCACCTGTTCGACTGCACGCGCGCCCAGGGCATTGTGGGCATCCTGTGCAACGGCCATGCGGGCGAGAACCATCTGCTGACACGTGCGGAAAAAAAACGCGTCGTGGAACTGGCCGCCGAAACCATTGGCAAAGAGCGCATCATCGTCTCGGGAATCCTATCCGAAAACGTGGACGAAGCCTGTCTTCATGCCCAGGACGCGGTCAAAGCCGGAGCTGATGCCCTGCTCGTGTTTCCACCTTTTTCATGGGCCGTCTCACAGGACCACGACGCCATCATCGCTCATCATGCTGCCATCTGTGAGGCCGTAGACGCCCCGATCATGCTGTATCAGTCGTCAGTCGGCAGCGGCGGCATGGCCTATTCCCTTCCAATCCTGGAAAGCCTGCTCAGGCTCCCCGGCATCGTTGCCATCAAGGAAGGCAGCTGGGAAACCAACGCCTATGACAAACACCGCAGGCTCGCCGCCCGCGTCGCACCCCATGTGGATGTCATGGCTTCGGGGGATGAACATCTCCTGCCCTGCTTCGCCATCGGAACGACGGGCAGCCTCGTCAGTCTCGCAGCCATCCTGCCCGTCTCGCTCGCAAAGCTGTGGCGCGCGATGGAGAACAATGACCTCCCGGCCGCCCGCAAGGTCCATGATGTCATCCAACCATTGGCCAATCTGATCTACGGCTGTGCGCCGTCGGGACGCGCCACCCTGCGACTGAAAGCGTGCCTGGTCATGCAGGGCAAATGGCCCTCCTGCCGTACCCGCAAGGCTTCTGATATCATCGCTCAGGAAGAATGGCAGGAACTGTCAGCCGCATTGCAGGACGCAATGACTCTGGAAGGACCATAATGGGCGATTACATGGTGGCCGAACGCGAATTAAACCTTGCGGAGCTGGCCTACACGCAGATCCGGCGCATGATTCTCGAGAAAGAGCTTCCAAGCGGCATGTCCGTTGTGGAAGGCCGTCTGGCCGATCATCTGGACATCTCACGAACCCCCGTTCGAGAAGCCCTGATGCGACTCGCCGCCGAAGACCTTCTGGTCAAGCAGGGCTCGCGCTCGTTTGCGGTCCGGAACGTCTCGGCCACCGAGTTCTTTCAGGGCATTCACATCCGCGAAATTCTCGAACGCGAAGCCATCAACCTGTCTTTCGACAGACTTGATCGCAGCATGCTGGAAAACCTTCGTCAGGAGGTCATCGAACTCGGCGAAACACCGGAGCAGACTGCTGCCCAATGGCAGCTCGATGACAGGCTACATCTGATGTTCCCCAGAGTTTCGGGAAACACCGTCCTGCTGCGTTCGATCAGCGAACTGCGGACACTGACGCGCCTGTGCGAGGTCACCTACCCTCTCGGCCGTGTTCCCGCATCCACACGGGAACATCTGGCCATTCTGGACGCCCTGCTCGACGGTGACAGCGTCGGCGCCCGCGAAGCCATGGTCATGCATCTGCGCAATGTCGCAACCGATTGCATGGACATTCTCAGGGGTGGCTGAACAGCTCCCCCATATTTCAGGAGAACCCGTCATGACGACTTTTGACATCGTTATCCGCAACGGCATGATCGTGACCGCAACGGATAAATATATCGCCGACATTGGAATAAACGGCTCAAAGATCGTCGATATCGGTTTCGACCTGAAAGGCCATGAAACCATTGATGCAACCGGCCTGCTCGTCCTGCCGGGCGGTATCGACGGCCACTGTCATATCGAACAGGAAGAAGCCGACGGGACGATCCACGAAGACGATTTCGTTTCTGCCACCGGCTCAGCCCTGCTGGGTGGCACCACCACAGTCGTCTGTTTTGCTTCCCATGTTCCCGGCCGTGGACTCGTAGAGCAGTTTGACGCCTATCGCAGAAAAGGCGCCAATTCCCGCATAGATTTTGCCATCCACCAGATCATCACCCGGACCGACGAGCAGACCATCCGTGATGAAATTCCTGCCGTAGCAGAACGGGGCGCCGCGGGCCTGAAGGTCTTCATGACCTATGACGATTTTCACCTCTCTGACGGCCAGTTCCTGCAGGTTCTAGAAGCCGCGCACAAAAGCGACATCCTTGTCTCCGTACACTGCGAAAACTATGACGCCATCCGCCACCTGATCCTCAAACATCTGGCCGAAGGCCGCACCGAACCGCATGGTCATGTCACGTCACGTCCGCCCTGTGTTGAGCGCGAGGCCACTTATCGTGCCATGACGATGAGCGAGCTAACCCACCAGAAGATCCAGATCTTCCACGTTTCCTGCCCCGAAGTCGCTGAGGAAATCGGTCGAGCCCAGTCACGTGGCGTGAAGGTCGTCGCGGAAACCTGCCCGCACTACCTCACCCTGACGGAAGAAGACCTCAAGCGGGATGGCTTCGAAGGCACAAAATATATCTGTAGCCCTCCCCTGCGTACAAAAGCAGCCCAAGAAGGAATGTGGCAGTATATCCGCAGTGGCGTGATCAGCATTATTTCTTCGGACCATTGTGGTTATACGTTCGACGGCTCGGCCGGCAAGGGACGGCACGGTCGGGACGCGGATTTCTCTCTGATTCCTAACGGCATGCCCGGCCTAGGAACGAGACTGCCCGTTTTCTATGACGCGGCCATCAATAACGGGAAAATCGACCTGACAGACTTCGTTCGTCTGACCGCGACGACCCCCGCCCAACGATACGGCCTCTATCCGCAAAAGGGCACCATTGCTCCAGGCTCTGACGCTGATCTCGTCCTATGGGATCCGAAAAAATCTGTGACAATCACCAACAACCTCTTCCAAAGTAATATCGATTACACTCCCTATGAAGGTCGAAATGTTCAGGGATGGCCTGTCAAAGTCTATCAGAGAGGCAAGCTGGCCATGAATGATGGCAAACTGGTCGCGCAGCCAGGCACTGGCCAGTTCCTCAAAGCCAAAAGGAAATAAAACTCCTTACGCTGGCTATATACGATATCAGAGACTCTCCTTCACCTTCCTCAGGACGGGAAAACAGCGCCTATAAAGAACGTATCCTGAGCAATTTCTCTCGGCGGTCAAACGCCCCCCCCCCCCCCCCCGCGGCCTCATGGAGGCGGCGGGGGTTTCAGAAACTGTAAATGGTTGCGAGGCGCACAACTAAAAAACTGCTGCTAACGCGAGAATTGGTTAATCGGCTGTACAGCTTTCTCAATACATTAGATTTCGAGGGCAAAAATCGACCGTAATATCCGCGATTGATTCAAGGCTGCCTTTTGGAGAGCATATTGGGCTTTCGGACAAAAAATGGGCCATCACCGATGACGCGGCTTGTGCTTGAGACGGATCGTGGCGGCCATCCTGCGAAAAACAGCCCTGTATTTCAAAGATATGATGTGAATTGTCCGAACCGGATCACAATGACGCCATCTGCCTGATGACTACGACAAGTGGAACAGCGTGTTCCGACGCTATCGACGTTGGGTAGTGGCGGACGTGTTCAATGCGACGCCTGAAACCCTGGCTGACATGATCGACCGCGTAGATACCCATTGTCCACGAAACCTAGCACTCCGATCCTCAAGGACTTCAGAGCTCCTGAAGCTTACACTGACTGACCAAAGCTATGCGCTTGCGCCGGAAATTCTCCAGACCGGACCTCAGCAGCATATTGTTCGATCGCCTGAGAAGCCTGTTTTGAAAGCTCCGCATAGCGTTTCACGAATTTTGGCCTGAAATCAGCAAAGGCACCAAGCATGTCATCCACAACCAGGATCTGTCCATCACATGCAGGTCCGGCGCCAATCCCAATCGTAGGGATTGCAATTGCTTTTGTAATCTCGAGGGCCAAGGCTTGTGGTATTTTTTCCAATACAACTGCGAATGCGCCCGCGTCTGATACGGCTTGGGCATCGGTAAGAATACGCTGAGCATCCGCCCCCTTTCCTTGGACCTTGTAGCCACTCAGGACATTGACCGCTTGCGGTGTAAGACCAATGTGGCCCATGACAGGAATGCCTCGTGCAACAAGGAAAGCGATCGTCTCAGCCATCTGTACGCCGCCTTCAAGCTTGACCGCTGCAGCGCCTGTTTCAGCCAGAAGACGGGACGCATTCCGAAAGGCCTGTGCGGGACTTTCTTCATAGGTCCCAAATGGCAGGTCAATGACGCATAGTGAACGTGAGAGGCCCCGCATTACAGCTTGACCATGAAGAACCATCATTTCCAGGGTCACCCCCAGTGTGGAAGGCAGGCCGTACAAAACCATGCCCAGGCTATCTCCGACAAGAGTAACATCACAATGCTGGTCAACAAGCCGGGCTGTCGGCGTCGTATAAGCCGTCAGGCATACCAGAGGAACGCCTCCCTTCCGCCCCCGAATGTCTGAAACCGTGAGGCTCTTTTCCGGTAGATTTGTGCTCACAGGATATCCCTTTCAGACCGCATCCAACAAGTTTTAGGGTTGCATATGTCACGTCGCCACTGTTTTACGCAAAACCTAAGAGATACTTCCTGACAAATCTTATCGAGAGCGCACATGACCTCATCACGATATTCAGCCACCCTGATTGGAGCGGGATCCGTTGGTCTGGTGCTTGCTGCCTCCCTGGCAAAAGCCAACTGGGATGTATCGATCCTCGGCGCACGGACGCCTTTGGACAAAATTTCCATGCAAGAAAACGGAATTTTCTCACAATATTCTGTCATGAAATTCAACATCCATCAAAACTTTAAGCCGCCCAACCTCCTGATTATTGCGGTCAAATCCCAGCAGATTGATACGGTATCGCATTGGCTTTCAGCTTTTGACGGCAAAAATACAACCGTATTGGTGGCACAAAACGGCATTGATCAGCGGCAGATTTTTCAAAACTATTTTTCTGATTCACCAATTATTCCGGCAATTATTTACTTCAATGCACAGCGGGACAATCCAGGTAGCGTCAATCTGCGCAGAATCGGTCATCAGGACGTATGCTTACCTCAACAGGAGCAAGCACACCTGCTAGCCAGCGCATTCTCCACTGGCGGCCTTCGTGTCCTACTAACAGAGGATATCCAGACACGCTTATGGCTGAAGCTTCTGGCAAACATTTCCGTCAACCCGTTAACTGCCTTAACCGGCCAGCCAACAGGCATCATGCACCGCTCGGACATTGCGGACAGTGCAAGAGCCCTGATGCTCGAAGCTCTTCCTGTCGCCCGAGCAGAGGGGGCGGATATTACAGTACAGGATGTCGAAGATACCCTGACGTGGATATCAACCATTCCCCCAGAGAGTCGGAGCTCCATGCTTCAGGACAAACAGGCAATGGTTCCTTCGGAATATCAGGCTCTGACAGGAGCTGTGGTGAGAGCCGGCGCGCGCCACAACATCCCAACGCCATTGAACAAGCTCGTTCTCTCTCTTCTGGCAGGATCTGAAGCGGAATTGCTTCGCAATTGACGCGACCATTTCTTTTAAGCAAAGACCATCAACAATCCAGAGACGACGCTTTCTCTCTAAATTCTGGCCAAATCTGTTTGGGAGCTTGCGAACAACTTGTTTTGGGAATTGCCTGTCAGCGGCTTACACATCCAGAAGGAAGGCGACAACAGCAGGTCCGCTTACGCCTTCATTCTGACTGTTTGCCCGAGATGCATGACTTTCCAAAAGCGGACACGGCTTGGAAGCAGCACTCTTCACATCTTTGGTCTTGATCCCACGGTTGAGCTGCCGCCTGATCCTGCAACCCGCTGTTACCCCACATGGAGGGTTCGAAGAACCCCTTAGCTCTGACCTGTAGCCACCTCTAACCATCATCAATCAACTCATCAAAAAACAAAATCAGGCGAAATCAATCAGCGGTTCTTCGATCCTTCCATCTACCGCTGTCGCTGCGCCTGATCCGTGCTACCGCCACCACCATGGCCCGAAGATGAGCGATCTGTTTTGGCCGTCGGATGAACAAATGGAGTGTCTGCTGCCGTTCTTTCCCAAGAAGTCACGGCAAACCTCGCGTTGATGATTGCCGCGTACTGAGCAATATCATTTTCTTAAATCGCAATGGCTTGCGCTGGCGTGGTGCGCTTTGGGAATACGGTCCCCATAAGACGCTTACAACCGCAGGAAGCGCTGGGATGCCATGGGGATTTTCGCCCGAATGATAGACGGTCTGGCTACCGGAAAGGCAGAGCCCCAGACCATCATGAGTGATGAGACCTATCTCAAGGCGTACCGCACGGCTTCGAGTCTGCGGTTCGAAAGGATGATCCAAGCCGCCTAATAGGACGGACAAAAGGTGGCATGAACACGAAGCTGCATGCGGTCACCGATCAGAACGGACGACGTGTCGCAACACGCTATGACAGATGCCTGAATGCCTTCTTCTCCGCCAACTGCCTCGCCGCAACCGTCATCTTCTGGCTATGAGTCCTGAGCCTAATGCATGACTTCCAGCTTTCCATTCCTGACTTCGTAATTCTTCTGGTTATCCGGTCCAATCAGCGACATAGCGTGACTTTTAAAGATCATCGGCAGGGATACGAGTGATTTCACAGGCCGGTAATTCTGCGCATCATTAACGTCTCCTGTCCCGGCATACTGAGCAATATACGGATAGGAATAAACCGGACGGCTGGCTATCGCCGTGGCGTTTGGTCGCGCATAAGGCTGACTGGGCATGGCCACGTGAATCTGCCCGCCTGCCGGCGGCTTGATATGCCCACCGGACGGTGGCCCCATCGCGTCCTTGCCCTGCGTCGTCCTTTCGGTCCGGATAGACCCGGGCGCAGTGCCGGTTTCCGTCCAGGCCATCAGCGGGGAGAGGAAATCAACCTGCGGAAAACCCTCGCCATTGCCGCAATGTCCGACGCCGGGCAGCAGGTAGAATTTCAGGAAGCTGTCGGTCTGCTCCACACCCATTTCCCCCTGCACGCCCTGATAATACGCGATGGTGTTCAGCGGAGAAATCGACTGGTCCGCCAGCCCATGCCACAGGATCAGGCGCCCACCATGTTTGCGGAACGGACGCAGGTTCGTGTTTGCGGCATTATACAGCGAGGCCAGCGCGCTCATGCGAGCGAAGGATTCATCATCAAATAGAAAACGGGACAGGTCAGCCGCCTTTTCATCCCTCTGCGCCGGAATGACATAGGCAATCGCCGAAGCCGCAATACCGTAACTCATGGACTCGCCGTGCGCCGTCGCCGGCAATGCCCATTGCAGTTCCGATCCCGGAAGAGGGCCGCCGATGACGTAGGAATTCCCTGCTTCATCCGTCGCACCCTTGTAAAGTCGAAGAGCCGCCTGCGTTTCCTCCGCCGTCAGGCAGTGCGACGTATCCCCATGCCCTGCGGGGCACTGCACCCATGCGGGATCAAAATGGCAGGTGCGGGGTTCTTCGAGAATCCCATCCTTTACACCCGAAAACGTATCGCAGTGGCGGATGACGGCATCATGCAGAATACCGACGCGGCTCTGCAGCAGAATATTGGTGCCATCGGCACGCTGGTTCCCGCGCACGTTCCACGCATGATAGAAAGAGTTCTGCACGGTAAATAGAGCCGCTGGAGCGCCAGCGGAAATACCATTAAAATCATCGGGGAAGCGTTGCGCTTCCATCAGGGCCTCGCGCCCGCCATCAGAACAACCGACAAAATAGGAATATTTCGGGGCTTGTCCGTAAAAGGCCGCTGTCAGGGCCTTGGCCGCCAGCGCGGTGACATGGTTCGCGCGATAGGCGAAGTCGATACGCTTCTGTGGGTCTTTACCAAACTCGCCCTGCGACAGCCCCATCATCGGGCCGGTATGGCCCATGTCGTCGCCTGCCATAACGAATTCCCCGTTCAGGGCAGGAGCGCAAGCGCCAGCATTACTGACGCCCACACGCGTCATGCCGCACAGGCCGCCACAGCCCCCAAACAGGAAGCGCTGTGTCCAGTGCTCCATGGGCAGATCGACCTCGAAGGAAATCGCAGGCGCAATCTGTCCTGTAACCTTGCAGAAGGTGCCCTTCGGCGTCTGGAGCACAGCAGCCTTCTGGCCGTGAACGGCAGCGCCGACGACAGGTGCGAGATCGACATTCCCCAGCGCCTCGCACGATATGACGGGTGCGATCACCGATAGAGAAGCGTGATCCGCTGCCTGTGCCGAAGTGACAGGGACAGACAGCAATCCGGTCCCTACGCCCATGATCTCAAGGAGAACGGTCAGGGTCAGAAGTATTCTTTTCATATCAAGAAAAATATCCTTTTAGATTTAATTCGACAGAAAAAAATCAAGCAATGTCATGCCACATCAAATATATGTAGCAGTATAAAGGCGACCATACAGGGCAACGAATGATTTTTTACTGCGAATGGCCCCATTCTTCCTTATAACCAAAGCCGTTCCTATTATCGATCGCCTTAATGTAAAGCGGCGTAAACGCCCAATAGACAGGCTGAAGATGGAGTGGAATAGAAAACCGATCCGTATAGAGGTGTTCTGACAATTTCCTGTCCGCAGTACCCAGCCTCCATGCATCCCCTTCCATCTGCAGTCCACGCAAGAAAGGAATGGATCGGTCCTGACCACTGACAGTTGCTATTGCCCGCCCTGTCTGCTCCAGCAATAGACCGTGACGGGTCGAGGGATCTGTTACAAACAACAGACGCATACGTAACGGATCAAAAACATAGAATACAGGGGCCGCCCAGTGCTGGTGCCCGGCGCAGACCGCCAGAGACATGACATGATATTCTTCCAGCAGGGCATCAATTCTGGGGGTGAATGCGGTCATGATCCAACAAACCTTAGCCAAATGGCGGTCATGGGCATGGCCAGCACCAATGCGGGCAGCATGTTGCCAACCGAAAATTTGACAATGCCACAGATCCGGAATCCGGTTGCCAGCATCAGCACGCCCCCTACAGCTGCAAAATTGTCATTCATCAGCGCGGTCGTCAGAGGAACAAGATAAGTGGCGCCTGTCGCAAGAACCAGCAGAACCACCAGTTGAGGGATGCATATAGCCGCGACTGCGAAGCCCAGCGTTGTTGCAAAAATAGCGGCAGTCAGAAAGTCCAGAACAGACTTTGCGAGCAAGATGGACGGGTCTCCTGTCATTCCCTCATGAATGGCACCGAATATTCCAGTACCGCTGGCGCAGAAGAGAACGGTAAGTGCCACGAAGCGCTCAAGAAACACCTCTGGCGTCAGATCTGCAGGCATCGGCACAAAGCGTCCCAGCAACCGATTCCCCCACGTGGACACCGCCCCAGATGACTCTCCAAGGCACAGCTTTCGCCTATGATAACCCCAAGCAGCAGGGATATGACCATTACGGCAATGGCATGGCCATGGATGCCTCTGGTCAGCACCACGCCTGCGTCAGTGTATGAGCCGATTAACATTACTGTATCCCTATTTTTCCGCTGAGACGGCAGACAGTGTTTCGCCCCAGCGAGGCATCTCAGCCACATCCACGTCCAGCAGCGACAGGCCGCGCGCAGCACTGTGGCGGATGATGTCGGCACTTGTGCGCGGCGCGGCGTAAATAGCTGGAACCGGGGGAAAAATGATGCCGCCGTATTCGGTCACCGCCTGCATGTTACGCAGATGACCCAGATGAAGCGGCGCCTCACGTGTCATCAGTACCAGACGCCGTCGCTCCTTGAGCACGACATCGGCCGCGCGCGTGACAAGATTGTCCGTAACACCCGATGCAATTGCACCAAGCGTATGCATGGAACACGGGGCGATAATCATACCGTCGGTACGAAAGGATCCGCTGGAAATAGATGCGCCCAGTGCGCTGGGCGAATGGATCTGGCTTGCAAGGGCACACACGTCCTCAGCCGATAGACTGGTTTCATGCTCACGCGTCAATTGTGCGCCACGGGACATAACAAGATGCGTCTCGATATCAGCCTCCCGCAGCAGACGCAAAACTTCAACTCCGTACTGGAAGCCAGATGCCCCGGTAATGCCGACAACAATCCGTTTGCGGGCCATGAAACGCTCCCTTTCAGATAGTGAGCCACGATGGTATTCTGCGCATGGAATCCACTGGCCTATCTGGCGCGACAGTCCAGTGGGCAGGTTTCATGAAGCGTTACATGCCGACTTGAGGAAAAATCGACGGTGCGAACGGATGCGGATCGACATCCCGGAACTGCGCTCGCACAAAATGTTCCTTCAGCTTCCACGGATAGGTGCAGTCAAAGATCGTCTTGCAGGACACACCTTTCGCAGTGATGGATGGATCATAATCCGGCACCTGCGAGGGATCGAGCACATGCCCCGTTACCCCTGGCACGAACACGGTATCCACATTTCCCTGATATCGTGTCTGCATCGCCCAGAGCACGTCGTTACTGTCAAACAGATCAATATCGTCATCAACGATGATAACATTCTTAAGTTCGCGATATACTGCTAAAGCAATCAGCGCGGCCTGACGCGCCTTGCCTGCATCGCCTGCGCTGCGCTGGCAGACCTGGAGGATCGCCAGCAGTTTTCCTCCACCTGCGCTATGTGCGTAGATATTCTTCACAAAGCCCGGCAGCGCCTTGTCGCAGGCATTGAAAATGCTGGCTTCCGTTGGGATCCCTGCCAGATTCACGTGCTCTTCGCCTGGTCCGACCAATGTCTGCAAAATAGCATTCTTCCGCATGGTCACGGCCTTGACCTTGATCACCGGCAAGGATGGATTGGCGGGGCCATTATAACCCGGAAATTCAGGCATCGCATGACCGGTATCGGTGTTGACGTCCTCTCGTATCCGACGTCCCGGCAGGATTTCACCTTCGATCACGATTTCGGCCCTGGCGATGGAACGTTCTTTGACCGTCACGGCATCCACGAGTTCAACCGGCCTGCCCCGTAGCCCACCAGCTACGGTCAGTTCATCAAAGCCCAGTGGCGTAGTGGGAGCCTCGAAACACGCACCGATAGGGATCGCAGGATCCAGCCCCATATTGATGGTAATGGGCAATGTTTCACCCCGCTCTTCCGCCTTGGCGCGGAAGGCATCAATATGACGTCCGGGTGCAAAAAACACCGAAAGTTCATCGCGTCCCTGCACACACAGGCGATGAATGGTCACGTCCGTATGACCGTTATCGGGATCGCTGCCGAGCAGCAGGCCAAGACAGAAATAGGGCCCAGCATCCTCTTCCGTATTGGTTGGAGCAGGCAGAAGAGTACGCAGATCAAACTTGGGATCATCGGCCCGAAAGATCTGTTCCTGACAGGGAGCCGCCTGGTCCTTGATTACGACCGGCGCAATCCCGTTAAGCACCGCCTCGCCCATCCGTTGTCCAAGTTCCCCTGGTTTAGTATCAAGCAGCAGGGCCACGCGCTCACGTTTCGCCATCAGCCCAACCAGCACACGTGATCCAGGATAACCTTTCACGTTCTCGAACATCATTGCTGGGCCGGTCCTGGTCGGACGCATGACGGTGCCCCCAGCTCCGACACGTTTATAGACACCCGCCAGTTCAGAGCGAGGGTCGACCTCATGGGCCGTTGAAATCAATTCGTCCGGCAACTGCTCCAGCCGTGCCAAAGCGGAGCGGAGATCGATCACCGGCAGGGGGGCGGTGTGATCTGTCCTATCCATGACATTAATCCTTTCTGTCGTGAAAGGAAGACTATGCGGCCCCTATCATAGGATCCATATTCATTATGAGGCATAATTGATAAGTCAAAATTTATGGATAAAAATCTGACATCTGCTTCCCTACGCAGGCTGGCCGTCTTTCTCACTGTATGTGAAACCCTGCACGTCGCCCGAGCGGCGGAGAAACTCGACATCGCACAGCCTGCGCTCAGCCAGCAGATCAAGGCTCTGGAAGATGCGCTTGGCGTCAAGCTATTCCATCGTCGAAAACGGGGCATTGACCTAACCAGCGCGGGCCGCGCCTGTCGGACAGCGGCGGAACGGCTATTGAAGGATCATCACAACCTGATCGATGAGGTACAAAGTGTGGCCCGAGGGGAGAGGGGCCATCTTGTTCTTGGGCATGTCGGGTCGGCTCTGGCAGGACGGATGTTCCCCGATCACCTTCAAAGGATGGGCCTGCGTTTCCCCGAAGTTCAGATCACCTTGGCTGAAAAATCAATTTCGGACCTCGTCACCGCTGTGGCAAAACAGGACATTGATGTCGCACTGGTGCGGGATATTGAAACGGTTCCCTCCACCTGCATCACACAACGATACGTTACAGAAAAACTGTTTATTTTACTTCCAGAAAACCATGTTCTTGCATCCCGAACTGGTCTTTCCATACAGGAAATCCATCCCATTCCGCTGATCGGATTTCAGGATACGGACGAAGTCGGGATCGCACATATTGTCCAAACGATAGCACATAAAAATGGGCTTTCCCTGGAGCCGACATGGAAGGTCACCAATATCGGCGCCATTTTCGGAATGGTTCACGCGGGCTTCGGTCTCTCAATCGTTGCCGAGAGTGTAACTGCGCTTCTACCAGCAGGCCTGAGTGCGCTCCCCCTGAGTGAGCACGATGCAGAATCAACCCTGTTTCTGTTGTGGAACAGAGAACAGGTCTCGCCAGCATTAAAAAAATTCATTGAACTCTCCTAAAAATATCTCATGTTATCTGAAAAATAGATTTGTAGACTCAGAGCGCCGTCGACAGTAAGGGTCTGACCAGTAATGAACCCACATTGCATCAGAAAATATAAACCTGTTCCACCTCCTCTATTTCAGCAGTTCTTTTGAATGGAATAGTGTTTGAAAAACGCTCTTTGGTCGCCTGTACGTCGGCAGCGGGCATATTTTTCCACAGAGGCGTTTCGGTCCACGTGGGTGCCACTGCATTCACACGAGCGCGGGGAGCCAGCTCAACTGCCAGTCCCTCCACCATGAGACGAATGGCGTCATTCCCGACAATGACGATAATTTTTTACTTTTGAAATTCATGACAGATCTCCTGTTTTTGGAAATAAGGGGGGAGATATTCTATACGCTCCATGCTTTGCGCGACGGGCTGCAGAGGCAAAATTCGAGGCACGCTCGCCATGGAAGGCTGACCTGTGCTGATCATGTCCTCGAACACCTTGGAAGGCACACCGCAGTGCGGGCCTTTCCGATCGCCACGTCAACTGTGACAACGGGCGCCTCATCCATCCGGTCGAACGCCAAAAGCACCCCACTGCGATCTATAAGAATAATGGAGAGATTCACCTGCCGCTCTTGCGCCAGATCGAAGTCAGAATGCAGAGTTTCTGGGCGGCGCACTGAGAAGGTGTCATCACTGTTCTGATCAGATTGCGGCTCATTATATTGACCATTGCTTCCCGCCTGAAGCCGTTCCTTCGTAATGCGTGCGTATTAGACGCTTGGCTGCCTTTCAACCGCCGCCGCCATAATGCGCAGCCAGTTGCGCTGAAGAGGAGAACCGCGCCACCTCTTTCGGGACTGATAGCAGCTCCACTTTTTGAAGCGCCCCAACTACCCCTTACGCAGCAGATCTCTGATTGCCCGAGCCAGTAGTGGTGCTTTCCATGGACATTTCAGGCGGGCGTCGTAGCCAGAAAACTGGCGCTCGTTTTCAGAAAAATAGAGATCCAGAAATTCAGACAGGGCAAGATCGACACTGACAACACCCTTGATTTTCGACACGGTAAAATTATTATCCTGTTCGCGGATATTTTCCTCTCCGTCCATGCACCGGCTCCATTCTGCAGGCGAGCATGCTCCGTCTTCGAGACCATATTCGCTCATATTGTGCCTATAGAGACATGACGATACCGGATGCTGTGTCCTGCATGCAGAGAATAATGGACTGCATCTTCCTGATCGCTGTCACCCGCAGTTTTCCTCGCCCGGCGATCTGCATTTTTTTGACAAACGACAGATCGTCCATTGGGAGAATTATATCAGCAGCTTCCCTATTCGCTCTCCATTTTATTTCGCGTGGGAACCTGGCTCAACATCAACCCGACGATCAACAGCAACGCCAGGAACATGAAGCTGCTGCTTACACTCATGCTGGCGCTGATCGCGCCCTTGTAAGCCCGGGTCACCTCTGAGTGCGTAGCGGGAGAAAGTGTGCGGATCGCGGCCATACCTTTCTCCAGGAATGCCGGCACGTCGATCTTCTCCGGTAGCGCCTGAAGCCTGGTCTGCAGTGTGAGCGCCATTACGCCGCCCGAGAGCGCCACGCCAAGCGATCCGCCCAGCGAACGGATAAAGGACATCATAGCAGTGGCGATGCCCAATGATCCGGGCGGCACGGCATTCTGCATCATCACCGTCGCATTAGGCATACCGATTCCCATGCCGAAACCCAGACAGCCCAAGCTGAGCAGGAAGAACAAAGCTGGCATACCATGATGGGCGCAAACTGCGATCAGGGTGAGTGCTGTAAATTCGATACCGACTCCGATGGCCAGCAGCAGGGCATAGCGTTGCGTTTTGGATGACACATATCCGCCCAGCACCGAACTGATCATCATCGTGCCGACCTGCGGCAGCATCATCAGACCGGACGCTGCAGGCGTCTCCCCAAGGACGAGCTGATAATAGAGAGGCAGAAAGATCATCGATCCCATCATCGCAAAAGACATGATTCCGGTCGCGGTAACGCAGACGGAAAAAGTCGGGATACGCAGCAGATCCAGATTGATGAGCGGCTCCAGTGCGCGCCGTTCCTGCCGAATGAACAACACAAACAGCGTCATGGTTAACCCCAGCAGGAGAAATGTCAGCGGCGAGGTCCGCGGCAGGGACGTGCCAAGCGCGTTGAACAGGAGCAGGAATCCGGCCGTCGCTACGCTCAGCAGAGCAGCCCCAGGATAGTCGATCTGCGGTCTTGTCTCTCTCTGGCCGACGGGCAGACTTAGCATGATCAGCCCGAAAGCGAGCAGGCCGATTGGCAGATTGACCAAAAACACCCAACGCCACGACAACGCGCTGGTCAGCACGGCGCCGAGGAATGGCCCGGTCACGCTGCTAACCGCAAACGCCCCAGTGAATAACCCCTGGTAGCGCCCTCGTTGCTGAGGCGGTACCATGTCGCCAATTACCGTCTGCGACAGCGTCATCAGGCCCCCACGCCCTGAAGCCCACGAAACAGGATCAGCTGCCATATGTTCTGGGCCAGCCCACACAAGAGCGAGGCACACAGAAAGGATCCGATGCTGAACGCCAGCAACGGACGACGGCCGAACATGTCAGACAACTTGCCATATATCGGTGTTGCAATGGTGGAAGTGAGCATGAACGCCGTCACCACCCAAGACATATGGGCCAGGCCACCGAAGTCACTGACGATGGCGGGAAGCGCAGTAGAGACGATGCTCTGGTCTAGAGCCCCCATGACCATAGTCAGAATAAGACCAACAAAAACAAGCAGACGTGTCGAAGAGCTATAGGCAGAGGCCGTCTCTGCCATGGAAGATGGCTGCACGAAAAGATCCTGTTATGATAGACACCTATGACCGTATACGGCCCTAGATGTTTTCTGTAATCGTCGCATAAAGGTCTAACGCTATCTCGCCTCAGGGCTCGAAGCGACTGACTTCGCTCCCTGTTCCACCGACAGCAAGATGCCGGACAGCGCACGCGCCGCGCGACCTTAGCGCTTCACGTCCTTCGTTCCCGACCGAATCATGCTGTCCGCCACGACGATCAAACCCAAATTGAGACGCAGATAGAACGTTTCGAAACAGGGAAAGTAAAGCTTCTTCTACAGATCGACGAAGACGAAATCGACCTTCTGCGTGAGATCCCCGATCATGGACACGGCATCACCGACCCAACAATCGATCCAGTCGGACAGGCAGATTCCGGAATAGCCAAAGGATGTTCCCAGTTCGAGGATGATCGGGGCTGAAAGGCTGCGAGCCAGAATATTCAGCAGATGCCCCGTGTCCGGCCCGATGGCGCGCGCCGCTTCGTCGAGCACCATGGCGATCTTCGCTTCGGCTTCAGCATCCAGGCCGCTGTTGAGTAGGCGAAGGGCGGTCTTGAGATTTTCCATGCCCCGCATGACCGGCACGGACATCGAGCGGCGACCAGCGTTGCATCCAGGATATGGCCAGACATCGGCAAATAGCCCGCGTTGCGCAGGGTCGCGCCAAACCGCTCAAACAGTCTTGCAATGGCTCCCGCCTGTGTCAGACGCTCGCGAAACAGGCAGATTGTTTTGGCATCCCAAACACGGTCCGACAGCCTCAGACCAAGAAAGCGCATAAAGGAGAGGCGATCGTTAATCAGATACTTCGTCCGTTTGTCGGACAGATTGTTCAGCGCCTGGATCACCAGAATTTTGAACATCAGCACCGGATCAAATGGTAGTCGTCCGCCTTTACTCCCACCTAAATAGAGCAAAGCCCACTCAATCGAGCAAGCCGCTCGTCCACATCAAAGAAACCGGCCTGCTTCATAGTGCCATTCCCTCAATCAGAACCGAACGAATGGAAGCATACAGAAGAGTTCAAAAGCAGGGCTTTTTTTGAACCCTCCGCCTTGAGTTAACCATGTACTCGCGCAATGAACGACAGCAGTTCAGGCGCAACTTGTTCCGGCATTTCGGTATGTGGATAGTGCCCTGCCCCGTCGATCATCAGACTATCAGCATGAAGTTGAGTGGCGAGCCATTGTGCCTCGGCTTCGGCATCTGGAAAATCTGGATCACGGCTGCCCATCACCACAAGGGCGGGAACCCGGCTGCGAGGTATCAGAGCGGCAGTATCTGCCTTCGATAGACCGATCATTGTTCGGAGTGCTGCTATCCGTCCCGGTTCGCGTAGGTTTTTCGTGATGGCAGCTTTAACTCGCCCCTGATCCACCGGCTTGCGGGTCGGAAACAGGCTGTTCCAATAAGTGGCCCAGAACCAGATTCGCCAAGGCCCCGCGAAGCCAAGCCGCAAGGCAAGCATTGCAAACCATGACACATGCAGGTCTCGCACAATAGGGCCAAGCAGAACTACTCCACTTACGTGCATCGGCGCGTCGTGTGCAGCCCATAGCGCGGCTCCGGCGGCGAACGAGTTGCCTAAGATAACTGCGGAGCCAGCCTGTAAATGCTCAATCAACGTCAGCGCATCGCGCCCAACAGCATGCGCCGAATAGTCGGGCCATTGCGCTGATGTCTCACCAAAGCCGCGAACATCCATGGTCACTACTCGATAACCCGCATTCTGCAGGATTGGTCGCAACAGTCGATATTCGGATCGCAAATCACCCATTCCAGGGATCGCAAGGATTAGTGGGGCATCTCCGCCTGTGTCGTCGTAAGCGATGTGACCATCATCGACTGTCAGAAAACGCGTCTCCGAGGTGAATGATGCACCTGCTTTTGTGTGATGGCTACGGCCATGACTGGTCACCGAGACGCTGGATATGGATTTGATTGGCATGAGATTTTTCCAGACATGGATGATTTGTTCACACCCTAAGCTGTGGGCAGCTAAACATTAATTGCTTAATAACGCACATTTATCATACGATAATGCATGGATACTCACATTCCAGACTGGCACTTATTTCGGGCGTTTCTTGCAGTCGTGCGCGAAGGCAGCCTGTCAGGTGCCGCCCGCATGCTCGCCACGACGCAGCCTACGATGGGCCGTCAAGTCGCAGCGCTTGAAGCATCACTCGGAGTCAAGCTTTTTACGCGCTCGATTGATGGTCTGTCACCGACAGAAGCGGGCTTGCGCTTAATCCCGTCAGCCGAGGCAATGGCTGCAGCCGCGGAGACGGCATGGCGCTCGACGTCTGGTAAGGCCGATGAGGCGCGAGGAACCGTACGTATCACTGCGAGCGAAGTGATTGGCGGCGAAGTTCTTCCTTCGCTCCTTACCGGATTTTATTCACTCTATCCCCAAATCTCGGTAGAGCTCGTCCTCTCGAACCGTAATGAGGACTTGTTGCGCGGAGATGCGGATATTGCCGTCCGAATGGTCCGACCTAGTCAAGCTGCTCTGGTAGCCAAGCGAATTGGAAATATTGACGCCGGACTTTACGCTCACCAGCATTACCTTAAAAAGCGTCCGATGCCTCAGTGTCTCTACGATCTGCGTCAACATGCAGTGAGTAGCCCCTAGTTTTCTAGACGCCTTGAGCATTCAAAGTCTGCTGTTGTTCGAACTGCACGGGTGACAGCATCCCGTTCCTGACCTGCTTGCGCACCGGGTTATAGAACATTTCGATGTAGTCAAACACGTCCTGTCGTGCTTCCTGGCGCGTTTTGTAAGTTCGACGCCGGATGCGCTCGCGCTTGAGCGATGAGAAAAAACTTTCCGCTACAGCATTGTCGTGGCAATTGCCGCGGCGGCTCATCGAGTGTTCCAGATTGTGAGCCCGTATGAAGGCAGTCCAGTCCATACTGGTGAACTGACTGCCCTGATCGGAGTGGATCAGCACCCGGCTTTTGGGCTTTCGTCGCCATATGGCCATATGGAGCGCCTGCAGTACCACATCCGAGGTCTGGCGGCTCTGCATCGACCAGCCCACCACACGACGCGAATAGAGGTCGATTACGACTGCAAGGTAGGAAAACCCTTCCATGGTGCGGATGTAGGTGATGTCTGTGACCCACACCCTGTCGGGTGCCTCGACATCAAACTGCCGGGCCAGCGCGTTGTCGATGACCAGAGAGGGCCTGCCACTATGGCTACCTGGCCGCCGCCTGTAGCCAATCTGCGCTTTGATGCCCGCCAGTTTTGTCAGGCGTGCCACGCGGTTCGGACAGCAGGTCTCGCCCTGATCGAGCAGATCATCGTGCAGCTTACGGTAGCCATAAACCCTGCCACTGTCGTTCCAGGCCTGACGGATCAACGTGGTCTGTCGGGCATCCTCGCAAGCACGTCGGCTCAACGGCTCCTTCCGCCAGGCATAGTAGCCACTGGGCTGCACGGCCAGACAGCGGCACATCGCCCGAACTCCAAAACGATCACGATGCTCAGCAATGAAGGCGTATCTCACTTTGCATCCCTGGCGAAATACGCGGTGGCTTTTTTTAAGATGTCGCGCTCCTCGGTGACCCGGGCCAGTTCGCGCTTCAACTGCCGGATCTCGGCATCCTTGCCGGCATCGCCCGATACCACCTTCGCGAATTGCCGCTTCCACGCATACAGCGAATGTGTGCTGACCCCGAGCCGCTGCGAAACTTCCGCTACCGGATATCCCCGCTCGGTAATCTGCGCCACCGCATCACGCTTGAACTCATCACTGAAATTGGGCTTCCCCATCAACGCCTCCTGTCCTCATTTTTAGGAACCAAGGCGTCCAGAAATCTAGGGGCTACTCACATTAATTGGATATGACCGGAATCCAGCCCACTCTCGGATGATAGAAATGATGGGAGTACCGCTTACCCGCGAAATGTTTGCCTTCCGCTCGGATAGCGATCTCGCACAACTGGCTGCATTACGTACGGGGTTCGGTATTGGCGCAAGCCAATTAGGGATTGCAAAACGAGATAGAAATCTCATTCCCGTTCTTCATACCGAGCTAATTTTCTCTATGGATGTTTGGGTTGCGATTCATCCCGACATGCGCAGCGACCGTCGAATTCGATTGATGTTCGATTATCTGATGAAAAAGCTGGCGCACTATGCGATGACTAGCCGTCATGAGACGTAAAAACATCAAATGCAGCTTGATGTTTTAGTGATTATTCTGAGCCTAGACCTCGACTCATGCAATTTCCAGTTGGACTTGGCGTGATATCAGGCCTGTATTTGGGGTGTCGTAATCGCCGCCCACAAAGCGGGTTGAATAACGTCGCCGCCAGCTAAGATTCCTTCACCAGTCCACCCGAATTCACCACCCCTCAGATCGGTCACCAATCCGCCAGCCTCGTGGATAAGGAGAGCACCCGCAAACCAATCAGCGGCATCCTTCCCGACTTCGGCATAGGCGTCGAGCCGCCCGGCGGCCACATAAGCGAGTTGAAGAGAGGCCGCAGCCATCGGACGCACCACAAAGACTGAATGCGCGATACTGCGGATCAAGGACAGGGCCCCATCCTGCTGTTCCTGGCTAACTTGCGCCAGCGGAGCAATGGCGCTTCCAACAACCGCCGCTTTCAGTTCCGTTTTGGCAGATGCATTAAGGGCAACACCATTGCAACTTGCACCTCCCTTGCGCTGAGCGATGAACATCTCGTCCAGGATTGGGTCATAGACGATCGAGAATACGGCTTCACCGTTACGGACCAGCGCCAGCGAAGCCGACCAGAGCGGCAGACCTTGCAAGTAATGATATGCCCCGTCGATCGGATCGTAGAGCCAATAGTCCGTCTGGTGAGGACGATCATCCTCACCGGTCCAGCCGATGTCGGGGTAATGCATCTCTAAATGGGAACGGAGCCGGGCTTCGGCTTCTTTGCTGGCCTTGCGGACGTGAGCGATTTGCTGCCTCAGGGGCAGGAAAGATGCAAATTTTGGTCCGGCCGCCGCAATTTCTTTTGTGATTTCACGTAGTAGGTCTTCGCAGAGTTTGGTGTCAATTGTGCTCATTCTGGTCTCCAATGGCTTGACGTGATAACCAAAAAATATAAGCTTTTGCTCATGTATCAAACTCGCATATCCTAATGGCCAGACGCCCTTCGCCTGATGCGCTTGAACCCCGCAAAACCGCTAGGCAAATGCGTGCAACGCACACCGTAGAGGCGATCATCGAGGCGGCGGCTCGCATTTTTGAGGTGGAAGGCTTCGAAGGCTACACGACGAATGCTATTGCCCAGAAGGCCGGCGTCAGCATTGGCTCTCTCTATCAATATTTTCCTAACAAGGACGCAATCACTCTTGCGTTGATCGCTCGGGAGGCCAACCTCCTCGAGGCTGAAATCATGCAGGCCTCAATTATCGAGAGATGGGAGGAGGCACTGGACGCAATGGTATTGGCCGCTGTCCGACATCAATTGCGGCGCCCCGTCCTTGCACGTGTGTTGGACGTGGAGGAAGCTAGGCTCCCGCAGACGAAGCGGTCGATGTCTGGCTCCGACCAGATTTATGCTTGTGTCCTTAACGTTCTGAATCGGGCCGGAAAATGCCATTCGGATGCCGCGACGTTGACCGTGGACGTCATTGGTCTCACACGCGGCATGACCGATATGGCAGGACGTATAGGGGAGGTAGGCTTGGAGGAGCTTGGCCGTCGTGTCCGGCTTGCGGTCTTTGGCTATTTGGGGCGCGCAGGCATATTCGCCAACGGCAAGAATGCCCCAAACTCGGCCTACCTTTGCTCGTCTACCAATGATAGACAGAAGATGACGGTTGCGGCGAGGCAGTTAGCGGAGAAGAAGGCATCAAACACCTGTCATAGCGTGTTGCGACCTACCGCTAGTCCTTGAGCCTGCCGAACACGATTTCGATGCGGTTTCGTCTTTTGTATTTCCGCTTGTCGTCTTTGACTGATTTTCCGCAATTAAATCAATAGGTTTTGCTCCTAAACCATGAAGTTTCGGAAAACGAGAAAGACTTCAGGTCTGGGAGGCGGCCCCGTGGTCTATGGCGTGGAGTGCACGCGCGATTGCCCGCCCCTCTTTCGAAGGTCCGGACGTAAGTAAGCGACTCATATGACACGGGGACATCTGCGTCAGCAGTCGATTTGCAATGTTTTATGCTGGAATTGGTTGCGGGGGCAGGATTTGAACCTGCGGCCTTCAGGTTATGAGCCTGACGAGCTACCGGGCTGCTCCACCCCGCGGTGGTGTATGATGATGTTGGGAGGTTTTGTGGTGTGTATGGGTAGGCTGGGGGACCTGGCGGCGACCGACTTTTCCGCACCTTAAGGTGCAGTATCATAGGCGCTGAGGGATTTCACGGCCGAGTTCGGGATGGGATCGGGTGTAGGGCCCTCGCAATGGCCACCAGGTCTTCCAGCCCACCCTGTCTTTTAAGAGAGGGTGGAGATTGGTGCGTTGTGAAGGAAGTGTGGCTGATTTCTGTGCATGTGTTTGTTGTGAGAAGTATGAGCGATTAGGACCGGTTAGCTGCATGCATTACTGCACTTTCACACCCGGCCTATCAACGTGATGGTCTCTCACGGCTCTATGAGACCTAGTTTTGAGGTGGGTTTCCCGCTTAGATGCTTTCAGCGGTTATCCCGTCCATACTTAGCTACCCGGCTGTGCCACTGGCGTGACAACCGGTGCACCAGAGGTATGTTCATCCCGGTCCTCTCGTACTAGGGACAAATCCTCTCAAGTCTCTTACACCCACGGCAGATAGGGACCGAACTGTCTCACGACGTTCTAAACCCAGCTCACGTACCACTTTAATCGGCGAACAGCCGAACCCTTGGGACCTGCTCCAGCCCCAGGATGTGATGAGCCGACATCGAGGTGCCAAACCTCCCCGTCGATGTGGACTCTTGGGGGAGATCAGCCTGTTATCCCTAGAGTACCTTTTATCCGTTGAGCGATGGCCCGTCCACGTGGGACCACCGGATCACTATGGCCGACTTTCGTCTCTGATCGAGCTGTCACTCTCACAGTCAGGCGGGCTTATGCCATTGCACTCGACAGCCGGTTTCCGACCGGCCTGAGCCCACCATCGCGCGCCTCCGTTACACTTTGGGAGGCGACCGCCCCAGTCAAACTGCCCACCATGCAGGGTCCCGGACCAGGCTTACTGGTCTCGGTTAGACATCAGAAAAATTCAGGGTCGTATTTCAAGGATGGCTCCACCGGTGCTGGCGCCCCGGCTTCAAAGCCTCCGACCTATCCTACACAGAATGTCTCTGATGCCACTGCAAAGCTGCAGTAAAGGTTCATAGGGTCTTTCCGTCTGACCGCGGGTACCCCGCATCTTCACGGGGAATTCAATTTCGCTGAGTCGATGCTGGAGACAGTGGGGAAGTCGTTACGCCATTCGTGCAGGTCGGAACTTACCCGACAAGGAATTTCGCTACCTTAGGACCGTTATAGTTACGGCCGCCGTTTACCGGGGCTTCAATTCAGTGCTTGCACACCTCCTCTTAACCTTCCGGCACCGGGCAGGCGTCAGGCCCTATACGTCATCTCACGATTTCGCAGAGCCCTGTGTTTTTACTAAACAGTCGCTACCCCCTGGTCTGTGCCACCCGTCCATGGTTGCCCACGAGCGGGTCTCGTTTATCCCGAAGTTACACGAGCAATTTGCCTAGTTCCTTCAGCATCGTTCTCTCAAGCGCCTTGGTATTCTCTACCAGTCCACCTGTGTCGGTTTCGGGTACGGTCTATACGCCAGAGCTATTTCCTGGAATGATTGAAAAGCCTGTTCAATCCGTTAAGGACAGACAACATCTCTCATTCGTCACTTCTGGCAGGCCCAGTAATATTCAACTGGTTCCCATCGACTACGGCTCTCGCCCTCGCCTTAGGGGCCGGCTCACCCTGCGTGGATTAACCTTGCGCAGGAACCCTTGGACTTTCGGCGACAGTGTTTCT